>SVSC01000059.1 GCA_015064525.1 Oscillospiraceae bacterium
CGTCCGCTGAAGGCGCCATTCAGCAGAAACGTGACGCCGATCGCCAGAAAGCCCGAGGCGCAAAGCCCTCTTTTTTGAAAGGCGCGCTTCAGGGATCCGTCCCGCGCCAGCCGATAAATCAAGGCGCTTGCCATAATCACGCCGCAGATGCAGATCTGAACAAAGGCGCCGATGTGAAAGGATTGAAGATAGCCCAACGCAGTGTCGTTATAGACGGTGGTTTCGGCGTCGCTTCCAAGGGCGTAATACGCCAGCATGATCGGAACCAGCAGGGGCTTATTGTCGGTAGAAAAAAGCGCGGAAAAGACAACGGTGGCGGTCAGAAGCCACAGAATGGGGAGGTAGACCCAACGGTTCCCCAGCCCCGAGCAGACGCAGAGGGCGGCAAACAGAATAGGGTAGTACACGGTGCTTTGGGCGCGAATGAGAAACCGAACGGCGGGGTTCTCCTCGCGTAGCCTTTCAAGAAAGTTCATGAGGGGTGTCCTCTCGTTACGTTAAAAGATGGGGGATTTGCTGATACGATGACGCAAAGATGACATAGCTTATACGATACTATATATACTATACCAAAAAGAGCGCGTTTGGTCAATAGGTTTTGCGAAATAATTCCCGTTTGCCTTGGTTTTTTGTGGTTTTTCGAGGGAAGCGTTGCTGCAGCGCCGAAAAATCGGGAGCGGCAGAGGCGCAAAGCCTTTGCCGCTCCCGATTGTAATTATTCGCAATCCTCCAACGCCTCGTAGATCTCCATCAGCCGTTCCTCTGCCCGAGCCTTTTCGGCGTCCAGCTCGGCGGCGCGAAGGTAGTCTGCGGCGGCATCGCCAAACAGCTCGGCATCAATCTCCTCAATCCGCTTTTCCAGCTCGGCGCACTCCTTTTGAAGCTTTTCCATTCTCGCCTTCTTGCGTCTTGCATCGGATGCCGCCTGCTTCTGCTTCAGGTATTGCTCCTTGTTGGAGGTGGCGGAAGGGGCGGTGGATGGGAGGGTTGCGGCGAGGGCAGGCTCTCGCTCGCTGATCCGCGCGGTTTTGTATTCCATGAACTCGGTGTAGCCTCTGCCCGGATGCTCCACGCGATAGTCCAGCAGATCCCCCGCAAAGCAGGCCCCCGGCTTCAATTCCAAAATGCGGGTTGCCAGCTTGTCGATAAGGTAACGGTCGTGGGAAACCGTGATCACGGTGCCGTCGAACAGGGCAACCGCCTCCTCCAATGCCTCGCGGGAGTTCATGTCCAGATGGTTGGTGGGCTCGTCCAGCACCAAAAGATTCATGCGGGAGAGCATGAGCTTGGCAAGCGTGAGGCGGGCTCTTTCACCGCCGCTGAGAACCGAAACGGTTTTGAACACCGTTTCTCCGGTAAAGCGGAACATTCCAAGCACCTGGCGGATCTCGGTTTCTGTGCGGGTGGGGTAGGCATTCCAAAGCTCGTCCAAAACCGTGTTTTCGGGGGTGAGATTCTGGTTTTCCTGATCGTAGTAGCCAACCTCCACGTTGTAGCCGTGGGAAAGCACGCCTGCGGTTGGGGAAAGTTGGCTGAGGATCAGCTTGATGAGGGTGGACTTTCCGCATCCGTTGGGACCGATGATCAGCACCCGCTCGCCGCGCTTCACCAAAAAGGAAAGATCACGGAAAAGAGGACGGTTGGGAAAGCCCATGGTAAGTCCTCTTGCCTCTAAAACGTCATTGCCCGATGCCAGCGCTTCGGAAAAGCGCAGCTTGATTCCCTTGGGTGCGTTTTCGGGACGCTCCACCCGCTCCATTTTGTCCAGCAGCTTTTGTCGGCTCTCGGCAGCAATGATATTGCGCTCGCGGTTCCAGGCGCGCTGTTGCGCGATATAAGCCTCCTGCCGCGCGATCTCCTTTTGCTGGTTTTTCCAATGACGCTCGGCAATTTCACGGTCGGTCTCCCGCTGCTTCATGCTTTTGGTGTAGCCGCCCTGATAGAGCCTGGCGTGGCGGTTCTCAATGGCAAGGGTCTTGTTGGTCACGCGGTCAAGGAAATAGCGGTCATGGGAGATGACCATGAAGCACTTTTTGTAGTTGGAAAGAAAGGATTCCAGCCAGGAAAGGGTGGCAATGTCCAAATGGTTGGTGGGCTCGTCCAGAAGCAGAATATCGGGCTCGCGGGAGAGCTGAACGGCAAGCGCCAAGCGAGTGCGCTGACCGCCCGACAGGGTGGAGATTTTTTGGCTGTCGGCGTACTCGTCGAAGCCCAGCTTTCGCAGAATGGAGATACACCGACCGCGAAATTCCAAGCCTCCGTCCCGCACGAAGGCATCGTGGAGATCGGTGTACTCACGGATCACGCGGGGATCCGCGCCCTTCAGATCCCGCTCCAATTCCGCCAGCCGCGCCTCGGCGGCAAGCAGGTGGGGAAAGGCGCGGTAGATCAGATCGAGAACGGTTTGCTCCTCGTCGTCGCAGCTGAAGGCGCCCTCTTGGGTGAGAATGCCCACGGTTTTGCCCTTGGAAAGAAAAATGCTGCCCTCGGTGGGCTCCAATTCCCCCGTGATCAGCTTGAACAGCGTGGATTTGCCGCATCCGTTCACGCCGATGATGCCGAGGCGGTCGGTTTCCTCCAGAGCGAAGGATACCTTATCCAAGATGGGAGTGGCACCGAAGCTGAGGGAAAGCTCGCTGACTGTAATTGCGTACATGGCTACGCTCCTTTCGGGAGATCAGAATTTGGTTTTCGCCTCCACGGCAACGCCGAGGATGCGGGAGCGCCCCGTTTCAAAGTCCTCGGGGGTGAGGACAATGGGGGAGTAGGCTTCGTTTTCCGGCGAGAGGACGATGCGGTGGTTCTTTTTTTCAAAGCGCTTCACGGTGGCGCTTTCACCGTCCACCAGGCAGGCAACGATGTCGCCGTTGCGGGCGTACTGTTGCTTGCGGAACAGCACGTAGGTGCCGTTCACAATGCCGCAGTCCTTCATGCTGTCGCCGCAGACCTCCAAATAGAAGTAGTCCTCCACGTCCTCCACGTCGGCAAATTCCATGCCGAGAAGGGTTTCGTTGGTCACAATGGGGGCGCCCGCACGGATCACGCCGATCACGGGAACCATCTTGCTGGCGCGAAGGGTGCGGTAGGAGCTTTCTGCCTCGCGAACCCCTCCCTCGGTTCCCATGAACTGATCCAGACTGAGAGAAAAATATTCCGCGATACGCGCCAGCTTATCCGCTTTGGGGGTGGAGCGTCCGTTTTTCCAATCCGAAAGGGTGGAGGCGGCGATCCCCGTTGCCTTGGCAACCTGATAGACCGTTACCCCGTGAGATTTGAGCAGCTGTTCAAAGCGAGAAAATTCCATGAACCGAAGGCTCCTTTCTTTGCCGTTTTATCTTTTTCTCACCAAATCCGGCGTTTGCGATTGTGCAAAGCGCTGAATATTACGGAAAACCGAAAAAACATATTGACAATAGTTCGGAAATGCGTTATAATAATTTCACACAAAGACATTGTAACAGATTTTCGAGCAAATGTCAACAGGCTTTTTCAAAAAAGATCAAAAGGAGGGATGAAAATGCGAAAAAACAATGAGAATTGGGAAAACATACCGCTGTATTCCAATTGCGAGGAGGATTTTACCACCCGATGTGAGGAATGCGGGAATCGGATTCTGATTGGTGAGGGATACTATCGGTCGAACGGAAAACCGTATTGCGAGGAGTGCGTGGAAAGCGCGGATTTGGAAAATTTAATTCGGATATGCGAAACCGAGAGCAATGAGATCTACCGTTCTCTTGGTTTGATTCATCAAATTGTTGGCGCGGAGTGAGGATGGTATGACCGAGGATCAGGCATTGGAGCGGAGCCGCGCGGAGGCGGCAAGGGACTATTTGAGCGGATATCGGATGTGCGCCGATATGCTGCATCTGCAACGGTACGAGCGGAAGCGGGCAAAGGCTTTTGAGGAGCTTTGCCGATGCGAGGACGTTCTGATGGGGAACGAGGCGTTCTGGCGAGCGCGAATGTTTGAGGTGGAGCAGCTGATCGGCTCTCTGCGTAACGGGCGGGAAAAGCTGATGCTCTATTATCATTACGTTCGCGGGGAAAGCGTGGAGCGGGCGGCGGATCTTTTGGGAGTTTCCCGCAGAACGGGCTACCGCATTCACCGCAGGGGACTTTTGGTGATCGGAATTCTTTTGGAGCGACAGCGGAGGCGCGAGGAGGAGAGCCTCAAAAAATAAAAAAATTGGAAGGAATGATTCATGGCGCCGCGGGCATACTGATAGCGAAACCGAAAGGAAAGGATGCGGATGGAATGGAGAAAAAAACGGTTTACGGAATGCTTGCTGCGGCGGGAGGACTTGCCGTGCTGGGCATTGGCGCGTGGGCGGCGTGGAACAGCCGACAGGCAAGACTTGCGAGAGCAACAAGATACGCGAGCAAGCTCATGTATCGGGTTGGCGGCGTGATGCAGTCGCTTTCCGCCGCGATGTGAGGAACGAGAGGAGCCGTTCTGCTTTGAGACGGCTCCTCGTATTGTAGACAAAACGACCGTCCAAAACGCTTTCGGCGTTGAGGACGGTCGTTTCTTTCAATGGATCATAGGTATTGCTCGGTTGAATCAATCCTTCTTGCGAGCGATCATTGCGGCGCCTGCGGCAACCACGGTGATCAGCGCGAAAGGAGCAACCATTGCGCCGCACCCGCTCTTGCCGCCGTTGGAGTTGTTCTCCGTTGTTGCGGGGGTTCCAGTAGTGGGCGTGTTTTCAACGGTGGGAGTTTTCTCTGTAGTGGGAGCCGCGGTGGGCTTGGAGGGCTCAGCAGTGGGCTCATTGGTAGGCTCATTGGTGGGCTCATTGGTTGCGGGAGGATTCACCTCACCGGTGGGAGTGTCGGGAATCGTGGGATCGTCGCTATCAACGGGAGGCTGGGGCAGATTGGTTGCCTGACCGGGAACGGTGTAAACCAGATTTGCAACCTCCTCGGCACTCAGAACCTTATCGTAGATACGGATCTCATCAAAGTAGTAGGAAATGCCGCGGTCATCGGTGGTGGCGGCAGCCTTACCGAAGATCAGAGCGGACACGCGCGCCAGGTCTGCGGGCTTCTGATCACCAACGAAGGTGTCGGTGGTGGCAACGTATTCCTTACCGTCCGCGGAGTTGTAGGCGGTGATCACCAGCTCGGTTTCGGTCATCTCAAAGGTGAGAGCCACGTAGTACCACATATCGGAGGGAGCGGTGGGAGCTGCCGCGTTGGTGGAGAGCTTGTAGCCTGCGGCGGTGGGGGAAGCTCCGATTCCGCCGCCGAACTTGAAGTTGTCGTCACCGCTACCCTTATTGAGCCAGTAGCGAACCGTTTTTTGCGCGGAAATCAGATCGGCAGAGTAGGGATCGGCAAAGCCGGTTGCCGTGAACACGAGGTAAATGGTTTTGCCTGCCAAATCGGCGGTGTCGCCGCTCTTGGTGGCAATGGCAAGATAGGAGCCCTTGGCGCTGGAAACGTAGGCAACTCCGTTGTTTGCCACAACGTCGGAGAACGTCAGATCGTCGTTGGTGGTGCCTGCGGGAGCCTTGTCCATGCTCTTGATCGCGTCGGTGTCACCGTTGAAATCATAATAGGCGATCAGGTTCTCGTCGTAGAGAGCGGCAATGGGGAGACGCTCGGGGCGGGGAGCCGCGGGCGTATCGGGGGTGTCGGGAGTTTCTCCCGCTTCGGGCAGCTTGGTGGTCTCCTGACCGGGGGTAACGTAGGAAAGGTTTCTCACCTCGTTTGCGGTGAGGACCGCGTTGTAGAGGCGGAGCTGGTTGAGGTTGAAGGACAGACCTCTGTCGCCAACGCTCTTGGTTGCCTTACCGATCAGCATTGCCGTGGTGCGAACCAGGTTCGCGGGCTTGAACTCGTTTTCGTAAACGTTCACGGACTCAATGTAGTCGGTGCCGTTATCGGAGTTGTAGGCAACGATGGTCAGCTTCTCCTCGGTCAGCTCAAAGGAAATGGCAACGTAGTACCATTCGTTGGCGGGATTGGAGGGGGTGGAGCTGTCAACAAGGAGCTTATTGCCAACGGTGGTGGGCTTGTCGGTGATACCGCCGCCGAATATGTACTTATCGGTGGTGGAGCCCTTTGCCAGCCAGTAGCGGAAGTTTCCGTGGAAGGAGATCAGGTCGGTTGCGTACGTAGTAGCGTTACCGGCCGCGTTGAACTCAAGGTAGAGGGTTTTGCCTGCCAGATCGGCAATATCGCCCTCCGTGCTTTCCCAGGAGAGGTACTCCTTGGTGGTGGAGGGAACGGTTGCAACGCCGTTGGCGATCGTTACGCCTTGGGTTGCGGAGAGCAAATCGTCGGTTTCGCCGGCGGGAGCCTTGTCTGCCAGCTGCTCCTCGGCGGTTTCGCCCAGGAAGTTGTAGTATGCCACCAGCTTATCGTCGTAGAGTCCCGCAACGGGAACGCGATAATTGGGAGCGGAGGGAGCCTCGGGAGTGGTTTCCTCGGTGGTGGCGTCCGCCGCAATGGAAAGCGCCATTGTGCAGAGGCTTGCTGCCAGAATAGACAGCGCGATCAGGATGCTGAGAAAGCGTTTCATGGTATTCTCCTTTCAAATGAAACGAATGTGAAAGCGATATGGAGGGGGGGCTCCAACGCTTTGTTGCTTGCATTATACCAAATTTTTTACCAATTTTCTATTGACAAATAATTCTTTTATATGGTATAATCAACACAAAAGCAGGAAAGTTTACTTGGGGAAGGAGGCGCTATATGAATCTATATCATCTGAAGCGAACAGACAATGCCGAGCAGATCAGAATTTCCACGCCGCTTGGGCTGGAATCGGTGGAGGATTGCCGTTTTCTCTTGGTGGGGGACGCCGACGTTGATCCCAGCGCACCCTTGCATATTTCCCATTTTGGCTACGAGGCGTGGCTTCCCGACAAAAAGCTGGAAAAGATTTCCTCAAGATATATGCTCCGCTACGTGCAGGAGGGGAAGGGAATCTATTGCGGCGTTCCGATCTCAAAGGGCTATGCCTACCTTACGGTTCCGGGCGTGGAATATTCCATCACAAGCGATGCCGAGGATCCGTTAAAGCACTTTTGGGTCACCTTTGAGGGCTCTGCCGCCACCGAAACGATGCGGGAGGTTTTTGGGAGAGTGGTGCCGTTTGCCGAATATTTTTCCAATGCCGATCAGGCAATTTCCGTGATCGAGGAGATCGTTTGCGGCAGATTTGGCAAGGTGAATGAGCATTATCTGCACATCAGCGCCTTTTACCGTCTGCTGGCGCTTCACAGCGCCCTGCCTCGTCCCCCCGCCAATATCCACCATTACGATTTTTCGGTGTACCTCAAGGCAATGGACTACATTGAATATGAATACAACGAGGGGATTACCGTGAGCGAAATTGCCAAACGGATCCACATTGTTCCCAGCTATCTTTACCGAATTTTTATTAAGTACAGCGGAATCTCCCCTCAGCAGGCGCTGATGCAGAAGCGGATGCAAATGGCAACCATTCTGCTGGATCAGCACATCTACACCGTGGGGCAGGTTGCGGAGATGGTTGGCTACTCCGACGCGCTGCTGTTTTCTAAAATTTTCAAAAAGCATTACGGGGTTTCCCCAACGCAGTATCAAAAGGAGCATTGAGGCTCCAAAGGACGTCGCTTCCGATTCGGAGGCGGCGTTTTTTAGTGTCGATTATTCCATATAGAATGTTGATTTTACAATTTACGGCAAGGGCGTTGTGTGATATACTGATGTAAAATCCGCAAGTATGCTCGCGCGATTTTGGGCGTTGACGGAAAACGGAATGTAACATTTAGAAAAAGGAGAAACGGACGGATGAATTATCAAAAGACCCTAACGGCGTCCACTCGCGCGCAGGTGCTGGTGGCAGGCGCCGGATTGGGTGGAATTGCGGCGGCTATCGCGGCGGCGCGCGCGGGTGCCGACACTCTGCTCATTGAGCGGAACGGGTATCCCGGAGGCGTTGCAACGGCAGGTCATTGCTGCTCTCTGTTCAATTGCTTTTTTAAGGCGGACGGCAGTCAGGCGGTGGGGGGAATTCCCTTTGAGATCGCCTGCGAGCTGGCAAACAAGGCAGGCGGCGGCGAGGGCTGGAAGCGTCACCGCGGTCATATGATCTATGACGTGGAGAAGGCAAAGACCGTGCTGACCGAGATGCTCCTGCGGGAGGGTGTTCGGGTTCGCTACTTCACACCTCTTTCCGACGTGATCACCGAGGACGGCCGCGTGAAGGGCGTTGTGGTAACGGGAAGAAACGGCTTGGAGTACATCGAGGCGGATACCTTTGTGGACGCCACGGGCGATAGCGATCTGGCGTTCCACGCGGGCTGCCCCCACCGCATCATTGAAGGAAAAGCAAGCTTCCTGTTCCGCCTCGGAAACGTGGATATGGATCGCGTGGTCAACTACTATCGCGAAAACCCCGAGGAGTATATTCCCGAGGTGGATATTGATTGGGACGTTTGGGGTGCCATTCGTCAGTATGAGGAAACCGGAACCTTCCTGTTCCCCCACGGCGGCGGAAAGGCGATGAGCATTTTCCAAAATGCCATTGCGTCGGGCGAGCTGTCCGAAACCTTCGGAACCGAAACCGATTTGGATGCTCTGCAGATGCACGGGATTCGCTCCAACGGAACCATTCACATTATCACGGGCTTCACGCTGGTGAGCCAACTGGATGCCGACACTCTCACGCAGCGCACCCATGAGGGACGCAAAATGGCGTTCTACGTGGCTGACTTCATGAAGAAGCACATCCCCGGCATGGAGAATGCCTACGTTGCCTCTACCGCCGATGATCTGGGTGTTCGCTTCTCCCGCGGAATCACCAACAGCCGTCGCTTTACCAGGCAGCATCAGTTCAGCACCGAGCCCTTGGAGGATGCTATCGGCAAGTGCCTGATCGTCATAGCGGAGCGCCGCCATGAGGGCAAGGCTTGGGGCTGTCAGAGTCCCGGAGACGCTTGCTTTGAGGTGCCGATGGGCGCTTTGATTCCCGACGGTGTGGAGAACGTGATCATGGGCGCGGGCAGAAGCATCAGCGCGCAGGGCTACGGTTTGATCCGTGTCATGGTGAACACCATGGTGGTAGGTCAGGGCGCGGGAACCACCGCCGCCGTTGCCGCCTTGAGAGGCGAGACCGTGAGAGACGTCAATTACCCCGCTGTGAGAGAGGCGCTGGAGAAGGTTGGCGCCTTCCAAGAGGATTTCAACTGATCGGTATATTAATCCGTTCATATCGGAGCTTGAAAAACAGAGCCTCTTATGCTAAAATAAAAGGAGATAATGAAATGAAGAAAGCACTTGTTCTTTTGCTTTTGCTTGCCATGATGGTCACCGTGCTTGCTGCTTGCGGTGACAAGGGCAACAACCCCGCGCAGACCGGCGGCAACAATCCGAACCAAAATCAGATGACCGTTGCCACCGACGAGTATGGCAGACCGATCGTTTATAACTCCATTATTCAGGAGGGTATCCGCTACGACGATACCGAGATCACCATTATGTACGCCGGCGACACCCAGGTTTATGATCCCGCGCTGGTGGGCGAAAAGGTGAACGACGCCAATTTCTCCCGCGATATGAGCGTGGAGACCTCTTTGGGCGTGTTCCTCCAATGGGAATTCTGCGAGTACGGCTCCTCCGCAAAAACCTTTAACAACAAGGTGATCAAGAGCATTGAGGCGGGTAAGTCTCCCAACCTCCTGCTCACCCACGGCTACTATAGCGCGGGCATGGCGATTCAGGGCTACTACAAGGACATGGCTTCCTTGGAGTATCTGGATTTCCAGCAGCCCTGGTGGACCGAGAAGATGATGGAGGAGATCACCGTGAACGGTGTAACCTACTTCGCCTCGGGCGATATGATGATCGACACCATTGCCTCCACCACCTGCCTTTTCTACAACAAAAACATGATGTCGGATCATTTCTCGGACATCAATATCTACGATGAGGTCTTTGAGTACAGATGGACGCTGGAGAAGTTCTCTGAGATGGTAAGGCAGGTTTATAAGGATAACACCGGCGACGGCACCACCGAGGACGATCGCCTGGGCCTCGCAACCTCCTGCACCGCCGCGGGCGCCGACCCCTTCCTCTACGGATTTGGCGTACGCGTGACCGAAAAGGACGTTGACGGTCAGGTGCAGATCGCTCTGGGTAACGAGTATTCCATCAATGCCTTTGGCGAAACCTATAAGCTCTTCCGCGAAAACGAGGGCGTGTTCTTCAGAAGCGGTGAGAAAACCGATTGGACCAACTACGAGTGGGCGTATCCCAAGTTCGTGAATTCTGAGGCGCTCTTCCTTGCGGATGCCTTCGGCTCCACCTCCCGTTTGGTGGATATGGAGGCGCGCTACGGCGTGTTGCCCATTCCGCTGCTCAATGAATCCCAGAAGGAATATTACTCCGGCGGCGTTGGAACCCTGCAGGCGGTTCCCGTGATCGCGGCTGATCTGGAGGCAACCGCTGCCACCGTTGATCTGCTGAACTATTTTGGCTACCAGTACGTGGCTCCCATGTACTTTGAGAAGATCCTGAAAACCACCTATTCCGATTCTCCCGAGGACGCGGCTGTTTATCAGCTCCTCAGCGACGTGAAGTGGGCGGATTTCGGAATCGTGTACTCTCACGCCATGGAGGATCCTCATTGGGACTGGAGAAAGCAGCTCCGCGAGAGCAGCGATAACATCTCCAACCACTGGCTGGCTCAAAAGCCTGTTTACGAGCAAAAGCTGGTGGAGATCTTCGACGAGTTCCGCAAGCTTCCCGCCGCGGGCTGATGAGGTGACAAAATGAAGCGCGCAAAAGGCTTAACGAGATTTCTGGCGATGGCGCTGGCGGCGCTCTCCCTTCTGCTCACCGCCTGCTCGGGCGGCTCGGATGCGGTTGAGACAACCGCGGGCAACCCCGCCACCTATGCTCCCACTCAAGAGGGAGAACCCAACGATCAACCCAAGGAGGACCCCAGATTGCTCTACAACGGTATCTATCTTCCCGAGGTGTGGCCTCCGAAGGACGTTTCCAAAAACTTCAACGAGGGAATTGAAGCACCGTATCTCTCCAACATTGCCGATGGCGGTATGCACCCCGAGGTGGTGAATATCGACGTTGGAAGACAGCTCTTTGTGGACGATTTTCTCATTGATTCCACCGATCTGAAAACCGTTTACCATCAGGCAACCCTTTATGAAAACAACCCCGTGTTCGACGTTGGATTGGACTATGGCTTTCACTTCAAGCACGGCGGTATGTGGTATAACGAGAAAAAGGGCATTATTGAAATGTTCTATAATCTCGGCACGGGCATCGGCTATGCCTACAGCACCGACGGTATCAATTGGACCGACGAGGGTAGCGTGTTTAAGTTTTCCGACGGCGCGGGCGGCTACTGCACCGTGATCAAGGATACCAACGCAGGCCCCAACGATCCGCAGTACTATATGCTGGTCCGCCGTTCCAACGGCTATCACGATCCCAACGGCGAGGAGAAGGATCACGAGCATTACCCCACCAATATCTATTATTCCTACAACGGGAAGAACTGGAAGATCGTTGGGGTTGGCCCCACCTCGGGTGACGCCTCCTCTCTGATCTACAATCCCTTCCGCGACGTTTGGCAGCTCAGCCTCCGCCGCAGCTATAAGACGAAGCCCAACGTGCTGGGACGCTGCAGAGACTATCTGGAGCTGCCCAGTCTCCTGGATCTCACCAACGCAAAGGACGAGAACGTGGTGTTCTGGTTGAGAGCCGATGCCGAGGATCTCCGTCATCCCTCCATGCAGAGCTTCCAGCCCGAGATCTACAGTATCTGTGCAGTTGGTTATGAGAGCATTATGCTGGGCGCTTTCCAAATGCTGCAGGGGCCCGAAAACAAGGAAATGGCGGCAACGGGTATTCCCAAAATCACCAACATTGTTCTGGGCTACAGCCGCGACGGCTTCTACTACACCCGTCCCGATCGCACCTCCTTCCTGGAATGCTCCGAGGTTGAGGGAGCTTGGGACAGAGGATATCTCCACGAAATGGGCAGCGTTTGCCTGATCGTTGGCGATGAGCTGTGGTTCTACTATGCGGGCTACAAGGGCGATCAGAGCAAGGCGGGAACCTCCTCCACGGGCGGCGCGCTCCACTATTGCTCGGTTGGTCTTGCCAAGCTCCGCCGCGACGGCTTCGCGTCTCTCAACGGAACGGGAACCGTAACCACCAGAAAAATGACCGTCACGAAGGGTCAGAAATATCTGTTTGTCAACGCCAAAGCCGACTCCTTGAAGGCAGAGGTGTTGGATGCCAACGGCAATGTGATTCCCGGCTTCTCCATGGCGGAATGCACGCCCTTCTCGGGCGACTCCACCTGCTCCATGATCAAGTGGGGCGATCGGGATCTCTCGGCGCTTTCGGGAACCGAATTCCAAATCCGCTTTGAAATGACGAACGGCGATTTCTACGCCTTCTGGCTTTCCGCCACCGAGGACGGCAACTCCAACGGCCCCACCGCGGGCGGCGTTGTGAAGCTGTCCTGATCCGAGCCATTGCTTGGAATTTATGCATGAAGAAAGGAATATTATCATGAAAAAGAGATTTCAATTTCTGTCTCTGCTCATGTCGATCCTGATGCTTCTGCCTCTGCTTGCCGCTTGCGGCGGCAACGGAGACGGGGCAGGGACCACCGAGCCCCCCGCCGAGGAAAACCTCACCGAGGTTCAGCGCTTCTGGAGAGGCGTGCTTGCCGATCCTACCTCTTATCGGATCATTCGCCCCGCGGCTGCAGGCCCTTATGACAGCCGTATGGCGCTGGTGCTTCAGTCGGGTATCCAGTCGATCGCCAGCCAGCAGGTTCGCGTGTTCGACGATGCCGCCGCTCCCGCCCAGGATAAGGAAATTCTTTTGGGCGAAACCAATCGGGCAGGCAGCGCTTATCAGAGCAGCCAGAGCAGCGAGGGGCTGGCGCAGGACGCGTTTTCCATTGAGTACATCGGTCAAAGAGCCATCATCCACTACGGTGGATTTGAGGGCTTGGTTGCCGCTGTCAGAGAAATCTTCGGCTTTATTACCGAGCCGAGCGGAAAGGATGCGAACGCCTTGTTTGACACAATGATCGACCGCGTGCAGGTTTATCCCGGTAATATTTCAATCAATAACGTCTATATGGACGGTATGCTCTTCCAGCAGAACAAGCCCGCTGTGCTGAAGGGAAGCGGAATGGAGGGCTTCACCGTTGTGGCGAAGCTGCTCAACTCCAAGGGTGAGGAGATCACCAAGAGTCAGGCGGACATCGGCGCCGACGGCTTGTGGCAGATAGAGCTTGCGGGTCAGAAGGGCTCCTACGAAAAGTACACCATTCGCTTCTCCGTGATGGGCATCGACGCCGTTTCCATCAAGGACGTGGTGTTTGGTGAGGTTTGGCTGGCAACCGGTCAGTCCAACATGGCGTACACCATGCTCAAGGATATTGAGTATCCCAACATCGCCTTCGACGATGAATATCTCCGCGTGCTTCGCGTGGGAACCCGTTCCGCGTCGGTAGGCGGCTATTCTCAAACGCCTCTGAATGACAATGAAAACACCAACGTGAAGTGGTTCAAGGGCGACGATGCCGAGTCTATGGGCAACTGCAGCGCTGTTGCGTATTATCATGCCGCTCTGCTGAGAGAGGAGCTGGATATGCCTGTGGGTATTCTCCAGTACGCGGTTGGCGGAACGCCGATCCGTTCCTGGCTCTCGTCTGAAACCATTGAGGCAAATCCCGAGCTGCTGGCTCACTATCAGTCAAAGAATTACTACATCACCGATCCCGAAAAGTGGGATAACACCGCCTACCGTCAGGCAACCGCGCTCTTTAACACCATGTCCTGCCTGGTGGACGATTTCAACATTGCGGGTCTGATCTGGTATCAGGGCGAGCAGGACGCAGGTGAGGATGCGGGTGACGACAATAAG
>SVSC01000060.1 GCA_015064525.1 Oscillospiraceae bacterium
ACGGCTCGCACCGCAGATCGTCTACTATATTTCTGCCTACTGCGATCTGCTCAACCAAGGGAAATGCAAGATGGGAGACTCCTTCAACGTTTGTGTTCCCACCGGCAACTTTGGCAATATCTTTGCGGCATATCTCGCAAAGCGTATGGGACTGCCCATTAACCGCATGATCTGCGCTTCCAACTCCAATAATATTCTCACTGACTTCCTGAAAACAGGAACCTACGATCGTAACAGAGCCTTCCACCTTACGATGTCTCCTTCCATGGATATTCTGATTTCAAGCAATCTGGAACGCCTGCTCTACTTTACGGCAGGCAGCGAACGCACGGCGGCATACATGAAGGATCTGAAGGAAAAGGGCTGCTACACGGTGGATGCCGATGTTCTGCGGGAGATCCGCGAGAGCTTTATTGGCTACTACGCCAACGAAGCCGACACAGCCAATACCATTCAAAAAACCTATCTGGAAAGTCAATATCTTGCCGACACACACACGGCGGTTGCCATCCACGCAGCAGAAAAATACGTGGAGGAAAGTGGCGACGTTCTTCCTTTGGTTGTTGATTCCACGGCAAGCCCTTATAAGTTTGCCAACAACGTGTACCGCTCCCTCACCAACACGTCACCCACCTCGGATCTTGGTGCGTTGGATGAGCTTTCCGCGCTCACAAAAACCGAAATCCCCTACCCCCTGGCAGGTCTGGCTCAAAGAAAGGTCAATTTCACGAGCGTATGTGACCGTACCGAAATGGCAAACGCCGTTCTGGACTATATTAAATAATGTAAAAAAGGGCTGTCGCTTCTGCGACAGCCCAAGGTATGATAGCTTATTGCTCCTTCGGCTTGAAGGTGGCGCAAAGGGTGTCACCGGAGGTGTCGGCATTGGAGGGGCCAACCGAAATCTGCTCGGCGGTGCAATAAACATCTGCGGTGTGATAGTAGCAGTTCTTAACGTCGCATTTGATTCCCTTCAGATGCTTGCAGCAGCCTTGGGTGGAATGACAGTTTTCCATAATTCTCTTTCCTTTCATTGTTGCTAAACTTGAAAGAGCAATCTCTTTCAGTTGTAGTTTTTCCGTATCCCGTGTATTTATTCATCCAAAAGGAGGTTCTGCTTCATGTCTCTGTTTGTTATGGCGGATTTGCATCTGTCCTCCGACCGTTCCAAATCTATGGAAATTTTTGGTCCCCGTTGGAGCAACTACATGGAAAAAATTCGCAAAAATTGGACGGCTGTGGTAACCGATGAGGACACGGTGATCATTCCGGGAGACATTTCCTGGAGCTTGAAATTGGAGAATTCCTTAGAGGATTTTCGCTTTCTGGAGTCCCTTCCCGGTAAAAAGCTGATTGGCAAGGGAAATCACGATTTCTGGTGGTCTACCCGAGCCAAGCTCAAGGCATTTTGGGAAAAGAACGGGATTAAGACCGTTGATATCCTTTATAACAACGCCCACCGCTTTGAGGACTGCATTGTGAGCGGCTCCCGCGGATGGTTTTTGGAGGAAGGACAGCAAAAAACGATCGGTGAGGTGGAATACGCCAAAATCGTGAATCGCGAGCTGATCCGCCTGCGAATGAGCCTGGACGAAGCGGTGAAGCTTCAGCCCACCAACGAGCCGCCTCTGCCCATTCTGGTCTTTCTCCACTTTCCTCCCGTTTGGAATGAGTTCGTATGCCGTGAATTTGTGGAGCTTCTCCATGAATTCAACGTGAAAACCTGCTACTTCGGTCATATCCATGGCGCCTACTATGCTCCGAGAACCAGAGAATTTGAGGGAATCGACTTTGTGAACTGCGCGGCTGACTATCTGAATTTTGCACCAATGCCTGTTTTTGTGGATTGAATTTGTGAAATTCCATGTTTTTTTCAAAAAATGATTGACAAAACGTAAAAAAAAATATATAATATATGATGTATGTAAAAAAGTATCATTTTTATCAGTTGGAGGATATTTAAAATGAGTTTGATCAAGTCCGAAAAAACCGAAAAAGGCGTTTACACGCTGGAATTCTCGGTTGAAAAGGAAGTTTTCGACAAGGCGGTTTCCAATGCATACCGCAAGCAGGTTGCTAAGATCGCCGTTCCCGGCTTCCGCAAGGGCAAGGCTCCCCGCTCTGTGATCGAAAAGATGTACGGCAAGGGATTTTTCTATGAGGATGCTATCAACGAGGTTCTTCCCGATGCGTTCGATGCAGCGCTGAAGGAATCCAAGCTGGATATGGTTGGTCAGCCTGAGTTCGACGTTGTTTCCATTGATGACAACGGCGTGGTTCTCTCTGCCAAGGTTGCTGTTAAGCCCGACGTGAAGATCGAGGGCTATATGGGCATTGAGGCGGAAAAGAAGGTTGCGGAAACCACCGAGGAGGAGATCGACGCTGAGCTGAAGACCATTCAGGAGCGCAACTCCAGAGAGATTGAAATCACCGACGAAACCCCCGCCGTGATGGGCGACGTTTGCACCATCGACTACGAGGGCTCCGTGGACGGCGTTCCCTTCGATGGCGGCAAGGGTGAGGGCTACCCCCTCAAGCTCGGCTCCGGTAACTTCATCCCCGGCTTTGAGGAGCAGATTGCAGGTCACAAGCTGAACGAAACCTTTGACGTGAACGTGACCTTCCCCGAGCAATATCACGCCGCTGAGCTTGCAGGCAAGGCCGCTGTGTTCAAAACCACCATTCATAAGATCGCGCACATTGAGCTTCCCGCTCTGGACGACGATTTTGCAAAGGATGTTTCCGAATTTGACACTCTGGCTGAATATCGCGCCGACGTAAAGGCAAAAATTGAAAAGAGACATGCTGATGAGGCAGATCGCGCATTTGAAAACGCAATCCTTGACGCGCTGATCGAAAAGGTTGAGGCTGATATTCCCGAGCAGATGTTCGTTGCCGAAACCGAAAACTTCGTTCGCGACTACGACAACAACCTCCGCATGCAAGGGCTGGATCTCAAGACCTACTTCCAGTACACCGGCATGACCCTGGAGTCCCTCCGCGAGCAGTTCCGTCCCCAGGCTGAGAAGCAGGTGAAGCTGAGACTGGCGCTGGAAGCAATCGCAAAGAAGGAAAAGATCAAGGCGCTCAAGAAGGACGTGGACGCGGAGTTCAAGAGAATCGCGGAAGCGTACAGTATGGACGTTGAAAAGGTTCGCGAAATGGTTCCCGCTGAGTCTGTTGCCGAGGATATGAAGGTAAAGAAGGCAATGGATCTGGTGAAGGAAAACGCCATCGTAAAATAATTTTCCTAACAGAACCGGAGATGGCAGCAGCGATTTCCGGTTCTGAATTCTATACGAAAAGAGGTATTAATCATGTTTGATCCCAGAAATCTCGCTCGTGACGCATTGGTTCCCATGGTGGTTGAACAAACCGGCAGAGGTGAACGCTCCTACGATATTTTCTCCCGCTTGCTCAATGACCGTATTGTTTTTCTCTCCGATGAGGTCAATGACACCACCGCTTCTCTGGTGGTTGCCCAAATGCTCTTTTTGGAGGCGCAGGATCCCGACAAGGAGATCTCCTTCTATATCAATTCCCCAGGCGGCTCCGTTACCGCGGGCATGGCGATCTATGACACCATGCAATTCATTAAGTGCGACGTTTCCACTATCTGCATCGGTATGGCTGCAAGCATGGGCGCCTTCCTGCTTTCCTCCGGTGCCAAGGGAAAGCGCTTTGCCCTGCCCCACAGCGAGATCATGATCCATCAGCCTCTCGGCGGTGCGCGCGGTCAGGCAACCGATATTCAGATTCAGGCAGAGCAGATTCTTCGCGTGAAGCGTACCCTCAATGAGATCCTTTCCTCCAACACAGGAAAGCCCATCGAAATCATTGAAAAGGATACCGACCGCGACAACTACATGACCGCTCAGCAAGCGCTGGAATACGGTCTGGTGGATAAGATCATCGCCAAGAGACCCTGATCTCTGCAGCTATTCAGAAAGGAGTCATGCTCACACATGGCAAACACATCAAACAACGGAAACAAGGGCTTGCGCTATTGCTCCTTCTGCGGCAGAAGCGAAAACAAGGTTGAATTTCTCATTCCCGCTCCCATGGGAACCGCTTACATTTGCGATCATTGCGTAGAGGCTTGCAGCGAATTGATTTTTGAAAACACAGATGCGCCGCAATCCTTTGAGAAGCTTTCCATGGAGGAGCTTCCCCGCCCCATGCAGATCAAGGACTCGCTGGATCGCTTTGTGATCGGTCAGGATGAAGCCAAGATCGCCCTTTCCGTTGCTGTTTACAATCACTACAAGCGTATCCTTGCGAAGGAAAAGCAGCAGCCCAAAACTGCCAAGGGAAAAAAGAAGGCAAAGACCTCGGCCGCGGCAGAGGAGTCTGAGGATTTTGTGGAGCTTCAAAAAAGCAACGTGCTTTTGATCGGCCCCACGGGTGTTGGTAAAACCTATCTGGCGCAAACCCTTGCCAAAACCATGAAGGTTCCCTTTGCCATTGCCGACGCCACCACGCTGACAGAAGCGGGCTACGTTGGAGAGGACGTGGAAAATATTCTGCTTCGCCTGATCCAGGCGGCGGATTATGACGTGGAGCTGGCAGAGCGCGGTATTATCTATATTGATGAGATCGACAAGATCGCCCGTAAGAGTGAAAACCGCTCCATTACCAGAGACGTTTCGGGCGAGGGCGTTCAGCAAGCGCTTTTGAAGATTCTGGAGGGTACCGTTGCCAACGTGCCTCCTCAGGGCGGCAGAAAGCACCCCAATCAGGAATTTATTCAAATCAATACCCAGAACATCCTCTTTATCTGCGGAGGCGCCTTCGACGGATTGGAAAAGATCATTGAAAAGCGCAAGGGAAATCAAACCATTGGCTTTGGCGGTGAAATTCTCACCAAGTACGAGCGACGCGACAACGGTTTGTTCCGCGACGTAATTCCCCATGATATTGTGAAATTCGGTCTGATTCCCGAGCTGGTAGGCAGAATTCCCGCCATCGTATCGCTGGAGGAGCTTGACCAAGCTTCTCTCGTTCGCATTCTCACAGAGCCCAAGAACTCGCTTGTAAAGCAATATCAAAAGCTCTTTGAAATGGATGACGTGAAGCTGATATTCACCGACGAGGCACTGGAGGAGGTCGCCAAGCTGGCGCTTGAGCGCAACACCGGCGCAAGAGGTCTGCGGGCGATTCTGGAAAACGCCATGACACAGATCATGTATGAGGTTCCCTCCCGCAGAGATATCGCGCAGGTGGAGATCACCCCCGCTTGCATCCGCAAAAGCGGTCCCTGCAATTATATTTACCGCAAGGATCTGTTAACGGAAGCCGAGGCTTCGGAAAACGCTTAACTCAAAAGATCGGCGTCTCATCCAAGGATGGGACGCCGACCTCTTTTTCAGTTTAGCAGCCGCACTTTCCGGGGCGCTCGGGGCGATCATGGCATTCGCCGTGGCTGTTCACATTAGACTGTCCCGAAAACTCATTTCCGGGGAACGGCATACTGCGGAACACACAGCAGGGATCGTCCTCCTCCACCGAAACGCACTCCTTTTCGGGAATGGCATATTCGGAGGCGCCGATCAGATACTGAGCGGGGCGAACGATACGAATCACCGAAAAGATTCCCAAAGAAACCGTGAGGAATCGGTTCACACGGGAATCGTCAAAGCAAATGGGGGCATCCAATACCTCCACCAGCTTATCGGGCAGATCGCAGCAACAGCAGCAATTGCAGTCGGTCACGCGCTCAAAGATCTTGCTTCCCAAAAGAATGGGATCCACCACCTCAACCACGGCTGTGGGAACACTTTTGCATCCGTAGCAAGGCTCTGGATATCCGCAAAATCCTCCCGATTGCTCGGAGGATCGGAAGATATTCACATTGCTCTCGCCACCGTAAAGGA
The DNA here is from genome assembly GCA_015064525.1 of Oscillospiraceae bacterium. Lineage (GTDB taxonomy): Bacteria > Bacillota > Clostridia > Oscillospirales > CAG-272 > UMGS1865. The sequence continues at coordinate 5,874 of SVSC01000060.1, forward strand.
TCACGCGCTTTTCAGGAACAACAATGCCCTCAATTTCCTGAGAGCGTCCACCGCCAACGCAAACCTCAAACAGCACCTTGATATAAAAGCGCACCGTAACGGCATAAAAGCCCCGATTGAATCGGATCGGATCAATGGTGATGTTGCTCCAAAGAATTTCCGCGCATTTTGCGCGCACCGCACCGCAATGCTCCAAAAGCTCGTTTCCGTAGTCGGTGAGATACACACGGGTGTTTTCGTAGCAATCCCGATCCCGACAAGCATCCAGAATTCGATTGGTTTCAATGCAAACGGTATCCCCGCCAACGCGGGCAGAACACGGGAATCTGTTTTCCGCCATAACCGTTATTCTCCTTTTCACAAGTAATACAGGAGGAAGCTCCTCGTTAATATTCTATGCTGTCCCCCATTTTTTGACACCAAAGAACAACATCTTTCGCCCAAATTGTAAACATTTGCTGAATCCCCTTGCAAAAAAAGGACAAATATATTATAATGGTAAGGAATTCTATCGGAAAGGACATACCCATGAAAAAAAGCAACCTGATTGCGCTGGCATTGCTGCTTGCAATGACCTGCTTGACAACCTCCTGCAGCTTCTCCCCCGTTGAGGACTCCAAAATTCCTCTGTTAGACTATCAGAATACCACCGAAGGCTCCAATGAGGCAACCGCTCCCGTTACATCTGCGCCTCGCGTTCCATCCGATCCTCTTTCCATCGTTGGAAAATGGAGCTCCTCCTCCGTTCCCTTGATGTTTCAATTCTACAGCGATAACACGCTGACCTGCTTCTTTCTTGCTCCCGGCTACTACGAATACAGTGAATCCGCCAAGGGAACCTACACCTATGACGGTCTTACCCTGCACTATACGCTGGAGGGTGAGGAAGCAGTGTCTCTCAGCTGCTCGGTTGAGAACGGCATGATGCTCCTGAACACACAGTATCGCTTTGATCCCGTGGAGGAGCTTCCCAAGCTTCACCCCACCTACGTCTTCCCCGACTACGACGCTCTGGCGCAGAAATATCCCCTTGCCAACGGCAGCTACACAGGCAACACCATTCCCACCACGCTCCGCGCCGACACACTTGCCGAAATGGCAAAGGCTTATTGGGTAAATCAGCCGAAGAACACTTGGGTGAAGCGCACCGAGGGCGTTGCCAAGCTGGGCGACTTTGTGAATATTGATTACAGCGGTAAGCTGGGCGACGTTGTGTTTGAAGGCGGCACCGCTGTCAATCAGATCATTGAGGTGAACGACGGAACCGGCATGATCGACGGCTTCTGCGTTGGCGTTGCGGGGCATAAGGTTGGAGATACCTTTGACGTTCCCGTCACCTTCCCCGAGCAATATCATTCGGCTGAGCTGGCGGGTAAGGATGTGATCTTTACCATGACGCTGAACGGTATTTATGAGTTTACGCTCACCGACGAGATTGCCAAGGAAAACAAATACGACTCCCTTGACGCTTGGGTAACCGCAGAATATGAGCTTGCCTTGGAAAAGAAGGTTTTTGAGTTGATTCCCGACCTGAACGTGGAAATTCCCGAGGAAGCATACATCTTTTTCTATCAGTACTATCTCGATCAGATTCACTCCAATGCCTTCTATTATTTCAACAACAACATGGAAACCTGTCTTGCCTATTTTGGAACCACGCTGGAGCAACTGAAGCAGGATTCCGTTGATCTGGCAAAAATCTATCTGCAATCGGCGCAGATCGCAGCCAAGTATCAGCTTGTTGCCGAGGAGAGCTTGGTTGAGGAGGTGCGAAAGGAGCTGATTGCGGCGTACACCGGCTCGGGCTACACCGAGGAGCAAGCCAAGGAAATGCTGGAGGGCGAAGGCAAAAATGAGTTCCGCGCCTACGTTCTGGAAAGCATGATCTCCGAATATCTTATAAAGAATAATACCTTCACAGAGGCAACCGAACATTGACCTCACACAACGAAAAGTGACAGAGAACAAAATTCTCTGTCACTTTTTCATCTACATCATCAACTGTTTTGATCCCATTTCACGGGAGATGCCGATGCATTCTCCGCACGGTTCCTCAAATTTGCCTTAACAAGCGCGGTCAAGGTTTGCTTCAAAACCTGATGCACGTCGCTATCCAGCTTCATCCCCTTCACAATCCAACGATTTTTCACGGAAATCAGATCGGTGAGGGTGAGCGCATGATCCGAGGATAGGAGCTGATAGAGCGAATCGCAAAACTGCTCTCTCTGCTCCAGCGTCAGATCTCCAATCCACTTTTTCAGGGCAAGGTCGGTTCGTTTGCTTTCAGAATCAATATCCCGCACCTTTACAAAGCCGTTGCCCATCACCTCCCAGGTTAAGGCGTCATGCTGCAAAAGACCGCGCTGTCGGCTCTTAACAACGGTGTAGCTTTCCTCATGCTCCAAAAGAATTCCCACCAGGGAGGATTGCGGAATCATGGTTTTTACCAAATGCTTGATGTCCAGATAGTACGGCTCCTTCAAAACGCTGACACGGAAGCCGGGACCGTCGTGATTCCAAACACTCAAAAGTCGCTTCTTAACCGAATCGGTAGCGTGCATGGCCGCATAGACCGAAAGATTTCCTCCCTTGCTATGCCCCGCCACGTGGATGTTCCCTCGATTGTGCATTGCGGCATCCATCAAATAGGTTTTTGCCATCAGCTGGGCGGGAATCACCTCCATAAAGCTCATGTTAAAGTTTTCCTTCCAGCCAACCAGCGAATCGTCAGTGCCGCGGAAGGCAATCACGATATCACCGTTTTCCAAGCAAAAGGTGACTGCAGAAAACTGGGTCTGCACCTCAAGGTCAACGCAGTTCACGTATCCCTTCATTCCAATTTTACGGAACCGTCTGCTTTCCTTCACGGCATCCAGAAGCTTCACGATTCCCTTTGGAATGATCAATCCCATCGGCACCTTTTTCGGGTCGGGATGACGCGAAAAGAAGCTCGTTGCAACTGCCTGCAGAGAGATTGGCTCCGCGGATGGCTCCGACGGAACGATATTTTTATACTCAATATAGGAAAGAAGCGAAAAGATTAAGCTGTCAACTTCATTCAACGGAGCCTCCTCAAAGCTGAGGTCTCCTCTCCACGCAATATAATCAAATAAAGTTCCCACGTTTCATCAATCCTCCCTTCGGTTCGGATGCGGATAACTCAACCTTGGTAGAGCCGTTTGCTTTCGTAGGTAGGCTCGCAGGTGAGGTTCAGTCCCAGTCGCTTCAAGGTATGAACATCATTTTCCAACAGAATAACAGAGGAATGCATTTCGCAATTTCTCAGCTTGCTCAACTGCGCCTGCGCCTTTGCCGCAACAGGATCGTTGACGGCGCAAATAGAAAGAGCGATCAACAGCTCGTTGGGATGGAGACGAGGATTTTTACTGCCCAACGCGTTCACCTTGAGATTGGTGATCGGCACCAGAATATCGGGGGAGATCAGATCAATCTCATCGTCGATCCCCGCCATCGACTTCAGGGCATTCAGAAGCACCGCAGAGGCGGCACCCAAAAGATCAGAGGTCTTTCCCGTTACGATGCTGCCGCACGGCAGCTCAATGGCGGCAGCAGGCTTACCCGTTACCTGCGCCTTTTGATTGGCTACCGTTGCCACCTGACGGTAGGACGGATCAAGCCCCGCGCTCTGCATGATCAGCTTGAGCTTTTCCACGTCATGAAATTCCCCAACCTCGCCGTTCTTGCGATGCTCGCAAATGGCGTGATAGTAGCGGCGGATAATTTCCATATTTGCGGCGGCACGAACAGCCTCATCATCAATGATGCAGTTCCCCGCCATATTGACTCCCATATCGGTGGGAGAATGGTAGGGCGATTCTCCGCTGATCCGCTCGAACATGGCGTTCAGCACGGGGTAAATCTCGATATCGCGGTTATAGTTAACCGCCGTTATGCCGTATCGCTCCAAATGATAGTGGTCGATCATGTTCACGTCGTTGAGATCTACCGTTGCCGCCTCGTAAGCCAAGTTTACAGGGTGATTCAGGGGCAGATTCCAAACCGGGAAGGTTTCAAACTTGGCGTACCCCGCATGGATTCCCTTCTTTTGCTCATGATAGAGCTGGCTGAGGCAGGTTGCCATCTTGCCGCTTCCAGGACCGGGGGCAGTTATTACCACCAGCGAGCGGGATGTTTGAATATATTCGTTTCTACCGTAGCCCTCATCGCTCACGATCCTTGCCAGATCGGAGGGATATCCGGGAATGGAATAGTGACAGTAAACCTTTAGTCCCAGCGCTTCCAGTCTTTTGCGGAATTTGCAGGCGGCGGGCTGCTCCTGCCAGCGGGTAAGCACCACGCTGCCAACGTAGAGATCGAAGCTGCGGAACGCGTCGATCATGCGCAGAACGTCCAGATCGTAGGTGATGCCCAAATCGCCTCTCACCTTATTCTTTTCAATATCGTTGGCGTTGATGACGATCACGATCTCCGCCTGCTCCTTCATTTGGATCAGCATACGAATCTTGCTGTCAGGCGCAAAGCCGGGAAGAACGCGGGAGGCATGGTAATCGTCGAACAATTTGCCGCCAAACTCCAGATAAAGCTTTCCGCCAAACTGCTCGATTCTGCTGAGAATATGCTTGGATTGAGTTGCGATATACAGATCGTTGTCAAATCCTTGACGGTACATGATCAATTCCCCTCTCTTTCCGCAAAAACTACCTGACCGTCCCCTTGGAAAAGGAATACAGAACGGTAGAACTCGGTCATTGCCGAGATCAAATACGCAACGTCGGCACATCCCGCCGTTTCATAGGCGGAGTGCATGGCAAGCTGCGCCATGCCGATATCCACGGTGCAAAGCGGCACCAAGGTGTTGGAAATGCTTCCAAGCGTGGATCCTCCCGGCTGATCGCTTCGGTTGGCATAATACTGAACGGGAACCCCCGCGCGACGGCAAACCTCTCCAAAGAGCGCCATGGAAAGCCCCTCGGTGGCATACTTTTGCGCGGCGTTGGTCTTGATCACCACACCGCCGTTCATTTTCGGCGCGTTATGGACGTCGCTCAGCTCCCCGTGATTGGGGTGGAGCGCATGACCGTTGTCGGCAGAAACCATCATTGAGGATGCCAGCAGGCGGCGGCGATCATATGCCATTGCCTCACAGATACGGTTGAGAACGTCGGAAAGAAACACCGAGCCTGCGCCCTGTTTTGTGGAGCTGCCCGTTTCCTCATTGTCGGCAGCATAATAGACATTCAGGCTCTCATCGGTAGAGCCTGCGGCAAGAAAGCCCCGAAGGGTTCCGTAGGCGCACATCAGATTGTCGATCCGCGGCGCAGAGAAAAACTCATTCTCCGCCCCCCAAACGATTCCGTTCATGCGATTGTAAACGTACAGATCGGCGCCTACAATCTCCTCCTCCACGCAGTTCAGCCTCTCTGCCAAGAGCGCCTTGAGGGAAAGCTCGTTATTTTGGGAAAGGACGGGGCGCAGATCCACAGCGGGATTCCAGGATTGCCCGCTATTCACCGAACGGTTCAAATGGATGGCAACGTTGGGGATCAGCAGAAGATCCTGATCAAAATGCACGGAAACCGCGGTGAACACACCGTTTCGGTTAAGAATGGCTCTTCCCGCCAAGGAAAGAGGACGATCCAACCAAGAGGAAAGAATGGTTCCCCCGTAGGGCTCGGTGTTCAGCAGAAGATACGCTCCGTTCACGGAAATCTTATCATTGGGCTTCACCTTGAACATCGGGGAATCGGTGTGACTTGCGGAAAGCAACAAGCATTTTGCCGTCTGCCGCGGCAGTGTGAAGGCAATCACGGAGGATTGGTTTCTTGTGACGTAGTATTTTCCTCCCGCCGCAAGCGCCCACGGGTCAACCTCCTTCAATTCCAAAAAACCATCCTGCTCCAGACAAGCGGCAATTTGGGAAACTGCCTGAAAGGCGGTGGGACTTTTTTGGATAAACTCCAAAAGTTGTTTGGTTTCTGTGATCCGATTGCTGTTCATAGCTGCCGCTCCTTCCGCTGATTCAAAAAATACATTACTATTATATCACACATCTGCTCAAATGGCAATCCCTTTTTTAGGAAACCTTTAAAAAACTTTTTTCAAGGTAAAAAAGGGGATATTTTAACGAATATAGGGGATATTTTTCATTTTCGCAAAAAAGCTCTTGAAATGCCGTTCGTTTTCCTTTATAATAGAAACAGAACACGATCACAGGAGGATCTACGCAATGTCTGAAAATATTCGTTATCAAACGGCGCGAGAGCGCTATGCTTCCATTGGAATCGACACCGAAGCTGCAATTCATGCGCTTTCCAAGGTTTCGATCTCCATGCACTGCTGGCAGGGAGATGACGTTCGCGGCTTTGAAAACGCGGGCGCCCTGACAGGCGGCATTCAGGCAACGGGCAATTATCCCGGCGCCGCAACCACCCCCGAGGAATTGATGCAGGATCTGGATCAGGCATTTTCCATGATCCCGGGTCAGCATCGCGTGAACGTTCACGCCTTCTACGGCATTTATGAGAACGGCAAGCCCGTTGACCGAGACGCCATTCGCCCCGAGCATTTTAAGGCTTGGGTGGATTACGCCAACGCCCGTGGCTTGGGCTTGGATTTCAATCCCACCTTCTTCTCCCATCCTTTGGCGGAAAACGGCACCCTCACCAATCCCGATGAAAAAATCCGCGAGTTCTGGATCAACCACGGAATTGCCTGCATCCGTATTTCCGAGTACTTTGCTAAGGAAACCGGTAAGCCTTGCCTGATGAACATCTGGATCCCCGACGGCATGAAGGACATTCCCGCCGACCGTCTCGGTCCCCGCATGAGATTTCTGGATTCACTCGATCGGATTCTGGGCTGTGGATATAACAAGGAGCAGGTGCTGGTAACGTTGGAATCCAAGGTGTTTGGCATTGGCTTGGAATCCTACACGGCGGGCTCCGCGGAGTTTGCGCTTTCCTATGCCACCACCCGCGGAATTGTTCCCTTGATGGACAACGGACACTATCACCCTACCGAGGTGGTTTCCGACAAAATCTCTTCCCTGCTCTGCTTCCATCCCCGCATTGCGCTCCACGTGACCCGTGGAGTTCGTTGGGATTCCGACCACGTGGTTCGATTGGATGATGAAACAATGGAAATGATGAAGGAAGTGGTTCGTTGCAACGCATTGGATCGCGTGATCCTCGCAACCGACTATTTTGATGCCTCTATTAACCGCATTGCCGCTTGGGTGATCGGAATGAGATCGGTGCAAAAGGCGCTACTCTCGGCACTCCTCACCCCCCACGCACAGCTTGCCGCCCTTCAAAACAATGGAGACTTCACCGAGCTGATGATGCGGCAGGAGGAATTGAAGCTCTATCCCATGGGCGACGTTTGGGAGGAGTTCTGCGCTCGGAACGGTAAAATCGGCAATGAAGGCTGGTTTGATGCGGTGAAGGACTACGAAAAGAACGTGCTTGCCAAGCGCTCATAATTTGGTGAGCCCGACTGTCCCGTAAACCAATCACAACCCCAAAAGGCTGATGATATAAACGACTGCGTTGTGATAATGTGCCAAGCCTGCGACTTGGATAAACCAAAAAAGGAACTTTTGGTAGACAAAAGTTCCTTTTTTATTGCCTTAAACGTGATAAAAGGTGTCTAAACAAGGGTAAAAACGAACAAAAGGTGTCTGCTTTTGCGCAGCGTGTATGTTCCGATAAACAACAATTTGTTTATCCTTAATTACGTTCATATATCATTCTCTGTTCTGTATTTGGTATGCCAAGCATGATTTCTGTATCAGTCCCATCAAACCTAAAACCGTATCGCTCATAAAAACGAATTGCTTTGTTATTGTCTTTGAGTACCCAAACAGCAATCTTCTTGTAATCGGTAAGTTTCTTTAACGCAGCATTCATAAGAGCGTATCCAACTTTTAACCCATGGTATTCTTCAAGTACATAAATTGCATATACTTCGCCATGATCAGATAGAGTTGCATCGCGGTATGCACCATACCCAACAAATCCGATAACTTTATCTCCATCTTTT
>SVSC01000061.1 GCA_015064525.1 Oscillospiraceae bacterium
TCTTTAGAATTTACGAGATTCGTTCGCACTACATATCTAAATATGCTTTGTACTTCATCTCTTGTTGTTCAATTTTCAAAGATCAGCGCCGCTCTTACAGCGACCTTGTTATTATACCACATCCATCTCGCTTTGTCAATACCTTTTTGAAAGTTTTTTGAAAAAATTATGTTTTTTCTCAAAACCCTCGGTCTTATCCTCGCGATTTGGTTGTGATTCACCCGCATTTGCAGAGTGCTTGCATATTATACCACTTTCTCCCTCGCTTGTCAACCCTTTTTTTGAAAGTTTTTTTGATTTTTGTGAAAATAACGTTTTTTTCGTCATTTCTACAAAAAAGCAGGCAAAAAACAGAGCTTTTCGATCTGTTTTCTGCCTGATACAGCATATTTTTTGGGATGGTCAAATTTCTCGTCTGCCCTCGATCGCTCGAAAAAGCGTGACTTCATCGGCATATTCCAAATCCGCGCCTACGGGAACACCGTATGCCAACCGAGTCACCTTTACGCCAAGCGGCCCCAAAAGTCGTGAAAGATACATTGCAGTCGCTTCCCCCTCCACCGTGGGATTGGTCGCGATGATCACCTCGTAGACGCCCTGCTCCGAAACTCTTGACAGCAGCTCCTTGATCTTCAATTGATCGGGTGTGATACCGTTCATGGGAGAGATCAGTCCGTGAAGAACGTGGTACACGCCACGAAACTCCCGCACCTTTTCCATAGCGATGACCGCCTTGGGATCGGTGACGACGCACACAAGCCCCTGATCTCGTTCCAAATCCTCGCAGATCGAGCATACGGGGCGATCCGTGAGATTCTGACAAATCGGACAAAGATGAATCCGTCGCTTGGCATCCAAAATGGAAGCCGCAAACGCCTCCGCCTCCTCATCCTCCAGCTCCAGGACGGAAAAAGCCATGCGAACCGCCGTCTTTTTTCCCACGCCTTCCAATCTGCCGAATTGCTCCACCAGACGCTGAAGAGACTCAATATATTCTGCCATGAATTACATCAAGCCCGGAATCCCGGGAACGCTTACCTGCCCCGTGATCTTATTGATCTCACTGTTGTTGGTATCCTCCACACGCTTGATTGCCTCGTTAACAGCGGCAACCAGAATATCGGACAGCGTTTCGATATCATCCGGATCAACGATCTCGGGCTTGAGATCTATGGAAAGGATCTCCTTTTTGCCATTGATCTTTACGGAAACAACGCCGCCGCCCGCAGAGATATCATATTCTCTGGCATCCAGCTCCTCCTGCTTTGCGGCTACCTCCTCCTGGGTTTTCTGAACCTGACGAAGCAACGCCTGCATATTTTGAGGACCTCCGCCCAGTCCCTTCGGAATGTTTGCTCTCATGGTTTACAATCTCCTTTATAATAATGTAGTTTTTTATTCCTCAATCAGCATTTCAACAATCTCGTCCACCATCGAACGGGACGAATTTGACGCCACCTCCAGAAGCAGCTCCTTCTCGGCGATTTCTCTTTTCAGCGTGACTGCCAGCGCACCGATCAAACGCTCTTTGCCCGCGCCCTTTTGCGCCATATCCATGGCAAACCGAGAGGAAAAGCGAACCAGAATCTCGTTCTGTTCGGTAACAAACGCGCTCGCCGACCTGCAGAAGGATGACATCATGGGATCAGCCGCGCCGATCCGCTCCACAACCTCCATCCAGTTTCGCAGAGGGCGCAGGACACGCTTGGCGCCCGCCTCCGATTGCCCGACCTGCTGCCTCGGCTGAGCCGCGGTTGTTGCTTCGGCATTCTTCCCTTCCTCGCTAACAGGCGCGACTGTGGGATTTTCTTCCGTTGCGGTATGCGCGACCGTGGGGGCTGTTCTTGTCCATCCGCCCAAGATCACAGCATCCTCCAGCTTGGCAATTCTCGAAAGCAGAGCTTCGTTGGATTGATCCAACGATTCATCGCACATCCGCACCAACGTCAGCTCGGCAACCACCCGTTTCACGGCATTCGCCTTTTGCATGGAATAGAGCGCCTGCTCCAACAGCTTGCAATGATACAATAGCGTTTCCTTTCGAAATTTGGATGCCGCCAGCTTGATTTGCTCGGTCTCATGATCGGTAAGATCCAGATAAGCCGCCGCATTGGTGGTGTTTTTTACCACCAGCATATCCCGATAGAAGGAAATCAGATTTTGCCAGAATACCGCCAAATCCTTGGAGGATCTTACAACCTCCTCGATCTGCCCGAACAAGAGATCGTAATCCTGCGCGGCGATGGCGTTCACCGTTGCCACCATGGAATCTCTGCCCGTGGCACCAACCGATTCGATAACGGTTTCGAGGGTGATTTTTTTACTGCTTCCGGAGCATAGCTCCAAAAGGCTGATGGCATCTCTCATGCCCCCCTGCGCCAACTTCGCGATCATGCGCGATGCCTCCGAATCCAGCTCCAATTCCTCGCGCTCGGCAATATACGCCAATCGCTTCATGAGCATTTCGGTGGAGATCCTTCGGAAATCAAACCGCTGGCACCTCGAAATAATGGTGGCGGGCAGCTTTTGCAGCTCGGTGGTTGCCAACACGAACACCACGTGCTCGGGGGGCTCCTCCAGGGTTTTCAGCAGCGCGTTGAAGGCGCTGACCGAAAGCATATGCACCTCGTCGATGATATACACTCTCTTTTTCAGAGAGGACGGCGCGTAGACCACCTCATCGCGAATATCGCGGATGTTATCTACGCCATTGTTGGACGCCGCATCCATTTCCAGAACGTCGGTAGCCGCTCCACTGTCTATGGCAAGGCAAGAAGCGCATCGACAGCAGGGGCTGCCGTTGATCGGCCCCTCACAGTTCACCGCCTTTGCCAAAATTTTCGCGCAGGTGGTTTTACCCGTTCCCCGCGATCCGCAAAACAGATAGGCGTGGCTGAAGGCACCGTTTTCGGTTTCATAACGCAAAACCGAAGTGATATGCTCCTGACCGTAAACGTCATCAAAGGTTTGCGGTCTCCATTTTCTGTAAAATGCCTGATGCATTCCCGCACCTCACCTCCTATCAAACAAAAAATGCCGAAGATCGCTTTCGCAATCCGATCGGCAGATAACACAAGAACAGCATCGGACTGCAAAACAAGACCATACACCCCAAGATCGAAATCCGCTCCCACGCGATTTTCGAGCCTACTGCTCAGAACAGGCGCCCTCGCGGCACATCGGGAGGATCACTTAATGCTGCTTGGTTCCCCACCTGACATGGTTCATGATTTCCGATTGCGCAAGACCCATTCATCAACACAGGCGACCCGACTCACTCGTAAGAGCTCGTTCCTCAAAAGAGGGATCCACCCCTGCTATAGCGGATTTCAGGTTCAGGGCTCCGCTAAATCCCCGGCTGGTATGGCCTCGTTTTACAGCCTGATGCTGTTACCGTATTATTATAACAGATTTTTGCGGACTTTTCAAGTCTTTTTTGAATTTTTCCTTATTTTTTTATTCTTTTAACAAAACATTCAAAAAGAGGACCGCCTTTCCCAAGCGCGATCCTCTTTTGTTCGCGGGGCTTTACCCCTCGATATACGCCATCACGGCTGTGAACAGCTCCGCAGCCGCAGCGCGTGTGACAGGAGCCTCAGGCGCGAAATAACCGTCTCCCGAGGTTAGAATTCCCGCCGCGCTGAGGGTATAAATGGCGTCCGCCGCCCAAACGGGGATGGAGGAATGATCCTGAAATACTGACAAAGCGGGGCCCTCCTTCGGATCCAGCAATGCATCCAGCATCACCGCCGCATGGGCGCGGGTGATCTTCCCCTGCGGATCAAAGCACAGCTCTCCCTTTTCGTTTTCCGATCCTTGAACGATGCCCAGGGAAAGCGCCGCCGCAACGTAGCCCTTCATGGCATCGGGAATATCGGCATCATCCGCAAAGGGAGTTGCCACGCAATCGGGTACCTCACGAATGCCCGCGGAATTCATTGCCATTACCAAAAACTCCACGCGACTCACCTCTTGGTCGGGATAGAAATAGTACTCATTTCCCACCTGCGTGCCACTCATGATTCCCTTTTCAGTTACCGTCAAGGCGGCATTATAGCTCTTGGAGGTCTCCATATCCGCGTAGGAAATCGAGGTTCCCGCGTAATTCACCGTTAAGGATACCGTTGCGGAGGCGCTGTAATTTCCGTAGGCATCTCTCGCAACGTAGGTAAAGGAATCGCCGCCAACGTAGCCTGCGTTGGGACGGTACACGTAGCTCCCCTTGGCGGTATCGGTGATCTCCAGGCTCCCGTTTTTCGGGTAGGATACGATTTCAAAGATCAAGCTGTCACCGTCCGGGTCGTAGGCGGAGAGTGTTCCGTACGCCGCCATTTCCTTGTATGTCCTTACCTTCAGAGACAATCCCGACGCCATGCTGACGGTTGGCGTGTAATTGGGCTCCTCCAAAAGATAGATCGCGCAGAGAACGGGAGTTGCGCTTTCGTTGATTGTGAACTGAAACTCCGAGCGCACGCCGCTCTGCGCCTCCGGACGGAAGATCAGGTTGCCCAGCGACTCCCCCGAAAGCGTTTGCCCCGCCACCACCTTGGTGGAGCCCATGAGCAACTCTCCCTCCGCGATTGACGGCAATGTTTTCAAGGTGATATACCGCACGCTTGAAAGATTCATTCCTCTTTGAAAAACCTCCTTGGTGAGCGGAACATCGTTGCCAACCATCCCGTTGACCGCCACGTTGGTTCTTGCGGACAGCACCAAAAGACCATGGGAGACAACCGGCGTCTCCGACTCCGCCGCCGTGGGAAACAAGCACGCAAGGCTTAACAAGATTCCCAAAAGGATCGCCAAGGACACTCGTCTTTCCATTCTTTTTCTCATAAACAAAAGCACCGCCTTTCATAGGTTCAATTACTGAATCCTATGAGGCGGTGCCTTGTTTTAGAACCGATTGATCAAAAGATCAGTTTTTGGAGAAGCGGGCGCCGTAGGTGGCGCAAGCGCGGTAGTCCTGCCCCTCAAGATCGGAGCCGAAGGCGCTCCAAACAGCGGGACGGAAAATCTGATCGGCGGGAACATTGTGCATACAAACGGGGATACGGAGCATGGAGCAAAGCGTGATGAGATCCGCGCCGATGTGACCGTAGCTGATCGCTCCGTGATTTGCTCCCCAATGGTTCATCACGTCGTAGGCGGTCTTGAAGTAGCTGCCTTCCTTGCCGTCGCAACGGGGAGCGAACCACGTGCAGGGCCAGGTGTAGTCGGTGCGCTTCCAAAGCGTATCGGTCACGTCCGCGGGAAGCTTGACCGTCCAGCCCTCTGCGATCTGTACCACGGGACCGAGCCCCTTGATCCAGTTGAGACGCATCATAGTGCAGGGAATCTCTGCCTCGGTCACAAAATGAGAGGAATATCCGCCGCCACGGAAGTAGCCGTTATCGGCGGCGCACCAATCGGTTGCGGCAAGGATCTTCTTCTCATCCTCGTCGGTGATATCATACCAGCTCTTCACAACGGGAGCCCCCTGTGCATCGGTTGCTTTCGCGTTGAAATCCAGAGCAGCCGCGCCCGAGTTAATCAGGTGGATAAAGCCGTCTGCCTCAAGAGCCTTGCCCTCGATCTGATAGTCGGTCGCCTTTTTCACGGCATCGCCCGACCAATAGGTACGAACGTCGGCAAAGAGCTGCGCCTGATTGGTGAGAAGCTTCATGAACAGCATGGAAACGCCGTTGAGAGTATCGTTTTCGGTTGCGACCACAAACGGCTCTCTCTTGCCATTCCAGTCGAAGGAGGTGTTGCAGATCGCCTCTGTAAAGTCCGCGTTGGGGAGATAGTCGGTCCACTGTCTCTGCCCCTGGAAGCCTGCGGCGATGGCATTGTGCCCCACCTTCTCCTCCTCGCAGTTTTCGGGAAGATTGTCATTGCCGCACATCAGATCCTGAACGATCAGAGCGGTCTTTACGGTGAATTCCCAATCCTTTGCCTTCTGCTCGGGAGACTTGCGGATGAATTCGGGGTTTTTGTCAAAGCCCTCGGGGCAATTTTCCTTTACCCAAGCCATGGCTCTTTCAAACTCCTCGTGATCGTAGATGCCCTCGTCCATACGGCGAAGAACCTCGACCTCGTCCACCGACTCCACTCTCATGCCGAGATAATCCTCAAAGAAATCGGGGTTGATCTGAGAGCCCGCGATACCCATACACATGGAACCGATTTGCAGATAGGACTTGCCCTCCATGGATGCGGCGGCAATTCCCGCGCGCGCAAAGCGAAGGAGCTTTTCCTTTACGTCCTCGGGAATCTCGGTAGCGTCGGCGTTCTGCACGTCGTGACCGTAGATACCGAAGGCAGGCAGACCCTTTTGCGCATGGGCGGCAAGCACGGCGGCAAGGTACACAGCGCCGGGGCGCTCGGTGCCATTAAAGCCCCAAACAGCCTTGATGGTGTTGGGATCCATGTCCATGGTTTCCGAGCCGTAGCACCAGCAGGGGGTAACCGACAGGGTAACGGCAACCTTTTCTCTCTTGAACTTTTCGGCACAAGCGGCAGTCTCGCCCACTCTGCCGATGGTGGTATCCGCGATTACCACGCGAACGGGAGTTCCGTCGGCGTAGCGCAGATTTTCCTCAAAGAGCTTGGCTGCGCTCTTTGCCATGTTCATGGTCTGCTCCTCAAGGGATTCTCTTACCTTGAGCGCGCCGCGGCGAGCGTCGATAATGGGGCGGATCCCGATAGCGGGGTGCAATCCGATGTTTCTGTTTCTCATCGTTTTTCTCCTTTTTCAAGCTTTTATTTCGTTTTCCGTTTTAATTTCATCTTTTCCGACCGATGGAAAATTACCATCTTTCGGCAAATGCCTCGGCAAGCTCAGCCATGCGGTCGATATTGCTCTGCTGATAAGGCGTGAAGTTGGTTACGTCGTTGCTGCGAGCCGTCCACTCCATGGGAATATGCTCATGCCGATCCAAATAGTACTTAGCGCAGCAGGGATAGGTATTGGTCTCCAGCTCCGCCGCCAGTCCCAAAAAGTCCTGCAAAAGCGAATTTTCCTTTTCGCCATGATCCCCGCGCAACAGCTTTACGTACAGCGCGGGATGGAAATTTGCCATCACGCCGCAATAGCCGTAGCAGCCGTTCTTCACGGTGGCAAGCAGGGTTTGCGCGTTGGCATTGAAGATCTTCAGTTGGCTTCCCTCGCAGATTTCAAGACGGCGAGCGATCATCTCGGCGTCGCAGCAGGTATCCTTCACAAAATAGAATCTGCCCGTATCGGCGCACCATTGGAGCATCCGCTCGCTGAGAAGACGCTTGTAGGGCTTGGGACACTCATAAACGCCCAATGGCATATCCATAGGCAGCTGCGCAATCAGCCTCTCGGTGTCCTCGATCCATTTTTCGTCGGTGGTATTCTCAATATCCATACGGTTGGAAATGAGAATGAGAGCATCGGGCCCCTCCGCCGCAATGGCACAAAGCTCCCGCACCTGATCCTCAAGGGAATCCGACACGTGTCCCGAGGCAACGATCTGCATGGGCGCGCGGGATTTGTCCTCCTCCGCCAATTCCTTGGCTTTTTTTACCACAGCGCCTGTCAGCTTCACCCGTTCCTCCAAGGAGAGAAACATGATCTCGCTGGACTGGCAGGCAGCAAAAATGCCGTCGCATCCCTGCTCCCAATACCATTCCACCAAAGAGTCCACGGCATGATAGTCGATCTCACCGTTTTTTGTGTAGGGCGTTATCATCGTTGGATAAACGCCGCGCTGTACTTGAAAATTCATAGCTTCTTCCTCTTATTTCTGAAAGGTTTGATTCCAATCCGTCATAAATTTCGCAATACCCGCATCGGTGAGGGGATGCTTGGACATCTGCACCAGCACCTTATAGGGAATGGTTGCAATGTGCGCTCCCGCCTTGGCGGAATCGGTTACGTCCTGAGGGCCTCTGATCGACGCAGATATAATCTCTGTTTTGATCCCGTGGATCCGAAAGATCTCGGCAATGTCTGCCACCAAGCTGATGCCGCTATCCGAAATGTCGTCCAGTCTGCCAACGAAGGGACTAACGTAGGTTGCGCCCGCCCGAGCCGCCAGAAGCGCTTGGGTTGCGCTGAAGATCAGCGTGACGTTGGTTTTGATCCCGAGAGAGGTCAATTGCTTGGTCGCCTTCAATCCCTCCAGTGTCATGGGGATTTTGATCACGATATTTTCGTGGATCTTAACCAACTCCCGCGCCTCGGCAACCATGCCGTCCGCGTTGGGGGAAACCACCTCGGCGCTGATGGGGCCGTTAACGATCGTGGTGATCTCCCTGATCACCTCCTCGAATACCTTTCCCTCTCTGGCAATCAGCGAGGGGTTCGTTGTAACGCCGCAAATCACACCAAGCTCCGCCGCAGAGCGAATCTCCTCAATGTTTGCGGTATCAATAAACAGCTTCATTGTCACATCCTCCTATTGAATAAAATACGATCTTTTTTCAGATACCTCTTGACACACCGTGCCAAAAATGGTATCATAAATATCATTATAGCATGATTTTTTCAAGAATGGTAGGCATATATATGCAAATAATATAACAATATTATCATTACGGAGAAAAAAAGATGGACTACAGAGAGAAGATCGTTCACGGCGACGTTGGTCTGCCCGTGGCGGTTTACGAAATTACCCCCGAGCATTTGCGCTATCGCATGAACATTCATTGGCATCCCGAGCATGAAATTCTTCACGTTCGGAGCGGAAGCTTTCGCATCCGCGTGAATGACGTCACCTATTCTCTGGTAAGCGGTGACGTGCTGTTCATCCCAGGCGGCGCCATTCATTCGGGCGAGCCCGAAAACTGCTGCTATACCTGTATTCTCACCAATCTTTCCGAGCTTTTGAAGAAAAACGATGCCTGCGCGCCCTATGCGGAGCGTCTCTCCGACGGTAGCGCAAGGGTTGCTTCCCTGCTCAATCGTGCCGACCCGCGCTTTTCCTCCCTTTGCGAGGAAATGCTGGCGGTTCATCGCGCCAAATCAGAGGGCTACCCCTTTGAGTTGAAGGGCTTGGTCCACCTCTTTTTCGGGAGAATCTTCAGCGGCAACCATTTTTTCAGGCAAGCCGCCGAAGCGCAGTCCTCAAAAAGCTCCTTTGGTCGGATGAAAAGCGCCATCATCTATATCCGCGAGCATTACGATTCTCCTCTGCGCTTGGAAACGCTGGCGGCACTGGTGGACCTCAGCCCCAATCACTTTTGCAGAAGCTTTCGGGAAATTACGGGGCAAACGCCCTTCACCTATCTCCAGCAGTACCGACTGCAAAAAGCGCAATACGCCCTGAAAACCACCGAAATGACGGTGACCGAAATTGCCATGCATTGCGGCTTCCATGATGCCAGCTACTTTATCCGCTCCTTCCGCGAGACCTATGGCATGACTCCAAAGCAATTTCGCCGCTCGACCGACACCGATCAGGAAAGCACACGAATCTGACACATTTTCATTGCCTCCAGGGCATTGGCGTGACTCTGCGGCGTAACCCCCGCGCAGCAGGAGGAAATTACGCTAACGGGAACCTCGGGCAGAAACGCCTTTGCGATCATGGCGTTGGAAATCACGCAAATGTCGGTGCAAAGACCCACGAAAAGGATCTCGGAAATCGGATCCTCTCGGTTCAGCTCGGCAAGATACTGCCCCAACTCCTTGGAGCCAAAGGTTGGCTTGTCGATCACCCTTTGAACGTATGGAAGCAGCGGGTCGGCAATCTGCCATCCCCACGTTCCCTCAACACAGTGCTTCACAGGGAGATTTCTGCCCTCTTGGGTTTCTGAATAATTCTCCTGATGGGTATCTCTGGTAAACAGAACACGTCCGTCAAACCGCTCCGTCAGCTCAGTAACCGCAGGCAGAATGGCAACCGCCTCCGCCGTTCCCAAAGCACCGCTGATAAAGTCGTTTTGCATATCCACAACGATCAATAATTTCGTCATCGTTTTCTCCTCCTCGGGCTTTTTTGTAATTTACTTCATTATATCACAGTCTTTTCCCGATTGCAAGAAAAAAGCAATATTTTAACCGACATATTTTTTGTTGCGTCGGGAATACTGAACAAAAAAGCAAGGAGTGCTTCATGAGCAAAAGCCTCACAAAAGAACAGCAATTGGCGCGGGAAGCGGTTCCACACCTGATTTTACGCCTCTCGGTTCCCGCCATCACGGGCGTTTTGGTGATCTCGCTCTACGGGATCATGGACGCATGGTTTATTTCCAAGTTGGGAACCTCCGCCATTGGAGCGGTTGGCGTGGCATTTTCCATTTCCATGCTATACCAAGCCATTGGCTACACCCTTGGAAACGGGGCAGGAAGTTTGCTCTCCCGCGCGTTGGGAGCAGGTGACCGCCAAGCGGCAAACGGGCTCTCCGCCTATGCCTTTTGGCTGGCGCTTCTGTTGGGAACCGCTCTGGGCGCTCTTGGGCTTTGCTTTCTCGCTCCGCTTCTCCGTTTGCTGGGAGCCACCGAAAGCATCTACCCCTATGCCCATGACTACGCCGTTTATCTGCTCTGCGCCGCTCCCGTAGTATGCGCCTCCTTCACTCTGAATAATCTCTTGCGCTCGGCAGGACGGGTGACCCGCGCCTCGGTCGCCTTTGCCGTGGGCAATCTTTTAAACATTTTCTTGGATCCCCTTCTGATCTTCTCGCTGGACATGGGGTGCGCGGGCGCCGCAATGGCAACGTTGATTTCCCAATCGACTGCGCTGATCATTCTTCTCGCGGCGTTCCTCAGCGGGAATGCGGGGGTCTCCCTGCATCCCAAGCACCTCCTCATCGGTGTGCGGCGCACAGGTGAAATTTTTACAACAGGACTTCCCTCTCTGCTCCGTCAGGGCTTTGCGGGAGTAGCTTCCGCGCTCACCACCCATCAGGCAGCGTTATTTGGCGACGGCGCCATCGCGGCGCTTTCCGTTGTTTCCCGTCTGTTTCAGCTGCTCTATAGCTTTTGTGTTGGCATCGGTCAAGCCCTGATGCCCGCCGCGGGCTACTGCAAGGGCGCGGGCGATCTCCCACGCACAGGAAGGCTTTACCGCTTCGCGCTGTGGTATTCCTCGATTCTGATGCCGATCGTAGCGATTCCGACCGCGCTCCTTGCCGAGCGTGTGATCGGATTGTTCGACACCAACCCCACCGTGATCGCTTGGGGCAGCTACGCTCTCCGCTTCACCTGCGCGGCGCTGATCCTGCACGGTCCCATTTCTGTCACCAATCTCTTTTTGCAAGCAACGGGACACCGCTTCTCCGCATCCCTTTTGGCAGGAGCGCGGCAAGGGCTGTTTTTCCTGCCCTTAATCCTTTGGGTACCGTCGGCATTCGGCATTACGGGGCTTTTGCTCACCCAGCCGTTGGCAGATCTTCTCACCTTCCTGCTTTCAGTCCCGCTTCTGCTACGATGTTTGCGGAGCTATCCCGTTAAGAGGACTCCGCAGCCTGCCCGAGCATAGGAAAGTTCCAACCGCAGTGAAAAAAGCTCCCCGCCCACCATGTGGACGAGGAGCTTTCTTTATTTTTTTTTCTTGGGATCGCGGTCGGATTCGGGATACTGCACGTTGAACAGTCCCGTAAACTTCACATCGCTCAGTCCCAGCAGGTAGGCAACGGTGCAGGTGATCAGGGCGGGCAGAATGATGATAAAGAACATCCACCAATAGGAGTGAAGCGCCGCTCCCATAAAGGTGTTGGTGAGAAGCCCTGTGTACATTCCCTCCAAAAGCACCGCCGCCGTGGCGCAAAAGCCGCCGATGGCGCTGATCAGCTCCACGTTCATCAGCTGCGCCAGCATAATGAATACAGCAAAGACAAAATTCGGAATATTGGCGCACAGAGAAATATAAAGTCCTGTGAGCGGTTGTCTTTTCCGACTGCCCAAGGCAACACTTGCCCGATCCTTGAAGCCAAGCTCCCAGGTCATGGTGTAGAGCAAAAACAAATAAAAGAGAACGGCAAAGGCGCTGGTCAGATTTCGGAGAACCGTGTTTTCGGCTTTTTGCGCCGCGATCGCAAGAACAACGCCGAAAATGGCGGTTGCGAACTGGTTTAAGAACATCTTCACCATATCGTAGGACCGTTCACGGAAGAATTTTTTCATGATGACCTCTCATACCGGAATATTCCGCGAAAGACCTACCGTTTCCCGCGGATGACTTTATTATATCGAAAAGCCGCAAAAAAAGCAACCGCAAAAAGCAAAAGTTTACAATTTATCAACCAAAACATTAAAATATCGTGTAAAATAGTATTGATACCAAGAAAGGCAGGCGAAAAAACATGCAGGAACTCATCTCTCACAGCGAATTTTCGGACCTGATCCGAGAGTATGCCTCCTATAAGCTCACCATGCAGGGCTGTTCCCAAAAGACTGTTCAGGAGTACCTTCTGGATCTGCGAACCTTCTTCCGCTTTCTGCTTGCCAGAGAGCAGGATATCCCCTTTGATTCCGAAGCGTTTTCCGCCATCAACGTCTCCTCCGTGGGGTTGGAGCGAATCGGCAGGATCACCGCAGACGATATTTACGAATTTCTTTACTACACCAACAATCACCGTGGAAACCAATGGGCGGCAAGATCCCGCAAAATTTCCGCCATTCGCTCGCTGTTCAAATATCTTGTTTCCCGTATGCACTATTTGGACTACAATCCCGCGGCGCATCTGGATACCCCCAAACCAAAAAAGACCCTTCCCAAGGTTCTGACGCTGGAGGAATCGGTGGCGCTTCTGGACGCCGTTGAGAACGACCGAGAGTCCCCCTTCCGTCTCCGTAACTACGCCATTCTAACCCTCTTTCTCAATTGCGGAATGCGAGTTTCCGAGCTGGCGGGGATCAGCCTCGGAGATCTGGATCCTCAGCTCCGCTCCCTGCGGGTAACGGGTAAGGGCAACAAGGAGCGGATCGTTTATCTCAACGACGCCTGCCGCGCGTCTCTTGCCGATTATCTTGCCGAGCGAAAGGGACCTCGCTATGCCTCCGTGAAGGATAAGGCGCTTTTCCTCAGTCGCTTGGAGCAGCGCATCAGCGTGAAAACGATTCAAGCCATGGTTTACAAGTATCTGGACGTGGCGGGCTTGGGGCTCAAGCACTATTCGGTACATAAGCTCCGTCATACCGCCGCCACCCTGATGTATCAATCGGGTCAGGTGGACGTTCGCGTGCTGAAGGAAATTCTTGGTCATGAGCAGCTGAACACAACCCAGATCTACACCCACATCAGCAACCAGAACATGGAGGACGCCATGTCCCACAATCCCCTTGCCGACCGAAAAAAAGGCAAAAAGGATTCATGATTTTTCCAAAAGCAGTAGACAACGGCAAAAAAATGTGCTATAATAATATGTTGTAGTCATTTTTTTGCAAAAGGAGACGTGAATTTTGAAAATTATCACCCTCTATCCCGGCTCCTTTGGCGCCAATTGCTATCTGCTCATCAACAAAGCCGACGCAATCATTGTGGATCCCAGCGTGCAAGCGGACGACGTTTTGCAAGCGCTGGAACGGGAGCGCGCCGTGCCTCGGCGAATCCTGCTCACCCACGGGCATTTCGATCACATTCTCTCCATGGATCATCTTCGGGATCGCACAGGAATTCCCGCCATGATCCATGAGAATGATCTGGAGCTTCCCTCGGATTCCCGAAAAAACGGCTTCTACCCCTTCTTTCACATGGAGCGGGTCTTTCACTCCCCCGAGGAGTGCTTTTCGGATGGTGACGTGATCCCGCTCGGCAACGAGCAGATCCGCGTGATCCACACCCCGGGGCACAC
>SVSC01000062.1 GCA_015064525.1 Oscillospiraceae bacterium
CCAGAGTGATGGCATACGATCCCACATTTTCGCCTTCTTCACGACTCAGTGCGCCGGTCAGCGCGCCGGTCAGTGTATCAACACCAAGCAGACCTTCTGCCGTGTATGTCAGTGTGGGATCTTCATCGCCGTAGATCTTGGCTTTCGCATCAGCCGTTACAGTCAAAGGTGCCTTTGCGATGTTAACGGACACGTTAGCCTTTGCGCTGTCATTATGGTTTGCATCGCCCTGAACGTAATACCAAACCTTGTAATCGCCTGCATTTGTGCCTTGGGGGATGCTTGTGGTATACTCGCCATCCTCGGTCAAGCTGTAAACCATCGTTCCAACGGTCGTTTCACCTGCGTTGATGAGATACTGCGCTTCGCCGATGTAGGTCAGCGTATTGGGGGTAGGAGCTACTGTGATGCTCGCTACTGCCTGAGCGATTTCTACAGTCACACTTGCTACTGTGGAATCGTTCACGTTGTCGTTGCCCTGTACGCGGTAGTAAACGGTATAGGAACCTGCGTTTGTGCCTGTGGGAATGGTGGCTGTGAACTCGCCTTCCTCGGTTAAGCTGTAAAGCATCGTACCAAAGTCTGTAGAGCCTGCGCTCACAAGCTCCTGTGCTTCGCCGTTATAGGTGAGCGTGTTTGCAGTGGGAGCAGTTACGTTGGGTGTTGCCTTCGTGATCTCAAAGTCAAGGCTTACGCTTACTTCGCCTACCGCAAGAGTCGCTTTGTATGTGCCAACGTTGATGACATCGTTCTTGTCGTAGGTAACGGTGTAGTTTGCATCAATAGAACCGTCTACAACCGCTTCCTTTGCGTTTCTGTCATAAACCGTATTCACGGGAGCTTTGAGCGTGATGGTCTTGTTATGACCACAGCCCTTATCACAAGACTCGGTGATGGTGTTGGCATCATCGTTTGCGGTGTAGGTATAGTTGTGGTCAAGAAGATTGCCATATCCGTTTCCGCAGATCGTACATACTTTCTGTGCCGCACAGGTTGCGGTGCCGCCCTCATGGTTGCCTTTTACGATGTGTGCGGAAAGACCGTAGTTGTAGAGTGCTTTTGCGAGAGATTTCATTGCTTCGGATGTCGTTTCGCTGTTGATTACATCGTAGCAATAATCGTTTACGCTATATCCGAGCGTGAACAGACCGTCTGCCGAGAACTGCATCTTTTTCGCGAAATCATACGCCGCAACCGCATCCGAGGTGAGCGTTTTGAGCTCGCCGTCGTTGTAGCTTACTTTGATAAAGTTGGTCGCGCTGAAATTTACTGTTGCTTCTTTAATGGAGTCAGCAACCGTTTCGTTCACAACAGAAGAACTCTTGGGGACGTCTACTTCAGTCTTGCCCTCGGAAATGAAGGTTACGCCATCCGTAACAAGGGCATCGGTCTTGTAATTGCGATATACCTGAGCCGCCGCACCGTATTCAAGCGTGTCAATGATGAGCTGCTTCATATTAGCGTCATTCGTGATATTGTAGGCGTTGATCAGGTTTTCCTTAACGCTGTAACCCGTAAGCACTGCATCTTTATGCCCCACCGGGCTACCACCCACGAGAATCGTTACATTCATGAGATCGCCGAGGCACTGAGGATTGATGCCTTCAAAGGTGTAGATATACACTTTATCTTCAGTGGGATGCTTCTCGCACTCGGTAAGATACGTTAGCTTACCGAGGAATTCGACCTCGACCGTTATGCTTTCGACGGGGCGATCTTCATTGTTTCTGACGTGGAATTTCATGGAGATATCGCCGCCGAGGTTGACCTGTTTGCCAACAAATTCTGCGACAGGGGTGGTGGGCTCTTCTGCGGTTACGCCCACTGCGAACGCCGTTAGTAAGCTAAGCAGAAGAGCAATGCAGAATGCGAAATGCAGAATGCTGAATTTTTTCGTTTTTGTCATAAGCGTTTCTCCTTTAATTCCGAATTCCTCATTCCGAATTCCTAATTCGTATCGATCGGCAAGTCAATGCCGGGGTTTGTATCTTCGGGGGGATTGCCAACGGTTACTTGACAGCCTGCGTTGTCGCAAAGGTAGTCGTGGTCAGCGTCGTTGTGACCTGTTGCTCCGGCTTTCGCATCCTTCTCACAGTTCACACACTTGATCGGTGTTTCGCAGTTTCCGTCATCTGCGCCTGCCACGTGATCCTTCGCTGCTGTTACGGTGTAACCGCAGGTGCATTTATCATCGGTCGTGCAGTCGTTGTCAGAGGTCGCCGTGTGAGATACCTTTGTGCTTTCGTCAATCGCTCCGCAGGCACATCTCATATAGTGATGTGTGTCGTCATAATCCGCTACGGTGTAGGAGTGCTCGTGAGGAGGAAGCACCTCAACAACGTATCCGCAAACGGTACATTTACCGTCGCTGCCCTTATTGTGCGCCTCCTTGGTGCCTGCTACCTTGCAATCTATGTTCTGACACATCTGCCAGTGTCCGTCTGCATCGTTTTTCCAATCGCCGTTGAAATTATGCTCCTGTGCCGGTTTCATAAGCCAGCCGCACTCGGCACAGTTTACGGACGTTGTGCAATCGCCGTCATCGGCGTGTGCAATATGCTCTAACCTTGCAGGAGTGGTTACCGCGCCGCAGACCGTACACAATACGTCGGTGCCGCAATCGCCGTCATCCTCGGCAGGCTTGTGTCCGAGAGGTTCGCCCTCGGTCGTTCCGCAGGTCTTACAGGTCTTGGCGGTGATACAGGTCGCATCCTCCCAGTTGTGAGGGAGCATTTCGCCCTCGGTCGCTTGGCAGACCGTACAGGTTTTCAGTGTGGTGCAGGTGGCATCCTTCCACTGATGCGCCGATACCTCTCTTGTTTCTCCGCAATCATTGCAGGTCGCGTCGCAAGCGTTATCGTATGTATGCTCACATTTGTTACCGCAAGCGGTAAGGGAAATGCAAAACGCGAAGAGCAAAATGCAGAATTGAATTGTTCTTTTCATGGTTTTTTCCTCCAATTTTTGTTTTTTGAATGGTTCACAAGGGCTGTTTTGGTAGGTACATCAGACGAATCCGGTATTCGCTTTCATTTGCTTCCTTTCATGCAATATTCATTTTAGCATTAAAATCGGCTTTGCTTTGTCATCTTTGCGCTTCGGTTACGTTCGCGCCAATGCTCGTTCCACCCCGAAGGAGCTGCTTTGATAATACGAAATGCTTTTTGCTTTCTGTTAAATGCTTATATAAATTCAAAATTCTGACTGAAAATTCAAAGTTTTTCGTTTCAATTGCGTTTTCCATTTTCTCCCCTTCCGTTTTGCATTTTGTATTTTGCATTTTGCATTTTCTCAAGATTGTGTTCGTTGGTTTCGGTCACGTACCGCTTGAAA
This sequence comes from Oscillospiraceae bacterium, assembly GCA_015064525.1. Classification (GTDB taxonomy): domain Bacteria; phylum Bacillota; class Clostridia; order Oscillospirales; family CAG-272; genus UMGS1865. The sequence goes on from SVSC01000062.1 coordinate 3,334, forward strand.
TTCTCGTAGACCTTTCTTCCGATTGCCCGGTAGTCCATGGCAAGCACCTTTGCAACCTTTATTTTTCGGGTTTCTTCGGGAACGCCGAACAGAAGCATAATCGCATTTAACGCCCCCTCTATTCTATGCTCCACCGATGCGGAATGATCGGTTTTCATGATGGTTGCATACTCAATGCCCGATGTGATAGCTTCGTTCTCGGTGTACTTTTCGTTATCCCACCCCTGCGTGTACTCGGAGAATACCTGCTTCACCTTTTCCACGTCGTTGGCTCTGATCAGGTCAAGCGTCATCGGGTGAGAGTACGCCGCAGCAAAAAAGTCGTTCATTTCGGGAAATTCATCGGCGATGGCAACCAAGGTGGAAAGCTCAAGACAGTAGGCAAGCAGAGAGCTTTTTCCCTCGTCTGCAGCGCTCTCCATCTCCTTCCATTGGTAATCGATCATCATCTGTACAAGCACCGCTAAAATATGCTCCTTCGTGGGAAAATAGAATGTTAGGTTGCCCGTTCCCATTCCAACCTTTGAACATAACTCGGACGAGGTTGCCTTTGAAAATCCCTTCTCAAAAAATAATTCCGATGCGGATTTTACGATCTTCGCACGGAGCAGGGACGGTTGTTTCGTTCTTGCCAAAGCGTTGTCCTCCTGTATGTATCGCTGACATTATTTGGATTTATCCAATTATAGCACATTTTTTCGGAAAACACAATAGGTTTTGAAAATTTTTTTTGGATGCTTCCAAATATTTTTCATCAAGAAAAGCATCGGCTGTTTCACCGATGCCTTTGGGGCGTATTTTTATTTTGAAATGCGATATCTTTGATTCTTCTCTTTCGTATAGTGAGCAAAGTGGTCGATCAACCATTCCTTGGTTGTGAACACTCCGTTCGGCACCCTTACAAAGCGAAGCCCGTCTTCCTTTCCCAAGGATGTGTTCAAATTTTACGTGCAGACAGGTTCCCGACTGTTGATCGGTGAATTTTATGACTACGAGCTTGCGACCTTCAAAATCCGTTCGTTTCGTCTATAGTCAAACCGACCCCGAAAAACGGGGTCGGTTTGACTGGGTATATTAAGGAATCTCCGGGAACACGGTCTCGCCGTAGTCCTCTCCATTGGGCAGATCGGGAAGATCTACCTTCACGGGCTCGATCACAATCTTCAGAGTGAGGACGGTTTCTCCCTCCAGCTCCACGCGGAGCTCTCCCTCCAGCTTGGTGGCGGAATGGGGTGCCGTGATGGAATAGTTCACAATCTCCAGCTTCTCCATATTGGTGGTCAGCGCCAGTCCACCCTCGCAGGCAAGCCCCGAAAAGCTCTTGGGAACCGCGATCAGCGTTTCGCCCGCCTCCAGTGTGACAGTGTCGCCATTGTTGAATTTCGACACACCGTCCACCTTCATCAGATAAACGTCCTTCGGCTCGGTCTTCCCTCCCGTCATCAGGGTTGCCATGGTGTTGGCTGCGGTAAGACCGATTTCATTATAGCCCAGCTGACGGTAGTGAATATTGGGATGCACGTCACTCATGGTGGACGCCATCTTTGTGGAGCTTCTCATCTGATAGGGGTAGGACGCGCCGTACTTTCCGGAGAAATACCGCTCCACGCTTCTGTCGGAGACCCACTTTTCGGTCACCGCGCTGGCAAGATAAACGTCCTTCCAGGTTTCATCATTGGTCTGCGCCATGTAATACTGCGCGATACGGGGACCTCTCATCATCAGATCCTGATTGCTGACGTGACCAATGCAGGCGCGAACCATCATAATACCACCGAACGCAACGGTGTGATCCTTCTCGCCGTCGGAATCGAAATCAAAGTGCAATTCGCGCTTCAGGCCCTCGTGCATTGCCTGATAGTACTCCATGTATTTTTCCGCGGTCAGGCTCATATTCGCCTCGCCCTGCAGCCAGAAATACCCCATGGTCACCAGCTGATAATGCCCCGCCTTGATCTCCTTGGCAAGCACCGTTTCGCAGGATCTTACCAGATTGACCGCCTGCCAGAAATCGTTGTCGCTTTCCGCACGCCCCGGCTGCCAGCTCTCAATGGCGGAGCCGCCGTGGGAAGCGTTGATCACCCATACCTTATCTCCCGTGACGCGGTGCCATTCGTAGGCGATGCCGCTATCCACACCGGTCTTTCCCTTGCCCGCCGCAGAAAGCGAGTTGAGGGGATAGATCAGATCAAAATTTTTCAGGGATTTTTTAGAGGTGAGGGAAGAAGCAACAAAATAGTTGCCGTTGGTGTTGGAGAGGGTCATATCAAAGCGCGCGTTTCCAACACCGCCGCCGTGGGTGGTGTTGAGCCCGGGGGCGTAGGTGCTGTAGATCTGCCCTTCCTCGCAAAGAATACTTTCTCCGATTGCCGTTTTATAGAAGGTGGTATCGAAATTGCCCGTGTCCGGCTGGATCTGCCCCTCCGCGTTACTCTGCCCCAGCACCAGCAGCATACTGATGGTGGCGGTTTTTACCCGAACGGTCTTCACGCTGCCGTCGGCAAAGGTAACCCTTGCGGTGCCAATGCCGCAGGCAATCACCTTTTGGGGATTTTTTCCATCCTTCCTCAGAACGTCGGTATCCGCCTCCCCCGTCTCGGCGTTGGTGGAGGTTACCGTTAAGGTTTCAATTCCGCTGATCTCGGAATCAAAAACGTATCTGTCATCATATCTCAATTCCATATCAATTTCCTCGTTTTCCGCTCCGCCCGTGGTTTCGGGCGTTGTCACTTCACTTGAAGGGGCTTCGGTAACGGTAGGCTCTTCCCCTCCGCCACAGCTCACAGCCAACAAAAGCTGAGCCGAAGCCAAAAGGCAGACGCAAAGCAGCTTCCAAATCGACTTTCTCATGGTTTCCATCCTTTCTTTCAATGCTCCGCAAGCTCGGGAAAGATCACGGAGCCATAATCGCCCGATCCGCCCTCTTGGGTGGCGGGATGCGTCTCCTGCGGCGTGCCGTCTCCCTCACAGGAGATCAGGAGCAACGACACGGTCAGCAAAAGCGCCGATATCACGCGACGCACGGGTTCACCCCGTGTAGGCTGCGTACTGCTTGCAGTATGCCAGCATCGTTACGTACACGTTGTATTCCTTTTCGGTAAAGCCGTAGGGATTTCCCGCCGCGGCATAGGATTCCAGCGTTTTTGCCAGATCCACCGTTACCACGTTGGAAAGGCAGATGCCGCCGTTCTTGATGTAATAGGACACAATATAATAGGTGGTGTTCAGCTGATGGGCGGCAATTCCACCCAGATCGGCATAGTAGTAGCCCGTGTCGCCGTAGAGATTTCCCGCAACAAAGGTCACCTTGTCATTGGACAGCAGCTCCTCAGGCGTGTTGATACTGACCGAGGGATCCGCGCTTGCCACCACGAAATACCCGTATTCAATTTCCGAGAGGTACTCGGCATAGGTGGTGGGCTCGCCCTTGCCTGTGGTCATTCTGGTGGTGAGACGCACGCCAAAGGGATCGGTGAGCTTGAGAGAAACGCCAAAATTCTTGTCGGTCTTATTGTTATCGTAGTTGAACCAAAGCCCCGATGCGGCGGCATTCTCCAATCGGCTATAGGAGCGCTTGGAGCCGATGACCGAGGAGAACTCCACAGTTCCCTGCTCACTGTTGTAGGTTACCTGCTCGGCGGTATTCAAAAAGCCGTTGGAGGCGGTGTAGAAGGGAATGGAGGTTACCTCCTTGCAGGTTCCCGCGGAGGAGGATGCCTGATTCTTTCCGATCGCCTTCAAACCGTTTTCGGAAACCACGCTGCAATTTTGCAGGGTTGCAAAAATGAAGCCGGCAAAGCTCACGCAATAGTAGTAGGGGCTTGCCTGACCGTTGGGGTTAACGTAGCTATAGGAAACGCCGCCCGAGGAATGGCAATTGATCATGGTGGCGCCGTCGCAAAGAGCGCCTGCCAAGCCACCCACAGATCTGGTTCCCTCCTTGCCCGAAGCGGCGGCGGAAAGGTTCTGCGTATTATCCTTTACGGTGATCTTGCCCGTGTTGAAGCAGTTTTCCAGACGATAAACCGAGCCTGCCGCGCCCGCGCCCAGAATGCCGCCAACCAAACCTCCCACGCGGAAGTTCACGTTGTTCACAACCAGATCCAGATCACCCGTGTTATAGCAATTCTTGATGATCTTCACGTCGGCAGGATCCATCCAGGTGCCAATGAGACAGCCTATGTAGTTATAGGCGCCCATCATACCGTGAAGGGTAAGATCCGCCTTGTTATAGCAGTTTTCGATGATTGCGTTGTTTCTGACGCCCCCGACCAAACAGCCCACGCGGGTGACACGGTGCGCCTCGGAGCCGTTGATCTTACCGCTCTCAATGCCGATATTGCGGATCTCGGCGCCATAGCCAACGTAGCCGAACAACCCCTGGAAGTTCAAGGTTTTCCCAAGCCCCTGATCGTAGAATGCCAGATTAAAGTTGTAGATCTTGTGGTAGTCACCGTCGAAAACACCCGCGAAGTAGTTGTAATCTCCGAAGCCTGTTGCGGGCATTGCGCCGCCAATGCCGTACCACTCATGATTTTTCATGTCCACGTCCACGGTCATTCTGAAATGCTTGCCCGTGTAGGTGTTGAACTGCACGCCGTCGATGCCTGCCGTTCTTGTGCCGCGCACGTTGGCGGCAAGCATGGCAAGGTCATAGGCGCTGGAAATCAGATAGGGATCATACTTGCTTCCATCGCCTCCGCTAAAGCCGTAAGCCATGTCAAACTGCGGGATTTTACCGTCCCATTCCGAAATCATACCTTCACCTCCTTGCGTTTTGCCGCTCTCCGCCGAAATGCCGATGCATCCCCCCGTGAGCAGCATTGCGATGCTGAGAAACAATGCCAGGCCTTTTTTCATAGTGTTCTCCTTTCCGTTTTCAAAGCGGGACTTCTCCGCTTTCATAGCATTGTTGAAATCCAAAGCAGGGAATTGTGCAAAACCAACAATAACCGTCCTTGGTTTTTCATACTTATTATATCGTAAACACAACAGCTTGTCAAGAGAAGAATTGGACTTTTTTTCGTTGAAAATGTCTGTTTTTCGTATTGAAAAGGAGCCGATGCGATTATCGCAACAGCTCCTTGCTTTCAGCGAAGATGACATTCCATCTGTTGGATCAGCTTTTCCTTCACCAGCTCCACCATTCTCGGCGGCTCGGTTACCCGCACCATAGAGCCGAAGGACAGCACGCGAATTACCATTTCGGGCTCGTCGTTGCAATCGTATCGGATCTTTAACAAATAGCGGTTTTCCCCGATCCGCTCCGCTTGCTTTTCAAAATGAGCAAAATGAAGCATACACCGCTCCAGCGCGTTTCGCTCATCCAGAATTTCCAGCGTGAGGGTGTCATGCTTTTCCGTCCATCGGGAGGGACGATATCGGATTTCACCATCGCAACGAACGCATTGAACGATCCTTGCCAAATTCAACACCTGAATAAACCTGCATCCGTCGGTGATCAGCCGAAATTTATCGTCCTTTTCGGAATACTCCAGCCGCTTGGGGTAGCACCGAAAAAAGATCTCCCCTCCCCGTCGGTTGAGCATATTGATTTTGAGAGGAGCCTTGGCGCGCAGAGCGTCCAACACGGTGCGAAAGACCTCCTGATAATGGGGATCCTCATAGGGATCTCCGTCGGCGTAGCAATCGAACACCCGATAGTCATCCTTGCAAAAAAGAGGCTCCACATCCGAGGGAAGGTCAATGGTCACGCCAAACAGGCGGAGGCGGGGATCGTCCTCGATCGACTTGAGCCACCGCAGCTCCAGCAGCGTGAGGGGCATGGTGGGAGCATGACGCAGGGGCGTTTGCAGCGCCTCGGTGAGAAGCTGCCACCGTTGGGATTTCAGAGACGACAGAATGTTCAGGGCGCTTTCCCGAAAGGCATAGCGCTCCGCGATCTCACGCAACCGCTTTTCATCGTTCTCCCCTGCCAGAACAGCAGAAAGAATTCTTGCCACCGCCGTGTAGTAGGCGGAATAAAGCTCACTGAAGATCATCGCCTTGCGCCTCCTCAATTCCATACATTTCGCAGAGCCTTCGCAAATCGTATTTGATCCGATTTTCCACCGTTCGATTGGAAAAATTCATTTGCACGATGCGGCAGGTAAAGCTGCGGATCCACGGAGCCAGCTCGTTGGTATCGTAAACGTCGGCGGTAAAGCGGTAGAGACCGTTGCCCAGTGCCTCCACCCTGCCGATCCGCTTTTCCCGCTCCAGGCGTTGCAGGATATAGCCCTCGTTGGCGCCGATCCGAAGGGTGAACTCCACGTGCTCCAGCCGATCCCGGCCAAAGCGGTTGCGACGGCAGTTGACTCCCCACATATGCTGCTCCATCTCCTCCAGCTGCGCCCGCAATTCCGCAAACCGCGGCGTGATTTCACACAAGCGGACGTTGGAAAGATAGTCGATACGGAAGGACTTGATGCACTTGAAATCGGGCTGGTACGCCATGAGATACTGCCGACCGTTCTGCACGCTCACCATGATCCGCAAGGGGATCACGCGGTTCTCTCTCGGCTCGTTGGCGCGACGGCTGAGATTGGAAACCGTTACGATCCGATGCCGGTGGATGGCATCCAAAAGAACAGCGGTTACGTTGCTGTCGGGAGCCGCGGTCATATAATGATGCTTGAAGGCAAAAATCTCCTCGCCATCGGGATCATACCGATCCAGCAGATAGGAGCCGATCACGCCGCAGGGCGCCACCTCGGAAAAAAAGTCCAGCACAGCGCGGTCGGGCAGAGGCGTGCTTTCCTTCCGACGGTAGCGGGTATGCTTCCCTTCCCTTTCAACCTCCACAATGCCAAACGAGGCGTACTCCTTCAGCTTTTTCCGCAGGGTGGATTCATCGTAGAGCATGGGCTCCTTGAAGTTGGAGAGATAGTCGCGGTCGATCCGCTCGGTCAGCTCCCGCAGGGTGAGAGACACCTCGGGCGACCACAAGAGATCCATCAGGATGAAATGCAGGGTAATATCACCGTCGGTAAAGCTTTTCGCCTTCCAGGAGCGGTAGAAGGGATTGTGACGGGAGCTGCGACTATCCACCGAAAGAAAGACGTTTTTTCCGTCGGCTGTTCGCACAAACCGCATATAGTCTCCCAGCCAGCTTTCCACGCGCCGCTTTTCATCGTCGTAGGCGCGAGCGCTTTTTTGTCGGTATTCCTCACGGCTTTTGAAGCCGTAGAGATAGAATTCCCGCATATAAGCGCGCACACGCTCGTAATTTTTGATCAGCTCGTGATAGACCGACATACCGTCCCCTCCTTTCCGTTTTCTAAAAAGGGGCAATTGCATTCAGCGCAGAAAACACCGCGCGACAAGAATCATTATGCGCGCGTTTTAGCCTGACCTCAGCCCCTGCCGTATCCATATGCGGCAACAAGGCAGAGATCACCGCCTCTGCATCTAACTGCAACAGCCCCTTTGGGATCGCCGTTCCACCTCTCGGCTTACAGCTTGGAATATCCGTGGCTATTCATGATTGCGTCGATCCGCTTGCCCTCCTTGCACAGGGGGCACTCATGGGATCGGCAGGCAAAATAATCGGGCAGGTCGTTGGGATTGAACACCGAATTCACGGGGTAGCCGTTGCATTCCGAAACGGTAGAGAAGATTGATGCCACGCCAATCACCTCGCCGCCATAGTACTGCACCGCCTCCATTGCCGCCTTGGCAGTATGCCCCGTTGCAACCGAAATGGCAAGAATCAGCACGTGCTTGCCGCGGATCATGGGGATGATGTTATCTCGGAACAAAATCTGGGTGTTGTTGGTAATTTCCGGGGTAACAACGTAAACCGTTTGATGGGCGTTGATATTGGCAAAATCGTTTTTCGTCAGTTCTCCCGCCAGGCAGGTGCCGATCACCTCGGTTCCATCCAGACAAAGAATGGCATCCACGATTCTGGTGGAATAGTTATAGCCGTTGCAAAGCTCCTGCGCCACAGCCTTCGCCTCGGAATATCGGGATTTCTGAGCGGAAACGTCGATATAGTAATTGCTGTGGGAGCGGGTGGTGGTGAAATGTCCCTTCGATACACGCAAATGAAGGTTATTCCCCTTGGTTTTGATCTTGATCAGATTGGTTGTTGGCATACTTTCAGTCTCCTTCATGGACGGGCGACGCATAAAAAAGCGACACCTATATGGCTATTATACAACATTTTCTCTTTAAATGCAAGAGGATTTTGAATTTTTGTGGGAAATACCCATGCGAACAGAAAAACGCGGAGCAATTGAAATCGCTCCGCGCCTTTGGGATCATTCCTTGATCTCGCTATGGGTATCCTGATTTTTGGGGTCGGACACCTCCGCGGCATCCTCGGCGTTCTTTTCGATTCGATCCTCCTGCTTTTCATCCTCAGCGTTGGCGGAGTACAGGAATTCCGCATGGTTCATCTCCTGCGCATGGAGGATGTGACGGCGGCGGAGCGCACGGATTTGTCGGCGGATCTCCTCCCGCAAAGCAGCCTTCCGCTCCTCAGAGGTATTCTCGGACGCCAGCTCCGCAAACAAAACGGAAAGCTTCAATTCGCTGTGGTAGATGATCTGCGTTTCATCCGGCACCTTCCAACGCTCCCGCTTTCTCCAGCGGAAAGCGCGATGCTCAGGCATCACCAGAACCTCCAGTCCCGCGCAGCCCGAGAACACGCCGCCGCCAATGCTCACCCGTCGGTTGGGCAGCAGAACGGTGTTGAGCCAATAGCAATCGGCAAAAGCAAAATCGCCAACGTAGGTGACCGTATCGGGCATACTCACCGACACCAGCGCGCATTTTTCAAAGGCGCGCGCGTTGATTTTTTGCAGCTCGGCAGGCAGATAAACGGTTTCCAGGGATACACACTTGGCAAAGGCGCCCGTTCCGATCTCCCGCATTCCATCGGGCAAGCGGATCTGCTTCAGCTCCACACAAGCCAAAAACGCCTCATCGGCAAGCAGCTCGGGCGCAGAGCCGAAATGCACGGTTTCCAAAGAGGAGCAAAAGGCAAAGGCTCTTCTGCCAATCACCATAAGACCGTCGGGAAGATCCACGCGCGTGAGAGAACGGCAATGGAGGAAGCACCCCTGCCCCAATTTGCTCACATTTTCGGGAATGGCAATTCTTTTCAGCGAAACGCAACCGCAGAAGGCATAGTTACCAACATTGGTCAACGAATCCGAAACCGTAACCTCCTCCAGCGAATCACAGCCGCAGAACAGGTAGTTTCCGAGAAAACGCAGCCTTCTGGGAATACGGAAGGACCTCAGCGACTTACACTCACCGAACGCGCCTCTCCCGATATATGCTACTGCGTCGGGCAGATCAATCTGCTCCAGCGACACACATTCGCCAAACGCATGGCTTCCCACGGTGTTCACGCTTTCGGGAACCGTGATATGCTTGAGGGAAACGCACCCCGCAAAGGTGCTGTGGTGGATGGCGGTGAGCGTGTTCGGAAGCTCTACCTCCTCCAGATCCTCACAACCGCGGAAGGCATAGGCGCCAAGATAGGTCAGTCCCGCAGACAGCACCAGCTTTTTGAGCGCCTTACAATCCCGAAACGCGGCATCACCAACAGAATAAACCGCCCGAGGAAGAATGATCGCCGCCAGCGAGTGACAGCCCCGAAACGCCGAGTCTCCGATCTCCTTCAGCCCCGCGGGCAACGTGATTTGGCGTAGCTTCACGCAATCCCTGAAGGCGTTGCCGCGGATCACCGTCACGTTTTTTCCAAGCACCACGTCGGTCAGCTTTTTGCAGGCACGGAAGGCATCCGTTCCAATGGAGGTCACGTTTTCGGGAACCACCACCTCGGTCTCCTCACCGTAGTATCGGATCAATTCACCGTTTCTGATCTCACAGCTCTGAGAGCGAGATTCCCCCTTGGGCGCCTCGTTTTCCGTTTCCTTGGCGTTTTTCTTCTTGAACATACTCAAACCGATCTCCTCTTTCTCCGCCTTGGCGGAATGACGTTAAAAAGCGTTTGGAAGGGGCTGCCGCAATCAGATGCAAGCACCGCCGAACGCGACAGCCCCTTCGTCTATTTCAAAAATATCAAACGGTTACTCGGCTGCGGAGCCATTGTTGGAAGGCTCAGAGGGCTGACTGCCCGCTGCGATTCTTCCGCCTGCAATTCCCGCGATCAGCGCGCTGAGATCCAAGCCCGTGGTTTCCTTTAAGCCCTCCATGATCTGGCTGGTGCTGGTCATCACGTCCTTCACCATCTTAGTGGAGTTGCCGTCACCGTACATCACGATCTTATCGGTCTGCGCCAAAGGAGCGGCGGCATTGCGAACCACCTCAGGCAGCGCGGCAAGGTACATTTCCAGCACCGATGCCTCGCCCATCTTCTTCTGCGCCTCTGCCTTCTTTTCGATTGCCTCAGCCTCGGCAA
>SVSC01000063.1 GCA_015064525.1 Oscillospiraceae bacterium
TGCGGAGGTGGGATTTGAACCCCACGACCTCCGGGTTATGAGCCCGACGAGCTACCAGGCTGCTCTACTCCGCGATAGTATTCTTGGTCGCCCCACCAAGGTGGTGCCGGTGACCGGGATCGAACCGGTACGATGCTTTCGCATCACGGGATTTTAAGTCCCGGGCGTCTGCCAGTTCCGCCACACCGGCGATTGTGCTTTTGCCGGGAACCTTTTTGTCCGTTCCTGTTCGCATAGGATATTATACCATAAGTGTTCCCGTTTGTCAACCTTTTTTTCGTCTTCCTTTGATTTTTGGCATATATCACGGATTTCGCTCCGATTTTTCTCGGTTATTTGTCTCTTTTGCCTGCTTTTATGCTTAGAATCATTGCGCAGAGTGAAACGACTGCTACCAAAAGATAACCGGCGATCCGCAGCCAACTGTTTTGTTGGATGACGTTCATCACGGCAAGTCCCAGCCAGATCAACATATTTGCCGCCCAGAGCAGGGTGTTTTTCTTGTTTTCCTTCATGAGGGAATCCTCCGTGCCTTTTTTGTCATTATATCATAAGTTGGGCGTAATTGCAAGTGCTTTTTGAAAAACAGCCCGAATGTCTTGACTTTTCCATTTGTTTTTTGTATAATAGGAGGCAGGACAATTGCTTTTTCGGAGGTGCGTATGATCAAGAACGTGATTTTTGACTTTGGTCAAGTGATGGTTCGATTCGATCCTGCCTACATGGTTTCTCTGCGCGTGACCGATCCCGATGACGCCGTGCTTTTGGAGCGCGTGGTGTTTGACCGACTTTACTGGGATGCGCTGGATGCAGGCGCGCTGTCCGACGCCCGCGCGCTGGAGGAAATCCGTGGGCGATTGCCGCGGCGCTTATGGCAGGTGGCGGAGGAAATCTACGTGAATTGGATCTACACCCTGCCCGAAATTGAGGGGATGAGCGACCTGGTGCGGCGATGCCGAGAGGTCTACGGCTTTCGGGTCTTTTTACTTTCCAACATTTCCCAATACTTTGCCGAGCACGCCGATGAGATCCCCGTGCTGTCTCAATTTGAGGACTGTATTTATTCGGCGGAGTGGCATTTGACCAAGCCTGATCCGAGGATTTTTCGGCTGTTGTGTGAGCGGAACGGACTACGCGAGGAGGAAACTCTATTTGTGGACGACAGCTCAAAAAATATTGCGGGGGCAGAGAATTGCGGGATTCACGGCTATCTTTTCGACGGTGACGTTTGCCGATTGGATGCCTTTCTTGCTGAGATCGCCCGCAAAAGAGGGAACTGACCTTGAACAGAGCAAAGCTTCGATTGTTTTTCGGCAATCGAAGCTTTTTTTTACAAAATGTGTAACGCTTTGGCGTTTGCGACGTCTTATAAACGGAAGGGGGTGAGTGATGTTGGATATGGAGATGTTGTACAGCACCTATGGGGAGCAGATCTATCGGTATTTGCTGCGGATATGCGGAAACGGATTGTTAGCCGAAGAGTTAACACAGGAAACGTTTTTTCGGGCGTATATGAATCTCAAGAAGCTGAGAAAGAGCGAGGCTGTGTCCTCTTGGTTATATCGCATTGCAAAAAACACCTATTTTACATGGTATGAGGAGCAGAAGCGACTGTTTCCCTTGGAGGAGGCGTGTGTGGCGGAGGAGTGTGATTTTCGGGATCAATTTTCTGATCGGGCAATTGCCGAGCAGGCGTTCCGATGCTTGCATTCCTTGCGGGAGCCCTACAAGGAGGTTTTTCTTTTGGCGGTATTTGCGGAGCTTCCGTTAAAGGAAATCAGCAAGCTGTTTGGAAAGGGAGAAAGCTGGGCAAGGGTAACCTTGCTTCGCGCCAAGAAACAAATTTTGAAAAGGATGGAGGAGGGGATCTGATGAATTGCAGTCTGATTCGAGATCTGATTATATTGTGCGTTGAAAAACGATGCTCTCAGGAGAGCATCCGCTTGGTGGAGGAGCATATCGGCTCATGTGAGACGTGTCGCGCTTTTTTCGAGGAGCAAAAAGCCGCGCGGTCCTCCGAGAAAACGGTGATTCCGGATTTCAGAAGCCGTATCAACGGATGGAAAGCATCAGTTCTGCAATCGGTTCTGATGTTAGCGTCTTTTGCCGTGATTGTTTTCGGTGTGAGCCTGGAGGCGGCAACCCCTCGCGGGATTCTCAACGGCTTTTGGGCGTTTTCGCTGGTTGTGCCTGCCGTTGGCTTTTTGATCTCTCTTTGCAATTGGAATTTTATACGGGCATACAAGAGCAGGAGAAGCTTTTCCGTTGGGTCTTTCTGGATCACCTGTGGGGGCATTTTTCTTGCTTTTTTATGGACGGCGATCCATTATGAGCTTTCGGTTGGAGAGCTGATTCAGCTCACGGCGGAGCTGCGGCTTGCGGATATTTTGGAATTGCTGGTGGCGGGGGCTTGCTATTTTGGATTGGGACTGGTTGTTTCCATTGGAGCGGCTGTTGGCTCCAAGGTTCTTTCCCGTCGGTATGCGAGTATGCTGGGCAAGGAGTGAAAGCCTCGCGCTTCCAAGCGCATAAAGTGAACAATTACGAGCGCCCCGTCGCGAATTGCGGCGGGGCGCTTAGACCATTGACAAACCGTATTGCCTAAATGACAGTTTGTTAAATAGTACTAATTTGTTAGCCACTTTTTCTTTGCAGAAAGAGGCGCAAAGAAAAAGTGGCTGACGAGTTTATGCAATCTAACGAATTGCGCACTTTTGGTCTACAATCTGCGTCTGAAACGGGCAATCACTTGGTTTTGTAAGTCTATTTTGGGGGGCGCATTGCCGACAGTTGAAGCTGTCTCTACAATAGTAATCAATATCATACAGAGTAAAGCAGGAAAAGGAAGCTTAATATTGACAATGTATGAATAATGTGTTATAATATATTTGTCAAAATGTAATGAAAGATTGACAAAAGGGGGATGGGACGATGAACGAGCATAAGTATACAAAAGAAGAAATAGCCAAAATGAGAGAGAATGCTGAAATAGCTGTCAATACGATGACAGCATCCGGTGTCGCTATCGGCTTTGCTCCTGTTCTAATTGATGTTGCGGCATTGATGGCAGCTATGGGGGTTGGAGTTGCAGCTATTGCAAAGTGTTATGGATATTCACTGAACAAAGAGGATGCCGGGGAACTTATACTTCGTTTTTTTAAGGCTGTCGGAACTACGGGCGCTTGTATTGCAGCAGGACAGAAACTAATTACATCGCTTTTTAAGTCTAATCCGGTATCATATGTTCCCGTTATGATTGCAGATGCTGTTCTTTGCGGAAGCACTGCTTATGCGGTGGGGTCTACCTCGGAGAAATATTTTAGAAAATGCGCAGAAGGAAAACGAGTATCAAATGATGAAATCCGCCAATGGATGAAGGAAGGAAAAGAACGAGGCAAGGAAATTTCTAAAAAACAAGCCGAGCAAGAGGCGGAAAAAAAGAAAAAAGATTAAAATAACATTTTGTACGAAAAAGGAAAGGCGGTGCCAACATGGGGATTTTTTGGGGGGTTCTTAAACGGATTATTGGCATGATTAGCAACGATGATGACGTAGATGACATAGATGATATGGACGGCGACGACGAATTTGAAGAGGATGATGACGTAGATGACATAGATGATATGGACAGCGACGACGAATTTGAAGAAGATGATGACATAGATGATATAGACGATGTGGATGACATCGGTTGTTTTGAAATGGTTGAAGATATGACCGAACCGGACAATGCAGATTCGTCATTTGAGACGGTTGAGTGGTTTAGGGAGCTGATTGAATCAAAAAAAGCAATATCTTTTACGGGATTGTCTGACCGTGGTCTTGAAAAGTCGAACGCATATCAATCATGGATCGATGGCGTAGGCATATTTGAAATTACTCCCAAAGACATCAGCGAAGTGGCAACGCACATAGCAGAAGAGTTTTCGCAGGCTATCCCCGAGATAAAGCACGAATGGTTTTCCGGTGGATTTGCCACGAACACCGTAGGAAATGGAACGATTTTCTATGATGGGGTTTCCATAATAAAAAATTCTTTGAATGGTTATGGGGCGAGCAATATCGTTGGTTCGGTTGCTCATGAGATGGGTCATAATATAGTTAGCCGAGTTTTTTCCAATGAGGCGCTTAGCCGTTTGGAGAAAGAAATTGGTGCTGACTATATGGAAGGCGTTGTGTTTGGAATGACAGGAATTGATCCTTCGGAAAAATTTGAGTGGCTCAAAATTCACAACACGGAGTCAGCGTTCTATTTAGCTTCCGATGGTCGAATAAATGTGATTGAAGAAGGAATTCAATGGGGAAAAAAACTGCGTATTTTAAAAGACGATTTCCCTAATGCGGATATTGGAAGCATTGAGATTCTTTCGGATCGATTGAAGAGCGTAATGGATAAGTATGTGAGGAACTAATTCATAGCTTGTAATTTTTGGGCTATGTCCGGAGTTTAAATGTGGTATAACATTGTATGAGTTGTAAATATTAAATGTTTGCATCATGTTGAGGTTCAATTTTATTGGGTGAACACAAGACCCAATAGCCCGAACGATCTTTTATGCGATAAGATCGTTCGGGCTGTTTTTGATTTTTTTGAGAAGTTTGCGGTTAAAAATCACCTTACGCGGAAAGGCAAATTTATGCTGTGTCCGACTGCGTTTTGATTATTTTTCAAGGAGCCAAGCCAGATCAAATTCCAGCATGGAAATGCCCTGCTCGTAGGGATTGGTGTCGGCGCCCTTTTCATAGAGCAGATAAAAGCGCTTGTCCACGGTGGAATGCGCGAGAGAGGAGTAGGCGCATTTGCCGCTCCACAAAAGCTTTTCGTGAGCCCACGTTTCGCCACTGTCGAAGCTGACGCAGGCGGTAAGGCGCTCGCGGGTGTTGGAGCGGGGATTCACAAAAACGGTTACCGAGTCGGCGCCCTCGGGCAACAGATCGGCGTCTTTTCCCAAATCCTCGCGCTCCACGCGAAGGAAGGAGGCGTTGCAGCCCATTCTCTCCTCCTCGCGGAGGTAGCTGTCGGTGGTGAACTCGCCGTAGGTGGCGCCACCGTCACGGCTGACCGCCAGATAGCGTTTGCCGTCCTGGAAGTATGCGCGGGAGTTATAAAGGATGCTGCCGTCTCCCCGCTCGATCAGCGCGCCCTCTCCGGTTCCCGCTTGAACGGGGGCGGTGGTTACCCAGGTTTTTCCGTGATCGTCGCTGTAAACGGCGTTGTTAAAGCCGCAGGTTTGCAGCGCCTTCATGGTTTGATACCGTCTGGTGGTAAAGCGGGAGGGGCAGAGAAGTCTTCCCGCGTGGTTTCCGTGGCGCAGGCGGATACCGTGGGCGCCACCGTGGCTGTTGGGCAGAACAATCACCTCATTGCCCTCCTCGTTGGGATATCTGATCTCCTGGACGATCATGGGCTCCTCCTGCCAGCTGTCTCCGTCGTCCTCGCTGCAAAGCAGAAATTTTCCCGAGGGGAGACCAGCCATTCTCGCCATGCCCGCGGCGGATCTTTTCAGCGCCTCCAGCTCCTCCTCTGTGTAGTTGCCGAACTCATACAGGGTGATGGGGGAGCGATTGAAGAAGCAGATGGCGCGGTTGGCAACGTCGTCGTAAACGGCGCCGCCGATGGTAAAGTTCCAGCTCTCGCGCCCCAAAAGAACCCGAGGCTCCGACCATTCGCCGTCGACCTTTTTGGAAGCCAGCATCAGCGCCACCTCGTTGGCATTATCGGCAACGGTGTCTCTTCTGTCATTGCAGAATGCCAGAACGGTTCCCTTGTTGGTGGTGATGACCGAGGGAATACGGAAATGTGAGCGCCCCTCGGTTTTGAAAAGAAGTGTTTCCTTGAAATACATGGCGATCTCCTTTTTGTTGCGTATTGATGTGTGAGGCTCAACGGCCCTTGAAAAAAATGCTTGCGCGAAAGCCTTTTGGGAGCTATGGCGCAAGCATACGTTTTTTTGGAAGATCAGGAGGGGATACCGTTTTCTTCCTCGTCACCCACGAAGATTGCCTCCATGGGAGATTGCTCCTGCGAGTCCTCCTCGGAGGTGTCAGGAACGTAGATCTCTCCGCCGGGGAGCTTAATGATGGCGGACGCTGTAAAGCTTTCGATAAAGCTACCGCCCTCGGTATCCTCAAATTCCCATTCCGCGTCGATCTCCATCAGGGAAAGACCGTCCTCGTCCAGATCCACGGTGAAGGTAAGCTCGGCAAAGTCGAATTTTTTCTTTTCGTGGGTGGTGCTTTCAATGGCGCGGGTGGAAAAGGTTTTGGTTTCTCCGTTTACCGTTACGCTCCCCTTGTGCTTTCCTGTGGAGATGCTATAACAGGTGATTCCCACCTTTACGGTAACGGTGGCTTTTTTTCCGTTGTAGGAGACGGCGCTCCATTTTGCGAAGAACGTGAGGGTTTCGGATTCCTTGGAGCGGATAACTCCCTCCTCCTCCATGATCGGCTCGGAGGGAAGGCTTTCTTCCTCGGTTGGGTCCTCAACCGATCCGCTGACGGCGGGGGGGATGGAATCTGACGAATCTCCTGTGTGATTGCTTCCTTGTCCGTGGTTGCCGCAGCCCGTAAAAACAGCGGCGCACAGCAACACAAGGGCGATTAGTGCTTTGAACTTCATGTAGTACCTCATGGCAACAGTAAAGATTACGGAGAACGGATCTTCTCCGATTGCGCGGGGTGACATCAATTCATTATAACATAGTACGCGTGCAATTGCAAGCGTTTTTTTGAAAAATCGCGCGAAAAAGCATGGAAAAGGGCGTTTTTTATTGATTTTGCAGCTCTTGTGCCTTTTTAATGGCTTTTTTCTGCATGGCGATCTGTCGGCGGAGAAGGGCGATTGCTTCCACGTATTTGGAAATCACCTCCGCGCCGCTGTCATCCTTTGTGAAATGCTCGTAGGATGCCATGCCCAATTCCTGATAAAGCTCTCTCAGGCGCAGCTCCATCGCCTTCAGCTTCAGGTGCATGGACGCCATATCCGAGACTTGATTTATTTTTTGCGCGGCGTAGTCGGTCAATGCGCGTGTGCTTTCCTGAAATTCCTTCCAATCCATATTGCGATCGCTCCTTTGGTATCGTTTGAATGTTCGGTTGTGTTTATACATATTATACTTCAAAAAAGTCCAATTGTCAACCGAAAGATGTTTTTTTCTTCAAAAGACCGCCAATGACGTATGATGCAGTTGAAAAAAGACCATGCTAACGTTAGAATTTTTCGTCAAAAAAGGAGAAGAAGCTGATGGACAAGGAGCATTACAAGCGGTTTGCGGACGCGCACGCACCTGCATCCCCTCTCGGAAGGAACTGCCTGCGGGCATTTTGGGTTGGTGGTTTGATTTGCGTTTTGGGACAAGTGATTCGGTGGGGCGGGGAACGCCTCCTGGGCTTGACCGAGGAAACGGCGGGAACGCTGGCATCGGTAACGCTGATTTTTTTCGCGGCGCTGCTCAGCGGCTTGGGCATTTTCGATCGCGTGGCGAAATACGCGGGCGCGGGAACGCTGGTTCCCATCACGGGCTTTGCCAATTCGGTGGTCAGCCCTGCCATTGACTGCCGCGCAGAGGGGCTGATTCTGGGGGTTGGCGCCAAAATCTTCACGGTTGCGGGTCCCGTTTTGCTCTACGGAACTCTCGCGGGAACGGTTTACGGTTTGATTTACTTGGTTGTTGGATTATTTTTGTGAAAAAAGGCGAGCTTTGTTAAAAAAATGTGAACATTGCACCGCCACCGTGGACATTGACCGACGGATATGCTATAATGTATAAGCATATTTATGCTTTTGCGTAGGAAAAGGATGATAAAAAACCGTATGATTCGTTTTTTTGATTTGCACACGCACCTTTTGTGCGGCGTGGATGACGGCGCGAAAACTCCTGAGGAAATGTACGCTATGCTGGATATGGCGTATGAGGACGGAACGAGGGCAATGTGCCTCACGCCTCATTTTTCGCCCTACCACTATGGTGATACCTCGAAGGCTTCCGAGCGCTCGTTCGCCCTTTTGTGTCGGTATGCAAAGGAGCGTTATCCCGATATGCGCCTGTTTTTGGGGCATGAGCTGGGCTACCACGCCTCCTGTATGCGGGCGTTGGAGGATGGTGTGTGCCGTCCCCTTGGGAACAGCCGTTATCTTTTGGTGGATTTTCCGGAGGCGGTGAGCTTTTTTGAGCTGAGCAGCGCCATGAACCAATTGCAGAGAACCGGCTACCACCCCATTCTTGCCCACACCGAGCGGTATCGCTGTCTCTTCACTCACATGGATTGGGTGCGGGATTTCGTTGATGAGGGGGGCATCGTTCAGATCAACGCCTCCTCGATCTGCGGCTCGTGGGGAACGGTTGCAAAAATGCAATGGAAGCGACTGGTGAAGGCGGGACTTGCCCATATCATTTCGTCGGACGGGCATAATCTCACCTCGCGACAACCAAAAATGTCGGTATGCCTGCCCTATCTGCAAAAGCACTGCAGCCCCGAGGAGATCCGTGCGCTCACTTGGGATCATGCCTGCAGGGTGATCAAGGACGAGCGCATCTGATCGTTACAGAATTTACATCAAGAAAGGAATTCTCTCCCATGGAAGAAGAAAGAAATGAGATAGAGCTACGGTTCAAGGATCTCTTTGCGGTGCTGGCGCACTGCTGGTGGATCATGGCAATCGTGGCTGTGGTTGCGGCGGTGGGGCTGTTTTTGTTCATGAAGGCAACCCACAATCCCGAGTACACCTCCCGCGCCAGTATCTACGTTATGAGAAGCACCCAGGATTTGGAGGGAAGCTTCGGCACCACCTCCACCGCCGACGTTTCCATTGCCAACTATCTGGCAAAGGACTGCCCCGACCTTGTGAAGAGCCATAAGGTGCTGGAGCGGGTGATCTACGAGAGCAACAGCGTAATGTCCTATGAGGAGCTTCTGAAGCGCGTTGAGGTGGAAAACAAGGAAAACACCCACATGGTGTATCTGGAGGTAACGGCGGATACCGCGGAGTCGGCAACCAAGCTGGTATCCACGCTGGCGCACGTCACCTGCGACGTGATCAACAACGATCTCTACGGCGGGCAGACCTTGTTCAACGTGGTGGATGCCAACGTGATGCCCTCCAAGATCTCCAATCCCATCTCCAAGGTTACCGTGATTCTGGTGGCGCTTCTTTGCGCGATGATGATCTACGTCTTTTATTTGGTTCGTTTCCTGATGGACGATAAGATCAACACCCCCGAGGACGTGGAAAAATATCTGGGCTTGAGCCTTTTGGGTCAGATTCCCAATAAGCATGACGCGGTGAAAAAGAAAAAATACGCCGCCTACAGCAGCAGCTCGCAGGACGGGCAATGAAGGGAGCGTGCGAGATGAGAACCATAGAGCTTGATTTTGGCGATCTGAATAATTATTTCGTGCGGGAAGCCTTTAACACCCTGCGAACCAACATTCTGTTCAGCGGCAAGGACGTGAAAACCATCATTGTTACCAGCTGTGTGGCGCATGAGGGAAAGACCACCGTCTCTTTTGAAATGGCAAAGAGCCTTGCGGAGGCGGATAAGAAGGTGTTGCTCATTGATGCCGACCTGCGAAAATCGGTGACCGTGAGCCGCTACACCAAGGAGCGCGGCGTGAACGGGCTCAGCCAGATCCTTTCGGGTCAGGTTACTCTGGAGCAATCGGTCTACCGCACACAGATCGAGGGGCTGGATGTCATTTTTGCAGGGCCTTATCCCCCGAACCCTGCAGAGCTGGTTGGATCCCCCGTGTTCAAGGAGATGTTGGACTGCGTGAGAGACGCATACGACTATATCATTGTGGATGCTCCTCCCTTGGGGCTGGTGATTGATGCCGCTGTGATGGCAAGCGTTTGCGATGGCGCGGTGATCGTGATCAATCAGGGAAATATCAAATATCGGCTGGCGCAAAACGTGAAGGCGCAGCTTGCCAAGAGCGGATGCCGTATTCTTGGCGTGGTGTTGAACCAGACCCAGCGCAAGAAGAGAAGCGTTCGCGGCAGACAGAGCGAATATTATGCCGGCTACGGTGACTACTACAGCAGCGATTCGGCAATGGCTGCAAAGCCCCGTCCCGCCGCTCAGCTCGGCACCAATGGAGCGCCCGTGAGAACGGCCTCCTCCAACTCCGCGGCGAGAACGGCACCGAGAACGGGAGCTCCCGCGGGAACTACCGGTACAGGCGCGAAGCCCCAAAGCAGACCCGCCTCCAATGGGGGACAAGCGGGAAAGCGCGAGCCCTGGTAATGAAATAAAGAAAGCGCCGCCGCGAAATTCGCGGCGGCGCTTTTATACATATACGTTAGAAAATAGGATAGCCCGCCTTGGTGTGTGCCTCGATGAGATCGTTGCAAAGAGAAACTATTTCGTCGGTGGAGAGCTGAGCGGCGGTGTGGGGATCCATCATGGCAGCCTGATAAAGCGTCTCTCGCTTGCCCGTGTGCGCTGCCTCAACGGTGAGCATTTGCGGATAGATGTTGGAGGAATTCATTGCGGCAAGCTGCAGGGGAAGCTCACCAACGTAGGTGGGGGTAACGCCGTTGCCGTCCACCAGGCAGGGAACCTCCACGCAGGCGTCAAAGGGCAGATTGGGAATCAAGCCGTGGTTGATCACGTTGCCGCCGATCTTGTAGGGCTTGTTGGTGGCGATCGCCTCCATAATGTGGGATGCGTACTCCTTGGAGCGGGTGTGGGTAATCGCGCCGTCTGCCATCAGGTCGGCGTATTGTTGCTTCCATTTCTCAATCTGGCTGACGCACCGTCTGGGATACTCGTCCAACGGAATGTTGAATTTCTTGATCAGATCGTCGCGATCGGGCTTGATATAGAAGGGGTTGTATTCGGCGTTATGCTCGCTGCTTTCGGTGCAGTAGTAGCCCAGCTTGTCAATGTAATCGAAGCGCACCATATCGTTGTGAATTTCGGAGGCGTTCTTTTCCTTGGCGCGGCGACGGATTTCGGGGTAGAGATCGTTCCCGTGCGCGTCGGTGATCTCCAGAAGCCAAGCCATGTGGTTGATGCCGGCGATCTTGGAGAGATGCCCCTCCAGGCGATCCTCCATGCCCAGACCCTTGAGCAGAGAGGGAACGCAAACCTGCACGCTGTGGCAAAGACCAACGGTTTTCACGTTGGTATAGCGCTGCATATAGCCGGAGAGGATTGCCATGGGATTGGTGTAGTTCAGGAACCAGGCGTTGGGGCAAACCTCCTCCATATCGCGGGCGAAGTCCTTCAGCACGCGGATGGTTCGCATACCGCGGAAGATGCCGCCGATGCCGAGGGTGTCGGCAATGGTCTGGCGCAGACCGTATTTCTTGGGGATTTCAAAATCAATGATGGTGCAGGGATCGTAAAGACCAACCTGAATGGCGTTCACCACGAAATCGGCGTTGCGGAGCGCGTCTTTTCTCTGCTCCACTCCCAAATACTTTTTCACGGTGGCGCGCCCCTCGTTGATGGCTTGGTTCAGCTTTCGGATCAGCAGATAGGATTCCTCCAGGCGGGTTTGATCTATGTCATAAAGTGCGATCTCCATGTCGTGGAATGCTTCGCAGAGCATGGTGTCGCCCAAAACGTTTTTGGAGAATACGGTGCTTCCCGCGCCCATAAATGTAACCTTCATCGTTTGTCTGTCTCCTTTTTTGCTGTAATTTTCCCCTTTTCTGCGGGGGCTTTCTTATATAATACTCTTTTTTTAGAAAAAAAGCAATTGATTTATGTAACAAAATATGTTATAATGTAACTGAAAGCAATGAGGAGGCGGGGAAATGAAGAATCAGGAAATTTTTCTCACCAATCTGCACCTGCGGGATCTGAATCCGATTCTCATCGGGCGAGAGTCCTGCCTGCCCAACCATAACTACGGTCCCGCCGTTCGGAACTACACCCTGCTTCACTACGTGGAAAGCGGAAAGGGATATTTTTATTGCGGTGGCGAGTGCCACGCGGTGAGCGGCGGCGAGGTGTTTTGCATTTTGCCCGGGGAGGTCATCCGCTATTCCGCCGACGGGCAGGAGCCCTGGAGCTATCGCTGGATCGGCTTTGACGGAGGGCTCTCGGAGCATTTTCGCGCGTTACCTCCCGTTTTTCGTGTTTCCGAAAGCGCCGCCCGATGCTTTTGGTTCGACGATTGTCAGGGCTCCGCTCCCGAATACCGTGTGGTGGCAAAGCTGTTTCGGCTCTACGGAGAGCTGTTCGGCGGCGGTGCCACCGAGCCCTCTAACTACGTTCAGCGCGTGAAGGACTATGTGGAGGCGGCGTATATGCTTCCCCTGCGGGTAGAGGAGATTGCCCAGCGAATGCACCTGAATCGCAGATATCTTTCCCGTCTCTTTCGGGAGAAAACGGGGCAAACGGTGCAGGAGTATATTCTCTCGGTGCGAATGGCGGAGGCAAGACGCTACCTTTTGCAGGGGCTTTCGGTGGCGGAAACGGCAGAGCGGTGCGGCTATAGCGACGGCTTTCTTTTCTCCAAAATGTTTAAGCGCAGGATGGGAATCAGCCCCGCCAACTGGAAACGGGAGGAGCTGAATAAAAAAATCATCGAAAAGGACTTGTAAAAGTGTTTGTTCGGTGTTATAATATAGTCAAACACCATTGCATCGGAAAGGAAGCAAGCATATGAACATTTGGCATGATATTGATCCCGATCGGATTCAAGCGAGAGATTTTACCGCGGTGATCGAGATTCCAAAGGGCAGTAAATGCAAATACGAGCTGGACAAATACACGGGTATCCTCCAATTGGATCGCGTGCTTTATACCTCTACCCACTATCCCGCGAATTACGGCTTCATACCTCGTACCTACGCCGATGACGGCGACCCCCTGGACGTGCTGGTGCTATGCTCCGAGCCGATCTATCCTCTCACGCTGATCCGCGTAAAGCCCATTGGCGTGATGCGCATGATCGACAGCGGAAAGATGGACGACAAGATCATTGCCGTTCCGTTCTCGGATCCCACCTATCTGGGAATTGATTCGATCAACTCGCTGCCTTCCCATATCTTTCAGGAGATTGTGCATTTCTTCTCGGTTTATAAGCAGCTGGAAAACAAGCAGACCGACGTGCAAAGCTTGTTTGGCCCCCTGGAGGCGGTTCAAATTGTGCAAGAGGCAATTGATTGCTACAAGGAGAACTTTGTGAACGGTGTGATTCGGCAAGATAGCAATTGAAGAACAAAAAACAGCTGCCGCAAAAGCGTTGTGCTCCCAAGAACGCAACCGCTTTTCTCTGTTGTTCTTAACGGAGAATTTGAAGGCACAAAGTTTCGGCAGAGAACTTGTTTTCTCTGCCGATTTATGATATAACGGAAGCGATAAAACTTTGGAGGAGTAAGTATGTCGCTTGATTACAACGAAAAGAATATTACTCTTGCAAAAAATCTTCGTAAAAATGCTACACCGCAGGAGAACCATCTGTGGTACGATTTCCTATC
>SVSC01000064.1 GCA_015064525.1 Oscillospiraceae bacterium
CCTGCCATGGGGCCCTTCACCTGATTGATGCTGTAGCTGTTTACGCAACGGTCGAAGGTGAGGGAGCCGTTGGCGCTCTTCCAGTAGCCAACGAAGCCGCCAATGCTTGCGGCCTGCGCGTTTGCGGCGGTAACCTTACCGTTGTTGGCGCAATTGCGGAAGGTGAGGTTGACGTTGGTGCCTGTTACCACACCCACAAGTCCGCCGCCTCTTGCGCTGGCCTGCTTGGCGACCACACCCGTGGAGTTCACGCAGGCGTTCTGGCAGTTTTCAAAGATAACGGTAGCGTTGCTGCCCTTGATGATGCCAACCAAACCGCCAACGTGGTAATTGGCTTTTGCGGTTACCACATATGCCTTGTTGATCAGATTATAAAAGGCTGCGTCGCCCGTGACCTGGTTGGCAAAGGCGCCCGAGATCTCCCCGGTTTTCCCGGTGCTGATCTTGTCGGTGCTGTCATTGTCGTTGCCCAGAATCAGGTCGTATGCCGTGCCCGCGAACTTTGCGAAGAGCGCGCACGCCCAATTCTCGGCTGTGTCGGTGCCGAAGGTGACGGTGTGTCCGTTACCGTAAACGGTTCCCGTGAACTCCTCGGGGAACTGTACGCCGCCCATGTGGAAGTCTGCGGTAATCTGCAGGGTGGCATTTGCGTTTTCCGTTGCGTTGGCGCAGAATGCTGCCCAATCGGCATCGGATGCCACGGTAACGGTGTTGGTTTCCGCGAACGTGGCGGTTGGCAGGATCGAGAAGATCAGGATTACTGCCAGACAAAGGGAAAATAACTTCTTTTTCATGGTTGTCCTCCTAATTTTTTATATCTCAAAGGGAATCCCTTTTGAGTACGGTAAGACCCATTCCCAAAAGCATCGCAACGGCAAGGAGGGAAGCGGTGGCGCCGCATCCGCTCTCCTTCTCGGAAGGTGTTTCGGTGGTGCCGCCGACGGGAGTGGTGGGAGCTTGGGTGTTGGCAGTGGTGTTTTGAGGAGTGTTGGGGCGGTTGCCCATACCGTTGTTGGTGGTGGGCTTGGTTTCCTGAGGAGTGGGTTGGGTCTCCTGAGGAGTGGGCTCCTTGGTGGAGGGATCTTCGGGATCGGTGACGGCGGGAGCATCCTCATATTTGATCTCGCTTTCCGCTTTCGCGTTGGAGGCGATCTTTTCCTGCAGAGCGGTCAGGCGAGCCTGCGCCTCCTCTGCCGTCACTTCCTCCAGACCGAAGGTGGAAAGATCCAAGTCTTGGTTATATCCGGTGCCGTACTTGGGAAGCTCGCCCGCGTTTACCGTGGCGTTGCCTGTAACGATACCGTTCTTTGAAATGTTACCGATGATGGAGCCTGTGGTTTCCGCAGGACCCGTGATGGAGGTAGAGAGATTGGTGCAGTCGATCAGCTCGTTGCCCGCGTCGGTGTGGATTTTACCCAAAACACCGCCCGCAGAGGCGCCCGAGGAGATTTTAACGTTGGCAACACAGCCCTTCACCGAGCCGTTGCCGTTGCCCGCTCCAACAATACCCGAAATGCCGCCAACCTCGCAGCGGGTGGCAGTGATTTCGCCGTTGACATAGCAATTGGAGATCACAGCGCCGCCGTTTCCGGTTACACCTGCGATTCCACCGACGAATGCCGAGCCCGAGGTGCCGGAATAATCGTGGGTGATCTTTGCCGAGCTGGTAACGTACTCGATCAAGCCGTAGTTTCTGCCAACCACGCCGCCGGTGCTTCCCGCGGCGGTTTCTCCTCTCACGGTAACCGAAACGGTGTCCTCAAGAATGATTCCCGAAATGGTTCCTTTGGTGAGGAAGCCGGACACAGCGCCGATGTAGATTTTTTGATCCGAGGAAATGGAGGCATCCCGCAGAGTGAAGTTTTTCACCACGGCGGTGTCACCCTTCACGTAGCCGAAAAGACCAACGTATTCGCCCGTCTCGGAGCTGGAGATTCGGAAGTTGGAGATCACGTGTCCTCTGCCGTCGAAGGTTCCCGCAAACACGTGGCTCTTGGAGCCAACGGGAGAGATGGTGTTGCCGCCGAAGTCCAGGTCGTTTTCCAAAACAAAATATTTTTTGTTGGTAACGCCGTTTCGGCTAACGAACATGGCAAAATAGTTGAATTCCTCGGGGGTGGAGATCACGTAGGGGTCACCAAAGCTTCCGCTTCCGGTTTGGAAGCCCGAGGCTGTGCTTTCCCCGTCCCAAGGCTTAACGGCTTCCGCCGCGGTGCCAAAGGGGAGGGTGAACAAGAGACACCCTGCAATCAGAAGAAGTGGGATTAGCTTGGAAATGATGGTTTTCATGATTGTTCTCCTTTTTATATAAATTTTTTTGGGAACGATTATAACGGTATCCGCTCCGTGCGGATGCCCGAGCATAGAATGTTCTCCCAACCTCCAACCAGACTCGCCAGATGTTGATTGATGGGGAGCTCCATTTTTTGAGGTACCGAGACCTTTTTGCAGGGGAGCAAGCCGAATTTGGGCGCTATGCAATCGTAGATCTCGGGGGTTGCGTTTCTGGCGCGGGGGCGCGCATCCCCCATGCCGTGGTGCGACATCTGCACGTAGTCGCTCTTCATGAGGCTACCGTAGCGGTTACACATTTCATTGCAACAAACGGTGGCGGTGTCGCCCATGAAGAACAAGCTGCTGTTGTTCACGGTGAGGCGAAAGACTACCGTTTGTAGGTTGCCGTTGCCCTTCTTGTCCTCCTCGCTTTCCGCGTCGGATTCGTTGAGAATGGCTGCCGGCATATAGTCCTCAATGGTGTAAAGAATTTCCAATTCTGCGTTTGCAAACCGATAACGCTGCCCCGTGAGGGCGATATAGGTTGGAACGGTGGGGAATTGATTTTGAAGCACCTCAACCGTCTTTTCGTAATAGGGATCCGAAATGTAGTAGCATTGTTCCGGCGCGAGACAGATGTTGTGGAGAAAGCTTTTGATCTCAATGTGTCCTTCCGCGAAATAGTTCTCGCAAAGCCCAACAAAGGCGCCAACGTGATCGTTGTGACCGTGGGTGAAAATCCAGCAGGAGATGACCACATGATCGGGATCCGGAACGCTCTCTCGAAGGGCCAGGTACAGCTCCTCGGGGCAGTTGTTTTTGTTATAGCCGCCGTCGATCACCAGAAGGCTGCCGTCGCAAAGCCCGATGAGATATCCCATGCCGCCACCTGCGGGAAGGGCTCGGAGAAAGCTGATTTCGCCGCCCTTTGCAGGGACCGCTTCGCATTGGGGTTGGAGCGTGGGATTTCTTGCCATCAGGATGCGAAGCTCTCCTGAATAGCCTACCAGATAGAGATGAACGGTGAGTAGCTCCTCGTTTTGAAGGGTACGGAAATCATTGCTTCCAATGGTATTTCGGTAGATCTCCCGAAAACCTGCCTCCGCGAGCCTGCGGCAGTAGGTCTCCAGCTCTTCCTGAGAGGAGGGGTGGATCAAACGCATACTGTAGCCGTTGCCGCAATCGTGATAGGAGGAGCGACCTCTGCCCTCATAAAGAGGGAGGCTGTTCACCATGTCGGCAAAAATCCGATTGCGAACGGCTAACGTGTCGATTGTGTTCATGATCGGCTCCTTTCGGTCAATTTCCCGAAAGAGGAATGTTCTTGTTGTACTTTCCCGAGCAGATCACGTTCTGCTCGCCGCCGATCAGCTGCGCCAGATATTTGTTCACGTCCTTTTTCATCACAGCCGACATTCGATCTCCCTCGCAGGGAAGAAGCGCATAGTCGGGATCAATGAGGCCGTAGATTTCCTTGGTGGCGTTCTGGGCTCTGGGGCGGGTGTCCTCAATGCCGTGGTGCGCCATTTGCACGTAGTCGCTCTTGAGATAGGTGCCGTAGCGATCCGACATCTCATCGCAGCAGAGCTTCACGGTGTCACCCATAAACAGCATCGAGATGCCGTTGATCCGCACACGAAAGACCACCGACTGAATGTTGCCGTTGCCCTTCAGGGGATCGGAGGGAGTGGCGTCCGACTCGTTGAGAATTCGGTTGGGCATATAGTCGGGCATGGTGTAGAGAATTTCTACCTCCGCGTTGGAGAAATTAAGCTTTTGCCCTGTGAGGGCAACGTAAACGGGAACGGTGGGGTAGTAATCCTCCATGGTTTTTCTCGCTGTTTTCCAGGAGGCGGTGTTGATGAACTCGGTTTGCTCCTCGGTGAGGCACATATTCTCCACAAAGCTCTTGATGGTAACGGTTTTATCCGAGGCGTACTTGGAGGCGAAAACCTTGAAGGCACCCACGTGGTCAATATGACCGTGGGTGAAGATCCATGCCGAAATCACGATGCTCGAGGGATCGGGGGCGTTCTCCTTGAGGAGATTGTAGATTTCGTTGGCGCAGTTATCGCTGTCATATCCGCCGTCGATCACCAGAAAGCTACCGTCGCCCAAGCGAATCAGATACCCCATGCCGCCATCGGCGGAGAGGGGACGGAGAAAGCTTTGGAATTTCTCGTTGGTGTCCGAAGGATTGCTGTTGTAGTCGGGGTTATTTGCAACGATCACGCGAACCTCTCCCGAATGGGGGGTGAGATAGGTGTGAAGCATCACGCCGTCGGCGTTGAAGTAGGTGCGGGCAAGATTGCCGTTCATGTCGTTTTCCGCTGCGAGGGTGTAGCCCTTGGCGGTCAGCTTTTGGCAGTAGCTTGCAAAGCTTTCGGCGGTGGCGTTGCGGATCAGCACCATTTCATAGCCGTTGTCACAATCGTGGGTGGAATGGTAATCCGCGTTGTCGAAATAGGGAACGTTGGATAGCAGACGGTATGCCGCCGCCGTGCCGAAGATCGAAAAGCCCTCCTCCAATTCCAAGGAGCCGTTGGCAAATCGCTTGGAGAATTGGAGATCCAGCTTGATCACCAGCTCGGTGAGCAGGGCTTCGTACATGGCGTAGGCGTAGAGGTTACCGTTGCGAATAGAAACGGTGTAGTTATAGTAGCCCGTGTCGGAAGGAATACCCTGATCCCATGCCGCCCAGGTGTTGCCGAAATAAATCGTTGCGGCGGTTCCAACGGGGGCGGATGCCTCCGCGTAGGCGGGAAGCTCGGCGCCCGTCAGCTCTTTGAAATTGGCTTGCATACGCTCAACC
Organism: Oscillospiraceae bacterium; assembly: GCA_015064525.1. Taxonomy (GTDB): domain Bacteria; phylum Bacillota; class Clostridia; order Oscillospirales; family CAG-272; genus UMGS1865. Next base: position 5,087 of record SVSC01000064.1, read on the forward strand.
GCGTGCATCACGGTTTCGCCCGCATCGTTGGGGTAAACCAGCTGACATTGCACGCCTTGATCGTTATAGAGCGCTATTGCGCCCCCGCCCTGCTCGGACGGCTCTTGGGATGCTGCGGGAGGCGTGGGATCCTCCTTGCAGGAAGCGAGCGCGCAGAGCAGGATCGCTCCGATGAGCAGTAGGGAAAGAAATCTTCTCATGGCAGTCACTCCGCGTTCATGCTCTGATTGATGGCGTTTTCAGCCTTGGGAGCAAGGGATTGCAGGTAGGAAGCCACGCCGGAGTTCAGCTCGTTGAAGAGATTCTCCATGATGGGACGGCGAATGTCGATCTCCCAAACGCTGGTGCCGAGATCGAAAATGGTGGTATCAAAGATCATTTGCAGCATTTCCGCATCCTCGGGGGCGTTGCTGTAGCGGGACTTCAGGGTGTTTTCCTTATAAACGGGAACCAGATTGGTGGAGGAAAGGCTGCTCATCGCCTCGATCAGGATGCTCACGTTTTCGATTTCCTCGGGCTTGATGGAGCGGGCAACGCAGGCAACCTCTCCGCCAACCGAGATCGAATAGTATTGGGCTTGCTCCTCGGTAAGCTTGGGGGCGGGAAGCACACCGTAGTGAATGTCATAGTTCTTATAGTCGGTCATGTTCCAAACGGTGGAGGCAAGGAGGAGGACTCTGCCCTCCAAAAACTCGGTGGAGTTGATGCCTCCGTTGGGAGAGGCGTAGTTATTGTTGTAGTAGCCGGTGGTGTTGGAGAACAGCTCAATGATGTTGGAAATGCGGTCCACGTTCCCGGCGCTGTTCAGAGCGAAATAGGGAACACCGTTGGCGTCCTGCTCTACCAGACGCATTCCGGCGCCCGTGAGGATCATTTGGTAGTTCACCTTGCTGGTGCCTGCAACGCCATACTGATCGGTGCCGTCGAACCAAAGGCCGTCGCCATCCAGATCTGCCGTGTAAAGCTCGCCGATCTCCAGCATTTTTTCAACGGTCCATTTTCCGTCGCGCACAAGACCGTAGAGATCCTCCGCGTCCTCAATGGTGGAGTAGAGCTTTTTGTTGAAGAAGTAGCAGTAATTTTTGGAGTGCATGGAAAGGCTGAAATCACCCACGGCGCCGTATTGATCGCCGTTCAGGGAGAAGCAGTTGGCAGCGTCCTGATTCCACCAATCTCTGGAGAAATCGCAGTAGGTCATATCGTTCCAGCTTCCGAGCAGACCTGCCACCTTGGCAACGTTCACCTTGGAATCGGTGATCATGGCGATCTGGAAGCGCTCGCCGCTGTTCGCCATCACTGCCTTGGTGAGGGTGTCGATCATGGTGTCGGTTTCCTGCTCCAGAATCACGGCGTTGTAGCGATCCTCCACGGTGAGGTTGCGGTAGTAGATTGCCTCGTTGATGGGCTCGGAAACGTCCTCGGTGCAAATGGTTTTCAGGGAGTAGCCGTGAGCTGCCTCGGTGTAGTTGAGAAAGGTCAGCTCAAACAGCTCCATGTATCGCTCGGGCAGGTTATCGCCCTCCGAGGGGGCAAGGGTTCCGTCGTTTGGCGGGGTGGTTGTCTGAGGGGTCTTTGCGTCGTTGCAGCCTACCGCGCAGGGAAGAAGCAGGGCGAGGCAGAGCAGAAACAGACAGGTGCGAAGCTTTTTTTGTACTTTCATGGGACTCTCCTTTTTTGAATAAAATTTTTTGAAAATTCTTGACAAAGCAAGGTGTCTTTGGTACAATACAGGTGCATGGAGGTGAGAAAATGGAACGGATCATCAAATATTTTCAGTATCTCAACGATCAATACGACATTCGGATTACGATTAAGGATTTCGCTCACTTGCTTTTTAAAAACAGACATTTCGCGGCGTTTCGTCGATTTGAGGATCACGACAACGGCTATTGCGCGTATATCAAGTCGATTGGCTCTGCCCAGCTGCACTGCGTGGAGGCGAGCAATATAGAGCTTTACAACAAGATCGCCACCGCCAAGGATCCCCACGCGCCCTTTTGGGGCGTTTGCCATTGCGGGGTGAAGGAATACGTGATTCCCATCGTTGCCAACCACCTGGTGCTGGGCGCCGTGCTGGTGGGGCAGTACCCCTGCGAGGCAAAGCGAATGAACAGTACCTTTGATCGTATCTCCGCAAAATACGATTGCGACCGCGGACAGCTGGAAACGCTCTATAACCGCAGCTTCGCTCACGCCGAGCCTCCCCGTGAGGGGCTTTTGGCTGTGCTGGGCGTTTGCGCCGACTATATTGCCGAGTGTCTCTCGGAGTTCGCTGTTGTTGGAAACCCGATGAAGAGCGGAGGCGATGAAAAGCTGATCAATACCGCCATTTCGTATATTACCGCCAACCTCAGCCGAGGAAGAATCTCCCTATCCGACATTGCCAAGGATTGCCATTGCTCCGAATCCACCCTTTCCCATTGCTTTCGGAAGAGCAGAGGAATCAGCATCGGACAATATATTCTGCGGCGTCGGGTGAGCCGTGGAAAGAAGCTGCTTTTGGGGAGCGATCTTTCAATTTCGGTGATTGCCGAGAAATGCGGGTTTGGATCGTCTGAGCATTTCTCCAACGCCTTCAAGCGCTTGGTTGGGGTTTCCCCCGCCAACTACCGCTATCAGCTGCAGGAAAAATCAAAGGAAAATATGTGAATCTCGCGGGCTTCGTCGATCCATTTCCTTTTGGGAATGAGGATGAGCCCGCAGATTTCTTTTTGGATCGGGATCCGCACCGTGCGCTTCCGATTTTCGGTTTCACGGCGGAGCAACTCTCGGTTGCCGTTGGAATCCTCTGCCCAAAGCTCATATTCCCGAACCAGCGTGGTGGGGAGGTGCATGGTGGGAGAATCGGGCAGGACGTTGGCGCGGGTGATGTGGATTCGCTCGTTCTTGTCGCCGGGAAGGGTGAGACGATCCAGATCGCTGTCGAAGGTGATCCGCGCCTCGCTGACCGCTGTGGGCTTTTCCATGCGGTAGCGGATTTCGGTTCCCGCTGGAATCACGCAGCCCGTGTCACCCTCGCCATAGAGTCTGTGATTGCGGTCAATACCGTTTCGCAGACGCTCCAATTGCTCCGAGGGAACGCCCTCGGCGGTGAGGGATGCCTCCATGGCGGTTTTGTCTACCGTTCTTTGGAAGCGCGGGAGGAAGCAATCATTTTTCATTAAGGTTTGCTGCAGCTCCTCCAAACGGTCGGTGTAGACTCCGTGAGGCGTCAGACCGTTTTTCACCGCGATGGCGGCGGCGGTTCCCACTGCCTCGCCCAAAAGGGCGCAGGTTGCCATCACGCGGGAGGAGCTCATGGCAGCGTGGGTCATGCTGATATTGCGCCCCGCAAACAGCAGATTTTCAACGTTTGCGGAATAGAGGCAACGGTAGGGAATCCCATAGGGTGAGGGCGTTTTGAGATCGACGTTGGGCTTGCCCTTGTGGAAGAAGCCGCGGGGATCGTGATCGTCCAGACCCCAGCCGCCAAAGGCAACGGTGTCGGGAAACAGACCGCCGCTCATGGTGTCGTTGCTGTTCATCAGATATTTTCCAACCATCCGTCGGGATTCTCTTTTGGCGGGAAGGAAGCCGATGAAATCCAGCGACCAATAGGGAGCATCCTCAAACTCGCCGCTGTTTTTCACGTAGTTCCAAACGCTCATGGCAATGGCAAGGAGACGGTCGCGAATGGTTTCGGTATCCTTGATGCAATCCAGCTCTCCGCCGTATTCCAGATACCAGAAGTTCTCGCTGGTGCGTTCCATGCGGGGCTTTCTGGCGCGCAATTGCTCTTCGGTGAGAGGCTCCATCCAATCGGGGGGGATGAACTCCGAGGGTCTATCGGTTTTTCTGGCTTGAATCAGGCAGCTGATACCCATGGTCATCCGATCGGGGGTTTCCACCGAAATTTTTTCTCCGAACTCGGAGGCAGACTCTCTTCCATAGCGGAAGTCGGCGCCCGTCAGGGGTGCTAAAATGCTGTCGCCCGAGCAATCGGCAAACAGCTCCGCCTCCACGTGGTGGAAGCATTGGGTGGTGGATTGCCAACCGCGCACGCTTGTAATTCGGTTGCCGTTGGTTTCGGCATCCATGCAGGAGCAGTTGAGGAGCAGCGTGAGATTGGGCTCAGCCTTTACCTTTTCCAAAAGGATGTAGTCGAACAGGAAATGATTTTTGTCGGGATTTCGGTAGAGATTTTCCAGGGCGATCTCTTCAATGATGCCGGTTTCTCGGTTGTTTTCCCCGTGGGCGCCGCAGATCCACATCCGAACCTCGGAGGAGGCATTTCCGCCCAGCATGGGTCTTTCCTGCATCAAAAGGGTTTTAATCCCGTTCCGCGCGGCGGCGATGGCGGCGCAAACGCCCGACATTCCGCCACCCACCACGCAAAGATCCACCCGATGATTGATGGTTTCTAACATAATCTTCTCCTTTGTCTCTTTTTACTATCCTTATTATACAACCGAGTTACTGTCTTAACAATGCAAATTCCTGCAAGAAAAATGCCAATTCTTGCAGGAATGATTTCGTTATTGATGAAAAAGCATAAAAAATAAGACAACAAATATATATAATGTACAAAAAAGAGACTGCGGAAACAATAAAAATTGAGGAAGGAGAAGGGGGGCTGCCGACAGGAAAAAAAGGGTCTTGCATTCGGCGCGAAAATCTGTTATAATAAATGTCATAAACGTATCGAATACAGGAGGGTCATCAAATGGATTATCAATGGAAATCGCTGCTCCTGCCTCCTATCTATGAGGCAGGTCGGCGAGTGCTGAACGCGCATGATGCGGAGCGAGAGGATCGCGTAACGGTGAAGCCCGGAGACGCTAATTTCGTAACGGTCTACGACGTTATGATTCAGGAATACCTGCTGGGAGAGCTTGCGGCGAAATTCCCGGGCGCTTGCTTTGTGGCAGAAGAGCAGGAGAACGATCCGACGGTTCTCGCGGCGGAGGTATGCTTTGTGGTGGATCCCATCGACGGCACCTCGAATTTTATGCACGATTTCCGTCATTCCGCTATCTCGGTGGGAATGCTTTCCCATGGCGAGCTTGTGGCGGGGGCGGTGTATGACCCTTATTTAAATGAAATGTTTTACGCGGAAAGGGGGAGGGGCGCGGTTCTCAATGACCGCCCGATCTCGGTGATCAACCGTCCCGCCTCCCGCGCGCTGGTGTCCTACGGCACCGCGCTCTACTACAAGGATCGTTTGGGCGACGCCACCTTTGGAATTGCCAAGGAGCTTTTCTACGCCTTTGCAGATGTTCGTCGGGGGGGCTCCGCCGCGCTGGACCTTGCCTACGTTGCCGCGGGACGGAGTGATCTGTTTTTTGAGTGCCTTTTGTCGCCTTGGGATATCGCGGCGGGGGCGCTGCTGATCACCGAGGCGGGTGGCGTGATCACCGATATGCGAGGGGAGCCGCTTTCCTTGCAAAAGCCCTCCTCCGTGATCGCGGGAGCGCCTGAGCTGTATCCAACTCTTTTGAAAATCACCGAAAAGTATTGTTGAGGCGGAAATGATGGCGATTCGTTATATTCTATTTGATCTGGACGGCACGCTGCTGCCCATGGATCAAGGAGAATTTCTGAAGCTGTATTTCGGAGAAATGGCAAAAAAAATGGCGCCTATGGGCTATGATCCCAAGGAGCTGGTGCAAGCGATTTGGAGGGGGACTGCCGCGATGATCGCAAACGACGGTAACTGCTTCAACGAGCTGCGCTTCTGGCAAGCCCTTCGGGAGCGCTTCGGAGACCGTGTGGATCGGGATTTTTCCGTGATGGACAGCTTCTACGAAAAGGAGTTTGACTGCGCGAGAGCGGCTTGCGGATATGACGCCGCGGCGGTGGAGACCGTTCGGGCGTTGAAGCAAAGGGGCTATTGCGTGGCGCTGGCAACCAATCCGGTGTTTCCCGCCGTTGCCACGCGCAAGCGGATCTCCTGGGCGGGCTTTTCCCTTGAGGATTTTGCGTTGGTGACCACCTATGAGAATTCCACCTACTCCAAGCCGTCGAGCGGCTACTATGCGGAGGTGGCGGCAAGGCTTGGGGCAAAGCCCGAGGAATGCTTGATGGTTGGAAACGATATTTCCGACGATATGCCTGCCGCAGAGATTGGGATGAAGGTCTTTTTGCTCACCAACTGTCTCATCGCCAAGGAGGGCATCAGCCCCGATCGCTACCCCAACGGTGGCTTTGCGGAGCTGATGCGCTATATTGAGTCGTTAGAGGACGAAAGCGTTGGTTAATTCCGCGTTGGAATCCGCTTTTTTCGCGGTGCCTTTATTTTCCCGCTCCCGCTGAAAAGCTTTTGGCTGCGGCGATGAGGCTGTAGTTTTTGCTTCCAACGTTGATGCATTCCCAGTCCTCGGGGGTGCCCGCGTAGCGAATGGAGGAAAGATAGGCGCATTGATAGAAGGCCATGTCGGCAATTTCGGTTACGCTGAAGGGGATGTAGAGGGTGCTGCCTGCCCGCATGGGCGGATAGAGCAGAAGGGTTTTGCCGTCTGCCGAGTAAAGCACACCCTCCTCGTCCCGATAAGAGGGATTGCCCTCGCTCACCGAAACGTAGATCAGGTTGGGACAGTTGGCAAGGGCAAGCTCTCCGATCCTTCTCACGGTAGAGGGGATCTGCACAGCGGTCACGGTGGCGCAGCCCATCAGGGCGCGAGGCGCTATTTCTGCCACGCGCTCGCCCTTTGGCGACCTTTCGGGGATTACCACAAAAGCATCGCGGCAGGTTCCAATACCGATCAGTCGGCAGTCGCCGTTGCCAATGCTTTCAAACGCCAAGCCAACGCCACTCTCTGCGGGAGCGGTTGGAGCTTGTGTGGGAGTGGGCTCGGGGTCGGATATGCTTGGAACGTAGAGAGAGGCGGGCGGCGCGGAAAACAGCGGCTCCGCCGTTGATTCTCTTGGCACTTCTGCTCTCCGCTCCATGGCGGCAAGGCTGATCAGCGCCACGGTGAGCGCCAATCCAATGGCAAAAACAATGGCGAGAGCGATCATCAGGATCTGCGTTTGAGGTTTCATAAAAAGCACTTCCTTTCTTTTGGTCTTCTCTGCCATTATGACAGATTTTATGCGGTCTGTCAACCAAAACCGTTCTCAAAAATCCGACGAAAAAAGCAAGAAAACTCCATACGTATCGCAAAAAACAGGCTTTTTTTGATAGAACAGACGAAAGACTGTCGCTCCATGACGAACGATTTTACACAATGAACAGGAGGAACGCTATGACCTACGTGATGTCCGATCTTCACGGCCAGTACGAAAAATATCTGAATATGCTGAAGAAAATCGAGTTTTCGGAGCGTGACGAGCTATACGTTCTCGGTGACGTAGTGGACAGAGGGCCTCATCCCATTCAACTGCTTTGGGATATGAGTATGCGCCCCAACGTGTATCCCTTGATGGGCAATCACGATTGGATGGCGGCGAACATTCTGAAAAAGCTGAACACCGAGATCACCGAGGAGAATTTTTCCACCCATCTGAACGCAAAATGGATGGAAGCGCTTTCTCTTTGGATGGAGGATGGTGGAGAGACAACCTTGCGGGAGTTTCGCTCGCTTTCGCGGGAGGATCGGGAGGCGGTGCTGGAATATTTCTCCGAGTTCGCTCCGTATGAGGAGCTGGAGGTTGGCGGCAATCGCTTTGTGTTGGTTCACGGCAATCTGCCGCGTTTTAACCCGTCGCGTTCCTTGGAGGACTATGACGGCATTGGAATGATCACCTCGCGCGCCGACTATGGGAAGGTCTACTATCCCGATCGGTATCTTATCACGGGGCACACGCCCACCTGCAAAATCGACGAGGCGTACACGGGAAAAATCTACTGGGAGAACCGTCACATTGCCGTGGATTGCGGCGCGGGCTGGGGACTGCCGCTGGGGTGTATTCGCCTGGAGGATCTGCAGGAATTTTACGTTTGAGAAACGCGCAACGGTCAACCGATTTTTCACGGTTGACCGTTGCTTTTTTTCTCGGAATGTGTTATAATGAAAACAGATACTTGGAACGGAGGACTTACGGTATGAAGAAAATCAAGCATCTTTGCCTTCTGTTCGCTCTTTTGATGGGCTTTTCATCCTGTGAAATTTTGCAAACGGTACCCGCCCAAAGCATGGAGGAGAACGGCTCCGAGACACCTGCGCCCGCCGAGGAAAAGGAGCCTGCGGAAACCGGGTCTCCGCAGTTGGGAACCCCATCGGCTACCGTGGTAGGCGGAGAGCCTGCTGCTCCAACGGCTCCCGTCACCGATTCCGCGGCAACAAGCGAGCCGCTGCCCCTCGCAACCAATCCGTCAACAACCGCGCAGACAGCTCCACCCGCCACCGCGTCCCCAACCGAGGAGCC
>SVSC01000065.1 GCA_015064525.1 Oscillospiraceae bacterium
ATCGATATCCCACACCTCGCAGGGTAACGATATACTTAGCATATCTGCCAAGACTTTTCCGCAGAAGCTTAATATGGGTATCCAGTGTTCTGGCGTCTCCGTAGAAATCATAGCCCCACACCTCGCTGATCAGCTTTTCTCTGGAAAGCGCGATATTGCGATTGGAAAGCAAGTAGAAGAACAGATCGTACTCCTTTGGCGACATTTCCACCCGTTTATCATCAATAAACACAAGTCTTGCGGTAAGGTCGGCGCGCAGTCCTCCATGATCCAGCTCAATGACCACGTTGGGAGCATTTTCGGTATTCCTTCGTCCCCCAACGCGCTTCATAATGGCATCCACGCGGAGCATCAGCTCCTTGGGAGAAAAGGGCTTGACCACGTAATCGTCGATCCCCACCTCAAAGCCGTTGATCCGATCGTACTCCTCCCCTCTTGCCGACAGCATGATAATGGGCGTTTGAGATACCTTGCGAATCTCCCGACACGCCGAAAAGCCGTCCAGCTCGGGCATCATGATATCCATGATGATCAAATCATAGACGTTGGAACGACACAAAAGCACCGCCGACATTCCGTCAGCCGCCTCGGTTACCTCGTGTCCCTCAAACTCCGCGTACTTGCGGATCAGGGTTCGGATGCGTGCCTCGTCGTCCACAACCAGAATGTGATACATATAAAAACGTCCTTTCCTTTATGAAAAATCTACCAGCGATTGATCGGGAACATACTCCTGCACGGTGATAGTGGTTTGATAGGTTTTCCCGTCCCGCTTATATTCCACCGTTAAAACGTCACCAACCTTACAGCTCTCCACCGCGCGGTCGAAATCCTCCAGCGTCAGCACCGAGATACCGTTGATCGACAGAATACAATCCTTATTTTTCAGGTCGGAATTATATTTGGAGCTGACCAGGTACAAGCCCTTCTCGGTGATACCGTACTGCCAGCGATAAGACTGCAGATTGCTTGCGTTCACCTCAACCATCACAAGCCCATGATCCACGATTCCGCGAACGTAGCCGTACTGAATCAGATCACATTCCACCTCGTATGCCGAATCAATGGGAATGGCAAACGCAAGTCCCTCCACGCCGGACGCGGCATATTTGGCGTTTACAATGCCGATCAGCTCGCCCTTCAGATTGAAGAGACCTCCTCCCGAGTTTCCGGAGTTGATTGCGGCGTTGGTTTGCAGAAGCGTCATTTTCCCGTTTTCGGTGGACACCACACGCTCGGTGGCGCTGATAATTCCGTCGGTTACGGTGCCTCCAAGGGTTCCCAAAGGATTCCCGATGGCAACCACGTGCTCGCCCACCACAAGATAGCCGCTTTTTCCATGCTTTGCCGCCGTGAGCGGCTGCTCCTCCTTGGGTTGGATTTTCAAAGCCGCCAGATCCGACGCTTCATCCCGCCCAACCAACGCGGCGGCATATTGAGAAACACCGTCGTTCAACAGAACCGTTACCGATTTTGCTCCCTCAACCACATGATTGCAGGTGAGAATATATCCGTCCTCATGAATGATCACGCCACTGCCCGCACTGCTGCTTTCGGTGGCACCTCCCCAACCGTTGGTGACCATCACCGTTGCGTTGATGACAACCACCGAATCGGAAACCATACGAACCACCTCGGAAATAGCGTAGGCATCCTCCCCAGCCGAGCCGTAGGGAGAATACGGAATCTCCTCCCGCCCCAAAAGCTCCTCGGGATTGCTGTTATGCAGGGAGTCTCCCGACGGCGCGGGATTCACCGACGTTCCTGCCGTTTGCTCCGCCATCTTCATTCCGTACATCACGCCCGCGGTTCCCGAGCCAAAGCAAAGAACCACGCACAGCGCCACCGTTAAAAAGACGCGAAAAAAGCCTCCGCTGTTGTTTCCCCTTGGGTTGCTTCCGGGATATTGCCCCTCGGAGCCTCCCGAATAAGAATATTCAAACCGACTTTCCCGATTGGTGATGTTCTCATAATCCGTCTTTTTTTCTTCATCATTATACATTGTTCATGACCTCCATTGGCTATGGAACCACGGCTCACCGCAACTCCTCTGTTCAAAGCCATTATAGCTCCGAATTGTGAGGATTTTATGAAGTTGCAAGAAAAAAAGAATGAAAAAACAGATTTATTCTTGTTTTTCTCTTTGAAGTTTGATATAATAGAGTCGGAAAACTCAAAAAGTCGCTGTTCCCACCCTTATTATAACACATTTTTTCAAAAAGAGGAAGAGATGTTTTCATTTTTAACCGATTTTTTACACAAAAAAGGAATTTTTTTGATTTCTCGCGTGGCGATATCCGATTGTATCCTCCAAAAGCCCTATCTTCTGGAGCGCGCAGGTCTGCAAAACGGAACGGTTGTGATCTTTGCGGTTCCGTATCTTTCCCAACAGGCCTGGGAAAGCCGAAGAAACATTTCAGCTTATGCCGCCGCGAGAGACTATCACCGCTTCTTTCAAGCGCTGGGAGAAGAGCTTCTTCCCCTTCTCACCCGTCGGTATCCCAATCATCGGTTCGCGCTGTTTGCCGACCATTCTCCCATCAATGAGGTGGACGCCGCAGCAAAAGCGGGGCTTGGCGTGATCGGCAAGAACCGCCTGCTCATCACCCGCGAGCATTCCTCTTACGTGTTTCTGGGAAGTCTAATCACCAATGCGGATCTTTCCGCCCCCACCGCCGCAGAACCCGCTCATTGCGAGAACTGCGGACGCTGCTCTATCGCTTGCCCCGCAGGCACTCCGAGCCGTTGTCTCTCCGCCCTGACACAGAAAAAAGGCATTCTCTCCCAAGAGGAGGAAGCGCTTTTGATCAAGGGGGGCTCGATTTGGGGCTGTGACCGCTGTCAGGAATGCTGCCCCCATACCGAAATTGCAAGAAAAAACGGAACCCTGTTTTCCAACATTCCCTATTTTAACGAACATTTGATCCCCTACCTGAGCGAGGAAACGCTTGCTTCGCTTACAGAGGAGGAATTTTCCGCCCGCGCTTACGCCTGGCGAGGAAAAAGCGTTGTAGAGCGCAATTTGAAATTACAGAAAAAGGAAGAAGACCCATGCTGAATTTTATCATCGGAAGCTCCGGAACGGGAAAAACCAACGAGCTGTTGGAGCGAATCCAGAGGGACATTGCGGAGAATCGCCGCTGTTTTTTGTTGGTTCCCGAGCAACAGGCATACATCAGCGAGCGCGATCTCCCGCAAAATCTCCCTAAAAACGCAGGACTTCTCTTTGAGATCGTCAATTTCTCCGGTCTTGCGGAGGATATTTTCCGTGAATACGGCGGGATTGCTCAGAAAACGGTTGGAAACGGCGCCGGTGAGGTTCTCATGTGGGACACGCTGAGGCAGCTTATTCCCATCCTGAAGCAATACGGAAAGGCGGCTGCGGTTGATGCCTCTCTTACCGTTGAAATGCTTTCCGCGGTGGAGGAGCTTCGCAACAACGGAATCGAAGCCGACCAATTGGAGATGGCCGCCGATCAGCTTCCCGAGGAGTCCCCCCTTCGGAAAAAGCTGATCGACCTTGCCACAGTCTACGCCACCTACAGCGACAGCGCGCGGAAGCGCCTCGGGCTCAGCGCCCCCGAACGCCTGCGGGAGGCAGCCGCGCTCCTGCGAAAGCATCCTTTTTTAAAGGACTGCAACGTGTATATAGATTCCTTTACCAGTTTCACCGTTCCCGAATATGATTTTATCGGCGCGCTCCTGGAGCAGGTTGCGTCGGTTACCGTTTCTCTCTGCACCGATGAGCTGCACACTAAGCTGATGCATTTTGAAAGCGTTTGCGAAACTGCGGATCGGCTCAAGCGTCTGGCGGATCGGGCGGGCGTTCCGATCAAGGTAAAGAAGCTGACCCACGGCCCCTCAGCCAAGCCCTTTCAGTTGCAGATTTTAGAGCGTGATCTTTGGAATTTTCAACTGACAAAGCATAATCTCACCCGCCCCGACCCTTCGGAGCCCGCCGCGATCCACCGAATCGTTTGCCCAAACCTCTATGAGGAATCGGAGGCTTGCGCGCTGAATATTCTCGGCTTGATTCAAGGCGGAATGCGCTACGGCGACATTGCCGTTGTGGTGCGGGAAACCGACACCTACAAGGGTGTGCTGGATGCCGCTCTGGAGCGTTACGGAATCCCCTATTTCTTCTCCGAGCGAACCGAGCTTTCCTCCAAGCCGCTCTCCCGTTTGATCCTCTCCGCCATCCGCGCTGTGGTCTATCATTATCGCACCCAGGATATCCTGACCCTTGTGAAAACGGGACTTTGCGGTGTTGATTACCGCGACGCCGCCCTCTTTGAGGAGTACTGCGAAACCTGGCGGATCAACGGAAACCGCTTTCTGGACGAGGCATGGAGCATGAACCCCGACGGTCTGACCGAGCAGCGATCTCAACGTGGAGACGAAATCCTGCAAGCGGCGAACTGCGTTCGGAAAACCGTTATGGAGCCCCTCGCCCGCTTGAATGCCCGTTTCCGCGCCTCCGACAAGCTGACAGATCGCTGCTCTGCCGTTTACGATTATCTTTGCGAGCTTTCGGTTGCCCAACAGCTTTCCGAGCGCGCCAAGACAGAGCTGGCTTTGGGTCAGCTTCGGGAGGCGGGCGAAACTGTTCGTCTTTACCGCTTCGCCACCGATGCGCTCACCGATCTTTGTAATCTGCTGCCAGACGCATCTCTTTCGGCTTCCGAATTCCTGTCTGTTGTTTCCATGTACTTCTCTCTCACCGATCTGGGTTCGGTTCCCAACGCGCATGATTGCGTGATGATCGGTGCCGCCGATACACTCCGTGTGGAGGGAGTGAAGGCATCCTTTCTGCTGGGGCTTTGCGAGGGCGAGTTCCCCAAGGCGGTTTCCGACCGCGGACTGTTGACCGAAAGCGACAAGCAAACGCTGGAGCAGCTGAATATCAAATTCGATCATGGACAAAAATTGCGGTCATCCGAGGAGCTTCTCTACGTTTATCGCGCAATGACCAAGCCTACGGAACAGCTCTTTTTATCCTACCCCGCAAAGCAGCCGGATGGCTCTGAGCGCACGCCGTCCCTTGCCTTTACGCGCATCAATTTTTTATTTGATGATCCCGTGGAGCAGTTTGATCTTTCGCTTTTAAAGACAAATAATACCGAAAATGCCGAGAAAACACGTCTTTCTCGCCACGCCAAGTCCCTGCCCCAAGGAACCGTCCTTCGTCTTTCCCAAAGCTCGATCCAAGCCTTTGTAAGCTGTCCGTACCGTTTTTATGCCACCTACTGTCTGAGTCTCCGTTCGAAAAAAAGCTCGGATATTCAAGCCGCCGATGAAGGAAATTTCTTGCACTTTGTGTTTGAGCGCTTCCTGAAAAGCTGTCTTACCGAGAACGGTCAATTACAGCTTCCCGCTCCCGATGATGTCACGTTCATTGCCGACAGTATTGTAGATCACTACATTTCCATGGTCTGTCCCATTCCCGCGGAGCTGTTGGATACCCGTATGCTTCATCTGTTCGGACGCCTCCGCACGCTGGCGCTCCTGATTCTGCGCGACATCATTGGAGAAATCTCGGCAGGCGACTTCCGCCCCACTTATTTTGAGCAACGCCTGGGAGGTCGCGGAGAAAACGCCCTCCCCCTCGTTCGTTTTGAATTGCGGGACGGCAACGCGGTGGAGCTTCGGGGAACCGTTGACCGTGTGGATCTATTTGAAAAGGACGGTCTCCTGTACGTTCGTATCGTTGACTACAAAACGGGAGAGCATAAATTTTCCTTTGATAAGGTGCGCTCGGGCGATGATCTTCAATTGGTGCTTTATTTGTTCGCCGTTGTATCCTCCGATCCCCAACGCCTGGTTCCCTGTGGGGCGCAGTTTCTGTATTCCAAAAATGAAAAGGACACGGTTAAAATTGCAAGAAGCGGTTTCCTTTTGGGAGGAGACGAATTTAGCCGAGCGGCTGACGGCAATCCCCAAAGCACCTACACCAAGGGTTTGGAGCGTCTCTCCCCCGAGGAATTGGAGGCGCACACCGCGCAAATGCGGGAAACAGTTTGCTCTGTTGCGGAGCGGATTCTTTCCGGAGATGCCGAAAAGACTCCCTCGGTGGATGCCTGCAAATTCTGCCCCGTGATCGATCACTGTGACGTTGCCTGTCACAAAAAGCAATAGGAAAGGAGGAAATACCGTGGGAAACGAAAGAAAATGGACAGAAGCCCAGGAGTATGCGATGAATTTGCGAGACAAGCTGATCTTAGTCTCCGCTGCCGCAGGCTCGGGAAAAACCAGCGTTCTCACCGAGCGCATCATCCGAACCCTTACCCAAAGAGAAAATCCCGCCGATCTCTCCAGAATGCTGGTGGTCACCTTCACGCGCGCCGCAACCGCCGAATTGAAGTCACGAATCGCGGCCGCGCTCACCAATGCTTTGGCGGAGCGCCCCGGAGATCCTCACCTTTCCAAGCAGCTCTTTCTTTTGGGAAGCGCTCAGATTTCCACCATCGACGCCTTCTTTCAGCAGGCGGTTCGGGCGAATTTTGAGCAAATCGGGCTTCCTGCCGCCTTCCGCTTGGCAGACGAGCATGAGGCGAACGGCATTGCCCTTTCCGCAATGAACGATGCTGTTCACGATATGTATGAACGATATGCCCCCCAAAAAAAGAGTGAAGCCATCGGAGCCCTTCAAGCGCTTTCGGAAAATCCCTTTGCGCGCGCGATGAATCACTTGATGAACAATCGCGGCAATGGAGGGCTCGACGAAAAGCTATTGGAGCTGGAGCGAAAATTCCATTCGTATTCCAAGGGCATCGACCTTTTAGCGGACTACGCCAAAAATTTCCGCGCGGCAGCTCAATCGGAGCTTCTGGAGTCGGAGATAAGCAAACCGCTGCTGCGGTATCTGACCGACGCCATAGGTGATCTGATCGAAGCACTTCAGCCTGCCATGCATTATCTTGCCGCAGATCCCGACGCCAATGAGAAATACAGCGGTGTTCTTCATTACGATCTGGACTACTGCATGGCTTTGCGGGATGCACTTGCGTCCCGTTCCTACGAAAGGGTCAGAAGCGTTGCCCTGGGATATACTCCCGCCAAATTTCCCGGATACCGCAACAAGCCCCTACCAATGCTGGAATACAAATCGGTGCGGGATCGCGTGAAGGAGCTGGCAAACGATCTGAAAAACACCTTTTTCGTTCATTCCAAAACAGAAGTGTCGGCGCAGCTGCTGGAAACCGCGCAGCTTTGCGAAATGCTCCACAGCTTGTTCCAAAACTACCGCGCCCGCGTTTGGGATGAGAAAAAGCAGAAGGGTGTGCTGGAATTCGATGACGTTCGGGAGCAGTTCTACCGCTTGCTGGTTACCGAAAACGGAGCCCCCAGCCCCATTGCCGAGGCAATGTCGCGGCAATATGACACGATTTATATCGACGAATATCAGGACGTTGACGGTTTGCAGGATCAAATCTTTCAGCTGATCGGCGGCTCCCGTCGATTTATGGTGGGAGATATCAAGCAAAGCATCTACGGCTTCCGCGGAAGCGATCCTCTGATCTTCACCGCTTATCGAAACGCTATGCCCCAGCACGATCAGCCCGAAGCGGAAGATTCCGAGGCGGTTTGCGTATTCATGTCCGAAAATTTCCGTTGCAATCAACCCGTAATCCGTTTTGCCAATGAGATTTGCGGCTTCCTCTTTTCCGCCTGCGAGGAGAGCGTTGGCTATCGCCCCCAGGACGACCTTGTGTTTTCCAAGGGGCGCTCCGAGGAGCTTCCTCCCGCGTCTGCCGTGCAAACCGTTATTTTTGAAGAGCTTCCAAGCCGTCGCGGCGCAATGGAGGAGGACGAAGACGAAATGCCCAAGGACTGTCGGGAAGCGCGCTGGGTTGCCGCCGAGATCTCCCGCCTCATTCGCGAGGAACAGCTGGACAACGGCGATCCCATCCGTCCCTCCCACGTTGCCATTCTGGTTCGCAACGCCAAGCATGGTGAGCCTTTTGCCGCCGAATTGGAAAAGCTCGGAATTCCCGTTTCCTCCCCCGGAGGCGAGGACATTCTTCATGAGCCCATCGCCACCGACACGGTAAACCTGCTTCGCGCCATAGATAACCCTCACCGCGATCTGCCTCTTTCCGAATACCTGCTCTCCCCCCTTGGTGGCTTTACCTTAGAGGAGCTATCCCAGATCCGCGCCGCCGCGCCGCAGAACAAAACGCTGTTCGACGCAATGACGGCAGTGGGAGAAAACGGAGAGCATCCCCTCGCTCCAAAGGTGAAGCGGCTTTTGACCTGGCTGGAAGCCCAACGGAGATTCGCCTCCACGCTTCCCGCGGATCGTTATTTGCGTCTGCTTTATTCAGAGCCTCTGCTGGCGCCCTACGCTACAACTCCCGAGCTTCTCACCCTTTATGAGCAAGCGCGCAGCTATCAGAAAACAGCCTGGAACGGGCTCTACGGCTTTTTGGAGCAATTGGATCGCATGATCGACGGTAAGCCGATTTCCGCCAAGGGCTTCCGAAAGGCGCAGGATACGGTGAGCATCATGACCATTCACCATTCCAAGGGGTTGGAATATCCCGTAGTGTTCGTTTGCGCCTGCGATAAGCGCCCCAGCGATCAATCTGTGAAGAATCACCTGATCTTCCATCCCAAGGTTGGCTGCACAAGCAAGCTGTTTTGGGAGGATACCGCATCCAACCGTACCACACTTTTGCGAGAAATTGCCAAATTGGAGGTACGCGCCGATGAAGCTGAGGAAGCGATCCGTGTTCTTTACGTTGCTCTCACCCGCGCACGCGAACGGCTCTACGTAACGGGAACGCCCCGCGGAAATCTTGAATCCGCCATGGAATCCGCCGCCAACGTGAAGCGCGGCTCCAGAGAAAACATTCTTTATCATTGCAATTATCTCCGTTGGATTCTTGCCGCCCTGCAGGAAAATCATCGTTCAACTGCCGATTTTCCTTGCATTTTCCGCAAAATTTTGCTTTCCGATGTAATTGATGGCATTCCCATAGACGTTTCCGCTCCACATGAGAAAGAGGAAAAACTCCCCCGCGTCCCCTCTCAAATGGAGCGCTATCAAAGCATCCTGAGGGAGAAGGAGCGCTTCGCTTATCCCTTGGATGCGTTGCGAGGACTCCCCACCAAGGTTGCCGCATCCAAGCTCCATCCCGATCTGTTGGATACCGTTTGGATGGAGGACGAGGACCCCGAAGCGCTCAACCGACAGATCGACCTGATGTCCGCCGCCACACCGTCCTTTGAGCGGCTTCTCGGCAGCCGTGAAACAGCCTCCGCCGCGGAGATCGGAACCGCCACCCACAGCTTTTTGCAATACTGTGATCTGCGCGCCCTTCCCCGCGTGGGGCTCGATGCCGAAATCGCGCGGATGGTAGAGCAACGCTTCATCACCGAGGAAACCGCCAAGCTCCTGGATCGCACCCAGCTGGAGGCATTTCTTCGCAGCAATCTGACGGAAATGGTAGGTCGGGCAAAAAAGATCTACCGCGAGCAAACCTTCAATCTTTTCATTCCGCTTTCTGCCCTCACGGAAAAGCACAAAAAAGAAGAAATCTACCAAAAGCAGTCCGTGTTCGTGCAAGGCTCGGTAGACTTAATTCTGGAAATGACGGACGGGCGTCTCGTTTTGGTGGACTACAAAACCGACCGTATCACGCCCGAGGAGGCATCCAACGAGGTACTGCTTGCAAGCAGAATGGCAAAAAAGCACTCGGATCAGCTCTCCTGCTACGCCGGCGCGGTAAAGCAGCTGTTTGGCAAGGAGCCCGACGAGGTTTATCTGTACTCCCTGCCCCTGGGAAAGGCGCTGCTCCTCCCCACCGATTCCAATCGGTTCAATTGAACAAGCTCCCGTTTTCGATTTTTTCACGCAACCGAAAAAACTTTCATATTGTGTATTGACATTTCCCTCAAAATGCGGTATAATGTCAAGGTTGTGTAAAATAACCGAAATCAGGAAAGGGGATCTTAAACGACGTGAATCGCAGTATTGTTCGCGCACCCGTCCATCATCTTCCGCCCTTCGCGGAGCATTTGACCGCGTGGGTAAAGAAGAATTTTGTTTTGTGCATTGCCATTCTTCTTGCCGCAGTTACGTCCTGCATTATTCCTCCCGACGCTGAATATGCCTCCTATTTTGACTGGAAAACGCTTTCCTGCCTATTCACCGTGTTGGCTGTTGTCTGTGCCCTGAAAAACATTCGTTTTTTCACCTTTTTGGCACGCAAAATTGTGAAATGCACGGGAAATTTGAGAAGCGCTACCATTGCGCTGGTGTACATCACCTTTATCGGCTCCATGCTGATCGCCAACGATATGGCGCTTCTCACCTTTCTGCCGCTTGGCTACTACGTTCTTTCCTCCACAGGAAAGGAAAAGCACATGGCACCCATCTTTATTCTGCAAAACATTGCAGCCAATCTGGGCGGAATGCTCACCCCCTTCGGAAATCCCCAAAATCTCTATCTCTATTCGTTTTTCAATATTCCAACGGGCGAATTTGTGCGGATCATGCTGCCCACCTTTTTGATGGCTGTGTTGATGATCACCGCTTGTTGCTTCCTTTTGCCTAAGGAAAGTATTACCATTGAGGAAAGAGACGTCATCCGCCTGAATCCCAAAAGAACCACCCTCTATCTTGCTTTGTTCGCCCTTGCGGTTATCATGGTATTCCGTCTCATTCCCTACCAGCTGGTGTTGCTTCTCGTTCCCGTAGTTCTGCTGTTTGCCGACCGTCGGGCGCTTCGCATGGTAGACTATCCCCTGCTCCTCACCTTTGTCTGCTTCTTTATTTTCGCGGGCAATATGTCGCGTATTCCGGCAGTCAGCCAACTGCTCACCACTCTTATGAGCTTGAACCCGCTGGTTGTCAGCGTTCTTTCCTGCCAGGTGATCAGCAACGTCCCCTCAGCCATCCTTCTTTCACGCTTTACGGGTGACTACACCTCGTTGCTGCTGGGGGTAAACATCGGCGGCGCGGGAACCATCATTGCCTCCCTTGCAAGCCTCATTACATTCCGTGAATACACGGCTCACAATCCCGGGAAAGCAAAGCATTATTTGGCTGTTTTCTCCGCCTACAACTTTGCCTTCTTGATTATTTTAACGGTTTTCGCCCTGATCATATAACAAGCTGTAACAGGTGCTGCGCGCACAAAAAAGCCTTTGCCGATTCCATGGTCGGCAAAGGCTTTTTTATTCTCCTTCTCGATGTCTTTTTTTGAGGCGTCCGATTCCGCGCACCACGCCAAAGCATATCCATCCCACACAACACGTCAAAAGCAGAATTCCGCACAACAGCAGTAGCACCAGATAAAGAAGCAGATCCCAGCCCTCGGAGGCAATCAAACATCCCATCAACACAGCGGATGCCGCAAGAACCGCAGCAATCGGCAACAGCTTTACCCACACACGGCGGGAATAAAAGCACAAAACCAATTGAAGTGGGAAAAGCACCAAAATCGAAATAACGGCTAAAAACTGAAAATCCAATTCAAATCCATCTAAAAACAAGGAAGCATCCTCCTTTCCTATGCACCAGCTCTCAACCAAACATGATGCGGTTGACTCCAACGATCACCCAAGACGGCACATCCGAAATGATCGGATCGTTGACTTCATTCAATTCCACGTTATAAACCACGTGGCTGTTATTCACGCCTGAAAGCAGCAGATAATCATCGTAGGAAATTTCAAAAAGCTCATTCCACATCGCGGTAACGCCGTTTTCTTTGTGGATTCCCTCCACCAGCAGAACACATTCACGCTTGTCATTTTTGGCAATGTCAACCTTCAATCGAATCAGGCGAAATCCATCAAGCCGATATTCCCGAGAGACCTGCTCCTCCAATTCCGCAATACAAGACTCCAGCTCCCGCGCCTCGGCGGTTGATTCGATCTTGTTCGGCAGATTTTTGACGACCGTGGTCTGCGAGCAGGCTGCAAGCATGATGCAAAGCGACATCATGAAAATGAAAACGATTGCTTTTTTCATAAAAAACTCCATTCTGTTGCAAAAGCGTTTGAGCAAACCGAGGATCAACACCAACACCTCGCAACAATTTTATAGCGTCTCCGCCGATTGCGTTGAGAGGCTTCCCGTGATCCCATGCCCCTTGTTTATATTTTACCATAATCGCACCGTTGGTGTCAAGTGGCCCAAGCAACATTTTCCACGGTATCTTTGCGATAGAAGCATTTCAATACGAAAAGATCGAATCATGTTTCAAAACAATTATTATCAAGAGAATCTCAAAATGATAGAACAGATTGAGTATATTACGTCGCGCGTTATACGGTCAGGATGACACGGTGGAAAAAGCGCAAGGCAACAGCCGTTGCGGAACTTGGGCAGAACGAAGAGAAAAAGGCAGCCTATTTGACTGCCTTTGGCACCCGCAACGGGAATCGAACCCATAACTACCCCTTAGGAGGGGGTTATTATATCCATTTAACTATGCAGGCGTGCTATTGAATTGTGTTTTTCGCTTGGTGTACAAGCGGGTGGGTAAAACCGCATTGCTAAAAAAGGCTTGGGTGTTGGGAGATCCCAATACCCTCTTATTATATCACGCGTGCAAGAAAAAATCAATAGAAAATAGGAAAAAAAGCGGAAAATTCCAAAAATTTCAAATGGAAAAAGAGAGAAAAATGGGGGCGGAACATTTCGCAGAACACAAGTATTCCAAGGATCATTATCTGCTTGCACCCCTTCACGCATGATTCTCAATCTTCTCCCATTCCTTTCAGAATTTTCAGAACCATTTGGACACTCTCTTTGATGGTGTATGCCTTTTGAACGTCCTGACCGAGATCCGAAATTGGTTTATATTGACGGCAGAATGCGCTTTCACATCGTCCCCTTCGTCCTATTATGTATCGTTACTGTATTAGCATATTGGATCTTATTATGGCATAAAAACAAAAATTTTTCAATTTGGGGGGATTTTTGAGTGAATACAGTTGCGTTTTTTTGAAAAAAACTCCGCACTCGGCGGAATTCCGAAGAATTCTTCCAAGTGCGGAGAAAACCAATTTTTATGCTTTTAGTGAAGTTTCAAATTAAGCCACGAAATCGTCCCAATTTTCAACTCCGCCTACCTGCGTTTGGCTAACGAGTTACGGTGAAGCAAACCTCCGGATTTGCGGGAATGCCCTTGAAGGTCATACCCCCTTTTTGCTCAATTTAACAAAAGCTCCTTTCTTGTATTACATCCGCTCCTTCGCGGCGGAAAGCATGAGTTTGATTCTGTTTAATTGGTTTACTTCACTTGCTCCGGGATCGTAATCCACGGCAACGATATTTGCCTGCGGGTAGGTCTCGCGGAGCTTTTTGATCACGCCCTTGCCAACCACGTGATTGGGCAGACACGCAAAGGGCTGAATACATACGATATTCGGCGTTCCGTGTGTGATCAGCTCTATCATC
>SVSC01000066.1 GCA_015064525.1 Oscillospiraceae bacterium
TTATGCCTTCGAGGGCGAAGGCACCGAAGAAAAGCCTTGGCTCATTAAGAGCGCTGCTGAGTTGGCTATTCTTGCCGCAAATGCACGTCTCAACGACAAGGAAACCACCTATGGCGGTAAGTACTTCAAGCTGACCGTAGATATCGACATGGACAACAAGGAATGGATGGGTATTGGTGGAGCTAAGGTCGGTAGCGATGGTTTCCCCACAACCGACACCGATCCTTACCTGTTCTGCTACTTTTCGGGTCACTTTGACGGTGACTACCACAAGATCTACAACTTCAACCTGGCAACAACCGCTGAGGTAGAGGTTGAGGACAAGAATGAGGCAGGCGAGGTAACCGGCACCCATAAGGAAACCAAAACGCTGAACCACCAGGGTCTCTTTGGTTGGATCGTTGGTGCAACCATTAAGAATATCGGTATTGAGAGCGGTGACGTAACGTTCAATAACAATAACCGCAGTGGTCTGCTGATTGGTGCAGGTCGTCACGGCTTCTTGATTGAGAACTGCTACAACAAGGCAAATCTTACCGTTACCTCCAACGCTAAGTACGTTATTATCGGCATGCTCATTAGTAGCTCCTGGGATAAGTGGGGTGATGACGCTAAGAATTTTGAGCAGGGAACCGAGGGTGTTTACAAGGGAAAGTGGATAGAGAATTGCTATAACACCGGTAAGCTTACCATTACCATGAACCAGACCGATGCAAAGAGCGAGTTCCGTATCGGCGGAATCGTTGGAGCATTCGTTGGTGATTCTCCTACGCTGGTGAATGTATACAATACCGGAGATATCGAGATCACCTCCAACAGCGCAGTATCTACCGGTGGAAATGCTCGCGTTGGTGGTATCGCGGGTGCATTCCTGGATAATTGTTATGCTGAAAAGGTTTATTTCAAGGGTAACATTACTTTCACCGCAACCGTTGACACTGCCCGCAACTATTCTAACATTGGTTTCCTGATTGGTAACACTTCCGATGGCTTCACCTCCGATCCCGATGAGAACAACGAGTTCACTCTCGGCTACTGCGGCACGATGACCGTGAACGGCGAGACTAAGGACGTAGCTATCGGCAACAAGACCTTTGATTGGATCAAGAAGCTGGACGATATCGTTCTGCCTCTCGCAGAGAACAGCACCTTCCTGGCTGTTGCAGAAGAAGAGCCCGAGCCTCCCGTAGTAACCACCGAGGAGCCCGACGATGAGCCCGCAACTCCCACCACCGAGAAGACCGAGACCACCAAGGCTCCCACCGCTGAGGTGACCAACAAGCCCACTTCCACCACCGAGGCTCCCAAGACCGAGGAGAAGGGCTGCGGTTCTTCTATTGGTGTTGCATCCGTTCTGCTGATCGCTGCTGTTGCTTCCGGCGCAGCTCTCTCGATCCGCAAGAAGGAAGACTGATCGAATTTGATCCATCATTGCTCCAACCGCTCCCCGAGAGCGGTTGGAGAAGACGAATAACACAAGCATCAGGCTGCCCGCCGTTTCGACTACTGTCGCAGGCTGGTAGCCTGTTTGCCTTTTCTTGGCGAAAGCTGATCAATCGCCGCTCAAACCCCTTGAAAGGAGTTTCAATTTGAAAAAACTGATTGCTATGATCGCATTGTTTTCCACTCTATTTTGTGGATTGGTTTCCTCCGTGTCCGCCACCGATATCCCTGCCGACGACGGGCTTTACCACGGAAAGCGCACCACCACCACGGTATGGGATCCCCAAAGCGATAATGAAAAGTATCCCCAACACCGCATTCCCGGTATTGTGGTGACCAAAAAGGACACCGTGATTATTTACTGCGAGGCAAGAACGGGAGATACCACTCATTCCCTGAAAAACGGAAACGACTGGTGCCTCATGGATATTTACATCCAACGCTCCGAGGACGGTGGAAAAACCTTTGGCGATCCCATTTATATTGCCAAGGGAAACCGTAATACCGCTTGCGTGAACAACCCCGTGATGATCGTTGGAAACGATAACACTCTTCATATGCTCTATTGCAAGAACTACAGCATTGAGGGCGGCGGACTTTGGTACCGCAAGAGCACCGACGACGGTCTTACCTGGACCGAAGAGCGGGAGATCTCCAAGTTTGCGGAGTCCACTCCCCACGATTGCTTTGCCTTTGGCCCCACCCACGGCATCAGCACCCGCGACGGCGTTTTGATGACGGCAATCTGGCTGGTTCCCAAGGGAGCAGGCAGAGACGGTATTACCGCCCATGGCCCCAATCAGGCGCACGTGTTCTACAGCGAGGACAACGGGGAAACCTGGAAGCTTACCGAAAAGGCAAGCTCCAACCCCAATGAAACCGCCATTGCGGAGCTTTCCGATGGCTCGATCATTCTCAACTCCCGTTCCTCCAAATACCGCAAGGTTACTACCAGCCCAAACGGTATTTCGGGCTGGACCGCCACCTATTCCGATGAGCAATTGCCCGATCCCGGCTGCTGCGGCGGAATGGTAACGGTGGATATTGAAGGCGCTCCCTATGCCCATCTGTTCGTAAACTGCGCCAATCAGTCGGAACGTACCGACGTGACGCTGAGGGTGAGCTTTGACGATTGCGTTACCTGGGAGAAGCCCTTGATGATTGACGACTATTTCGGCGGCTACAGCGACGTTGCCGTGGACAGCAAGGGCAAGATCTACGTGCTTTATGAAAGAAGCATGGGCGCGCGGATGAATCTCTTTACCTGCAGCTTTGTCGATGAATTCCTCAACGACGCGGATAATCAGCGCGTAACCACCCGCAGTGAGTTTGTTTTCGCAAACTCCACCGCGCTTTCCATGACGGGAGGTCTGCAAAATTTAGAGGAGAGCATTGACGGAAACGTGCTGCGCCTGGTTGCAACCAACACAAAAAAGCACGGCTTTGCGATTTCCTTCAAGGAGCTGACCGAAAATCTCAACCTCACCCGCAAGCCCGTGATGGCGCTCAAAATGAGAGTGAACACCGATACCACCGAGGAAATGAAGCTGGCAGGCTACGTAACGTCGGGGCGGATCGATCAGTACACCAAGGAAAAATACTGGACGGTGAACGTTCCCGCCAATGGCGAGTGGCAAACCGTTCTTGTGGATATGTCCAAGTCCGGAATTGAGGGCGACCTGGTGAGCATTCGCTTCGAGCTGTTTGCCGACACGCTCACCTGCAAAGAGGGCGACAGCGTGGATCTGGAATTTGTGAAGTTCTATGAGAACGAGGCAGAGGCAAGACGCGCGCTGGGATTGAATCCTCCCGAAACCGAGGCTCCCTCCACCGAAGCGCCCGCGCCGGAAACCGGCGTGAACGATCCTCAGCCCGAGCCTGTGGAGAAAAAGGGCTGTGGAGCATCCACTCCCGCGTTCCTTTCCGGAATCGTTGGTGTGCTGGCTGCCATTCCCACCCTTTGGAAACGCAAAAAAAAGGACTGATCCCGAAAGGACAAAACAATGAAAAAAAGAATTTCTTTCGTTGCTTTGCTGGCGCTTCTTCTGGCGTGTATGGGGACTGCCGTCATGCCCTTGACGGCGGCATCCCCGAACGATGACTACTACCACGGTGAACGAACGAATACCGTTGTTTGGAATCCCCAAAGCGACAACGGAAAGTATCCTCAGCACCGTATTCCGGGAATTGTTGTAACCAAAAAGGACACGGTGATCATCTACTGTGAGGCAAGAACCGGCGACACCTCTCACTCTTTGAAAAAGGCGCACGACTGGTGCCTCATGGATATCTACATTCAGCGCTCCGAGGATGGCGGAAAAACCTTTGGTGAGCCGATTTACATTACCAAGGGAGACCGTACAACCGCTTGTGTGAACAATCCCGTGATGATCGTTGGAAACGATAACACCCTTCATATGCTCTATTGCAAGAACTACAGCGTGGAGGGCGGCGGTATGTGGTATCGGAAAAGCACCGACGACGGGCTCACCTGGACTCCCGAGCGGGAGATCACCGGGTTTGCCGAGTCGGTTCCTCACGATTGCTTCGCCTTTGGCCCCACCCACGGTATCAGCACCCGCAACGGTGTGCTGATGTCGCCCGTTTGGCTGGTGCTGAAGGGCACGGGCAGAGAAGGAAAGGTGACCGACCACGGCCCCTCTGTTGGCTATGTGTTTTACAGCAAGGACAATGGTGAAACCTGGCAGCTCAGCGATCGAACCAACAAAAACATTGGTGAAATGTGCATTGCCGAGCTTTCGGATGGCTCGATAACCCTCAATTCTCGTGCCACCGGTTACAGAAAGGTTACCACCAGTCCCAACGGCATCAACGGCTGGACAACAACCTATGCCGATGAACAATTGCCTGATCCCGCCTGCTGTGGCGGCATGGTTGCGGTGGATCTTCCCGGCTTGCCCTATGCCCACCTGTTTGTGAATTGCGCCAATCTCACCGACCGTGCCGACGTAACTCTGCGCGTGAGCTTCGACGATTGCGTCAAGTGGGAGCAGTCGATTAAGATCGACGAATATTTTGGCGGCTACTGTGACGTTGCCGTGGACAGCAAGGGCAAGGTTTACGTGCTGTACGAAAAAAGCATGGGAGTTCAGGTCAAGCTCTTTACCTGCAGCTTTGCGGATGAATTTCTTGCCAATGCCGATGACAAGCGCATTTCCAACCAAAGCGAATTTCTCTTCAACAGCGAGGCTGCTCTTTCCTTAACGGGCAGTGTAAAAAATCTGGAGGAGAGCATTTCCGAGGAAAGCCTGCATTTGGTTGCCACCCAAACCAAAAAACACAGTTTTTTGCTGGATATCAAGAGTGAAACCCAAAATCTGAACCTCACCCGCACCCCCATCATGGCTTTGAAAATGCGCGTTAACGCCTCTGTGGAAGGGGATATGAAGCTGGGCGGCTATGTGAAATGCGGTCGCATCGACAGCTTCACCAAGGAAAAATACTGGTCGGCAACCGTTCCCAACAATGGGGAGTGGCAGACTGTTCTGGTGAACATGGGCGAATTCGGCATTGAGGGACGTTTGGATAGTATGCGATTGGAGCTATTCAGCGACACCCTCACCTGCGGTGTGGGCGATAGCGTGGATCTTGCCTTTGTAAAGTTCTATTCCAACGAGGCAGACGCCCGTGAGGCTCTGGGCTTAACCTCAACCGTTCCCAATGAAGGCAATCCCAACGAAGCTCCCAACACAAACGGATCTTTGCCCGATGAGAAGGGGTGTAAGTCTTCCGCATCGGAAATCTTTTTCGGAATTGCCGTTGTGACGGCTGTGATCCCCGCCGTTTGGAAACGTAAAAAAGATTGATCCCGAAAGGACAAAACAATGAAAAAAAGAATTTCTTTCGTTGCTTTGCTGGCGCTTCTTCTGGGAAGTGTTGGCGCTGCCGCAATGCCCTTGTCGGCAGAATCCGTTACCGATGGCTTTTATCACGGAAAGATGACCGTTACTCCTCTTTGGGGCGCAACCTCGGATGACGGAAAATATACCAATCACCGCATTCCCGGTGTTGTGGTTACCAAAAAGGACACCGTGATCGTTTACTGTGAGGCGAGAACGAGAGACACCTCTCATTCTCTGAAGGATGCGGGCGACTGGGCGTTGATGGATATCTACATTCAGCGCTCCGAGGACGGAGGAAAAACCTTTGGAGATCCTATTTACATGGACAAGGGTGACGATCTTCGCGCCTGCGTGAATAACCCCGTGATGATCGTTGGCAACGATAACACCCTACATATGCTTTATTGCAAAAACTACAGTCTCTACGGCGGCGGTCTTTGGTATCGCAGAAGCACCGACGACGGTCTCACCTGGAGTGAGCCTCGCAACGTTTACAGCTCTGCTTCCGCAAAGGTGAAGTTCGATTGCTTTGCCTTCGGCCCCACCCACGGTATTTGCACCCGTGACGGTGTTCTGATGTCCCCCGTTTGGCTGGTTCTTGAGGGAACGGGCTCTGAAGGTAACAAAACAGACCACGGACCCGCTTTGGGTTATGTGTTCTACAGCAAGGATAACGGCGAAACCTGGCAGCTCAGCGATCGCACCGCCCAAACCGGCGGAGAAATGTGTATTGCCGAGCTTTCGGATGGCTCGATCTATCTCAATGCCCGCGCCACCGGTTACCGTAAGGTTACCGTGAGCCCCAACGGAATCAACGGTTGGCAAACCACCTATGCGGATGAGCAATTGCCCGATCCCTCCTGCTGCGGCGGAATGGTAACGGTGGATCTGCCCGGCTTGCCCTACGCGCATTTATTTGTAAACTGCGCATCCCCTGAAAAGGAGGATCGCACCAAGGTTAAGCTGCGGGTCAGCTTCGACGATTGCGTCACGTGGGAAAAGTCTGTAATGCTTTCGGAATATGAGGGCGGCTACTGTGACGTTGCCGTGGACAGCAAGGGGAAGATCTACGTGCTGTATGAGGTCAGCTATGGATTGCGGATGCGAATGGTTACCCTAAGCTTTGTGGACGAATTTTTGAGCGATGCTACGCCTCAGAGGCTCGCCAACGTGAACGAGTTTTCCTTTGCGGACGGCGCGGAGTCTCCCTTTGTCAGTAAGCTCAACCATCTGGATGGCAGCACCGTGGACGAGGCTCTTCGCCTCACCGCAAACCAGTCGAAAAAGCACTCTGTCACCTTCGATTTCACGTCGGTGACGCAAAATCTTAACCTCACCAAAAAGAGCGCGGCGGTAATCCGTATGCGCTTGAATACCCAAGCGGGCGGCGATATGGTTCTGGGCGTGTACACCGTTTCGGGACGTGTTCGCGGCTCCGCGCAGGAGGACTACGGTCGCTTCAACGTTGCCGCCGATGGCGAATGGCATGACGTGGTGGTGAATTTCGAGGATTTCGGTGCCGCAGGTATGCTGAAGAGCCTCCAGTTGGAAATGTTCAGCGACACGCTGCGAGGCGCTGTGGGGGATACCATGGATGTGGCATCCATCCGTTTCTTTGATACCGCTGCCGATGCCTACGCAGCGGTTGGTCAAACGGATCCCAACAATCCCGCAACGCAGGAGCCGCCGACGGACACTCTTCCCGACAGCACCGATTCCCAGCCTCCCGTAACCGAGGAGGAGGGCTGCGGATCCGCTGTGGAGGGAGTTCTTCCTCTGCTCGCGTCCGCAACAGCTTCCGCGCTTTTGCTGAAGCGTCGGAAAAAGGCAAATAAGAAATGGTAAAGCGTATTGTTTGCTTTCTTCTCCTGCTGTCGTTGCTTCCGGCTGTCTTTTCGGTGGCGACAGCGGGAGAGGAGGAAAGTATCGTGCAGGAGAAAAAAACTACCGTGAACGTGAAAAATATTTGGAACGGCTCCAGCGATGACGGTAAGTATCCGAGGCATCGGATCCCCGGAATTGTGGTAACCAAAAAGGACACCGTAATCATCTATTGCGAGGCGAGAACGGGAGATACCACCTACTCGCTTTACGATAAGAATGACTGGTGCATGATGGATATCTATATTCAGCGCTCTGAGGACGGCGGCGAGACCTTTGGCGAGCCCATCTACATTGCCTATGGAACAAGGGAACACGCCTGTGTGAACAACCCCGTGATCATGGTGGGCGAGGACAACACCCTCCATATGCTCTATTGCAGGAGCTATGCCCTCAACGGCGGCGATATCTGGTATCGGAAAAGCACCGACGACGGCAAGACGTGGACCCCCGAGCGCAACCTTGCGGAGTTCGTGTCCTCCACGCCTCACAAGCGCATTGCCTTC
Organism: Oscillospiraceae bacterium; assembly: GCA_015064525.1. Lineage (GTDB taxonomy): Bacteria > Bacillota > Clostridia > Oscillospirales > CAG-272 > UMGS1865. The sequence goes on from SVSC01000066.1 coordinate 7,694, forward strand.
GGCCCCACCCACGGGATTTGTACCAAGGACGGGGTGCTGATGACAACGGTTTGGATGACCGAGCCTGCCCATGCCTATCTTTTTTACAGCGAGGATAACGGCGAAACCTGGAAGGTTAGCGAGCCCTGCGGTGCAAACACCAACGAGAGCAACGTGGTTCAGCTTTCGGACGGATCTTTTCTGGTCAATTCTCGTTCCACGCCCTACCGAAAGGTGACCACCAGTCCCAACGGGATCAACAGCTGGAGCACCACGCGGATAGATCCCCAATTGCCCGACCCCTCCTGCTGCGCGGGAATGGTGACGGTGGATTTGCCCGGGCTGCCCTATGCCCATCTGTTCACCAACTGCGCCACCACCGAGGGGAGAACCAATATTACCCTGAAATGCAGCTTCGACGATTGCAACACCTTCTCAAAGGAGGTGGTGATCCGACAGGGCGACGGTGGCTACAGCGACGTTGCGGTGGACAGCCGAGGAACGGTCTACGTTTTGTTTGAAATCAACTGGGGACATCGTGTGAATCTGGCACGCTTGAATTTCTACGATACCTTCTGCGCCGACGAGGCGGAGGTGATGACAAGCACTCAAACGCGGTTCGATCTGCGTGGAGAGCAGGCGCTTCCGCTGGTAAAGTCGGTGAGAAACGGCTCTCTTGCTGCCACCGAGGAGGGGCTTTGCCTCACCGCTAACGGGGCAGGGGAGCGTAAGATCGAGCTGGATCTTTCCTCTGTCACAAAAAATCTCAATCTGTCGGATTTTGGAGCGGTAACGGTTCGCGTGCGTTCCGCAAGCAGCTCTGAAGCTCCGCTTTCCGTTCGGGCGGAATTCCGATGCGGCAGAAATCTTGCCAGCTCGGATGGAAGCTTTGCCCATGCCCAAGTGCTGGGAAGCGAGGAGCAAGTCTTGGTTTTTGATCTGCAATCCTTGCAAAAAAATCAAGGAATGCTTCGCTCGCTCTTGCTGAGGCTGGGCGGTGCCGATCAAGGCTCCGCAGGTGACACGGTGGTGGTTTCCGAGCTTGCCTTCTTTGAAACCATGGAGGAGGCAACCGCTTATGCCAATCCCGACGAGGAGTCTCCGGAAACTGCTTATGAGCAACCCACACATGAGGGATGCTCCTCTGCAATTTTCAAGGCGGAGTCCGCTTGGCTGCTGTTTTTGCCGCCGATGCTGCTTTGCCGAAGAAAAAAACAAAAAAAGACAGTGTAAAATTTGTTTTCAGTATCGACATTTCCGCATATTTGCGGTATAATGATAAGCAAAGATCTTTGACCAAATTATATCAAATTACATAGGTGAAACAGTTATGAATACCAAACTTCAAGGAATTTACCCCGCATTGCTCACCCCCTTTGATTCCACCGGAAAGCTGAACACCAAGGCATTGGAACAGCTGGTTGACTATAACCTGCAAAAGGGTGTGGACGGCTTCTACGTTGGCGGCAGCACCGCGGAGGCATTCCTGCTTTCCGAGCAGGAGAGAAACACCGTTTACGAGGTGGTTGCAAACGTTGCGGGCGGCAAGTGCAATCTGTTTGCCCACGTTGGCTGCATTTCCACCGAGCAGGCGATCGGCTTTGCCAAGACCGCGGAAAAGCTGGGCTACACCGCCATTTCCGCTATCGCTCCCTTCTACTATAAGTTTAACTTCGAGCAGATCAAAAAGCACTACTATGATATCGTGGACGCAGTGAACCTGCCCATGATCATCTATAACTTCCCCAACTTCTCCGGCGTAAACCTCACGGTGGAGCAGGTTGCTCAGTTCTTCTGCGATGAGAGATTCATCGGTATCAAGCACACCTCCAACGATTATTTTGCTCTGGAGCAGTTCAAGAGTAACTTCCCGAATCGCGTTGTTTACAACGGCTTCGACGAAATGTTCCTGGCAGGTCTTTCCATGGGCGCCGACGGCGGTATCGGAAGCACCTATAACTTTATGGCTGAAAAGTTCATTGAGATCCGCCGCTTGTTCAACGAGAACAAGATGGAGGAGGCGCTGAAGGTTCAAAAGGAGGCCAACCGCATTATCAAAGCGCTCATTAAGGTGGGCGTGATGGAGGCGGAAAAGGAGGTTCTCTGCCAGCTTGGTATGGACTTCGGCCACGCAAGAGCGCCCTTCTCGGTTCTCACCGATGAGCAGAAGGAGTTCCTGAGAAAGAACATCACCGAGACGCTGTAAATAAAAGACGAAGCTTGAAAAGGAGACGATTACCATGAGCGAAGCAAAATTTGAGCTTCTTGATATTTGGCAGGGAGATCCCGAATCCACAGGCGAGACCTATATGCGTCATCGGATTCCCGGTATGATCATCACCCACGCGGGCACCGTGATCATCTACAACGAGGCGAGACGCGACGGAAGCGACTGGGCATTGATGGACGTGTTCTGCCAGAGAAGCGAGGACGGCGGCAAGACCTTTGGGGAGCCGATCTATCTGGTAAGAGGCACCGAGGAGCATCACACCACCAACAACCCCGTGATGATGCAGGACAAAAACGGACGTATTCATTTCATCCATGGCGAGGATTACGGCGTGCAGGGGGGCAAGGTTCTTCGTCGCTACAGCGATGACGACGGTCTGACCTGGAGCGAGCCCATTGATATCACCGAGTTCACCATGCCGTGGTTCCGCAATTGCATTGCCTTTGGCCCGGGTCATGGTATCTGCCTGAGAAACGGCACTCTGCTGGTTCCCATTTGGCTGGTTCCCAAGTTCTATGAGTCTCCCGTCCGCGCCCATGGCCCCTCCATGGTATCCACGCTGTATAGCTTGGATAACGGCGAAACCTGGGCAATCGGTGAGCTTTTGGGCTCCAATCTGGAGCTGCAGTCTCCCAATGAAACCGCGGCTGTGGAGCTTTCGGACGGCAGAGTGTATCTGTCGATCCGCTGCAACAACGCGTGGCGCGCAAAGGCGGTCAGCCTCAACGGCTACAGCGGCTGGATGGAATACGGCCCCGAAAAGCGTCTCCACGATCCCAAGTGCTTTGGCGCGGTTGCGGCAATTAAGCCTGAGGGCAAGCCTTACACCATTTTGTTTGCCAACTGCGAGAGCAAGACCAAGCGCCAGAACGTGGTGATCAAGGGAAGCGTGGACAACGGCAAGACCTGGACGCTCCGCCGCGTGATCGACGCAGAGCGTGGCGGCTACGTGGAGGTCAATGCCGACAGCCGCACGGGCTTAATCTACGTTTTCTATGAAAATAAGGCGGGCGAGACCGATCATCTTGCAATTTTCAACTACGAGTGGCTGGAAGAGGGAGAGCCCAATGGCTGAGCCAAGGCTTGAGCTTCACGATATTTGGGAAGCTGATCCCGAAAGCACGGGCGAAACCTATGCCCGTCATCGGATCCCCGGCATGATCGTGACCGCTGCGGGAACGCTGATCATTTATAACGAGGCGAGATACGCGGGCAGCGACCGTGCGCTGATGGATATTTTCTGTCAGCGCTCGGAGGATGGCGGGGAGAGCTTTGGAGAGCGGATCTATTTGGCATACGGCTCCGAGAAGCACCCAACGATGAATAACCCCGTTATGATGCAGGATCGGAACGGAAGGATCCATTTCCTCTATTGTGAGGATTACGGTGAGGACGGCGGAAGGATTCTCCGTCGCTACAGTGATGACGACGGCATCACATGGAGTGCGCCCATCGATATCACCGAATACACCATGCCCGAGTTCCGCACCTGCTTTGCCCTCGGCCCCGGTCACGGCATTTGCCTGCGAAACGGTATGCTGTTGGTACCGATCTGGATGGTTCCACGTTTTTATGAGGCACCTCCCAAGAAGGGCCCCACCGTGATCTCCACACTTTACAGCAAGGACAACGGAGAAACCTGGGCGATGGGCGAGATCCTCGGCTCCAATTTGGAGCTGCAGACCCCCAACGAAACGGTTGCGGTTGAATTGTCGGACGGAAGAATTTACCTCGCGATCCGCTGCGACAACGCGTGGCGCGCCAAGGCGATAAGCCTGAACGGCTACAGCGGCTGGATGGAATACGGCCCCGAGAAGCGCCTCCATGACCCCAGATGCTTCGGCTCCATAACCCATATTCAGCCCGAGGGCAAGCCCTACACCCTTCTGTTCGCCAATTGCGAAAACAAGATCAAGCGAAAGAACGTGGTGGTGAAGGGAAGCGTGGACAACGGTAAAACATGGACACTGCGCAGAGTCATTGATGCCGATCGTGGCGGCTATGTGGAAATTGGCGTGGATCACGCAAGAGGCAATATTTACGTCTTATACGAGGATCGAGGCGGTGTGACCGATCACATGGCGATCTTCAACTACGAATGGTTGGAGGAAGGAGAACAAAATGGCTGAACCTATGTTTGAGCGGTACGATGTTTGGGCGGGGGATCCCGAAAGCACGGGAGAGACCTATGCCGAGCATCGCATTCCCGGAATGCTGGTGACAAACGTTGGAACGCTGATCATCTATAATGAAGCGAGATACTATCACGGTGACTGGGCGCTGATGGACGTGTTCTGTCAACGCTCGGTGGATCACGGCAAGACCTTCGGCGAGCGGATCTATCTGGCACGCGGCACCGAGGAGCATAAAACCGTGAACAATCCCGTTATGATGCAGGATCGAAACGGAAGGATCCACTTCCTTTATTGCGAAGACTACGGTGTTCAAAAGGGAAGAATCTACCGCCGCTACAGCGATGACGACGGTATCACCTGGAGTGAAAAGATCGACATTACCCGGTTTACGATGCCCGAGTTCCGTAACTGCATTGCCTTTGGTCCCGGTCACGGTATTTGCCTGCAGGATGGCACCATCATGGTTCCTCTTTGGCTGGTTCCGAAGTTTTATGAGTCGGTCGTTCGCGCCCATGGCCCCGCAATGGTGGCATCCTTCTATAGCCGTGATAACGGCGAAACCTGGCAGCTTGGTGATCTTTTGGGCTCCTCCTTGGAGTTGCAAAGTCCCGGAGAGCCCACGGCAACCACCTTGTCCGATGGTAGCGTGTATCTCAACACCCGCTGTGCCAATAAGTGGCGCACCAAGGGCTTCAGCAAGAACGGGTATTCCGATTGGAGAAACTTCTCCCCCGAGAAGCGGCTTCATGACCCCGGTTGCTTCGGCTCTGTGGCGTCCTACTCTAAGGAGGGCAAGCCCTTTACCGTTCTGTTCGCCAACTGCGAGAGCAAGACCGAGCGAAAGAACGTGGTGGTGAAGGGAAGCGTGGACGACGGCAAGACCTGGACTCTGCGCCGAGTGATTGATGCCGATCGCGGAGGCTACGTGGAAATCAACACCGATAACGTCAACGGCTTGATCTATGTGCTGTACGAGGATCGCGGCGGCGTGACCGATCATCTGGCAGTATTCAACTACGAATGGCTGGAGGCAGGCGAGCCTGTTTAACAGCAAGAAAAGGACTGAGAAGGGGTGCCTTCCATAAAGTAGGTTTTAATCTCCCTGCGAGATCCGAACGGCGTTGCCGTTCGCCCTTCGGGTTTCGACTGCGTCCGCCCGTGTCATTCTGAGCGAAGCGGAGCGGAGTCGAACTGCGAAGCAGTGCGAGGCATTAGCCGAGCAGGATCTCGGGCGGACTCCGCTCAAGATGACACGCAGGGGCAATACCTGCCGCAAAGCCAAAAGGAG
>SVSC01000067.1 GCA_015064525.1 Oscillospiraceae bacterium
GTCGTCCTCAGCAGGGTGGCGCGGGCTTCGGCGGCGGTCGTCCTCAGCAGGGTGGCGCAGGCTTTGGCGGCGGTCGTCCTCAGCAGCAGAGCCGCGGCGGACAGCGCTTTGATAAGGATAAGGGCGATTTCAACCCCGGAGGACCCCGCGATACCTTTAAGGCGCAGCCCATTGTGAGAGGCGCTGCTACAAACGTCAATCCCGACGGCACGCTGAAGGGCCCCCGCGTGGTGGACACCAGAGGCTCCTCCGCCGTGGATCTTTCCAAGTATGATGAAAAGCTGGAAACCTTCACCTCCGACCACGAGAACAATCTTCGCGGCGGTAACCAGAAGGTGAAAAAGGGCGCCCAGCAAACGGGTGGCAAGCAGGCATTCGGCAAGGGCGGCAAGAAGGGCGGCAGAGGTCAGGCGTCCATGCAGTCCACCGTTGTGATCCGTCCCACCTCTGTTGAGCTTCCCGAGCAGATCGTGGTCAGCCAGCTGGCATCCCGCCTGAAGGTGACCGCGGGCGAGGTTGTGAAGAAGCTGATCATGATGGGAATGATGGTGACCGTGAACCAAACCATCGACTATGACGAGGCCGCCCTTGTTGCGGAGGAGTTCGGCGTTACCGCCAGCCGCGAGGTGGTGGTGAGCATTGAGGATAAGCTGTTTGATGAGGTGGAGGACACCGCGGAGCAGTTGATCACCAGAGCGCCCGTTGTTTGCGTGATGGGTCACGTTGACCACGGTAAAACCTCGATTCTGGACGCGATCCGTCATTCCAACGTGACCGCAGGCGAGGCAGGCGGCATTACGCAGCATATCGGTGCTTATCGTGTGAACGTGAACGGCAGAGATATGACCTTCCTGGATACCCCCGGTCATGAGGCGTTCACCGCGATGCGCGCGCGCGGCGCCATGGCAACCGACATTGCCATTCTGGTGGTGGCGGCAGATGACGGCATTATGCCGCAGACCGTTGAGGCGATCAACCATGCCAAGGCAGCAGGCATTGAAATTGTTGTTGCCATCAATAAGATGGATAAGCCCACTGCAAATCCCGAGGCGGTGAAGCAGGAGCTGACCAAATATGATCTGGTTCCCGAGGAATGGGGCGGCGACGTAATTTGCGTTCCCGTATCCGCCCTCAAGAGAGAGGGAATCGACGACCTTCTGGAAACCGTTCTTCTGATTGCCGACATGAAGGAATTGAAGGCAAATCCCAACCGTCGCGCCAAGGGTATCGTCATCGAGGCGAAGCTGGATCGCGGAAGAGGTCCCGTTGCCACGGTGCTGGTGCAGAACGGTACGCTTCGGAACGGCGATATCATCATTGCGGGCACCGCGGTTGGCCGTGTTCGTTCCATGATGGACCACAACGGAAAGATCCTCAAGGAGGCGGCTCCCTCGGTTCCCGTGGAGATCACGGGTCTTGCGGAGGTTCCCTCCTCGGGTGATGAGTTCCAGGCGGTTGAGGATGAAAGAATGGCAAGAACCCTGGCGGATCAGAGAAAGGATACCGCTAAGGAGGAGGTCTTTAAGGCAAACGCCAGAGCAAACCTCAACGATCTGTTCGCGCAGATCTCCGAGGGTGTGAAGGATCTGAACGTGATCGTGAAGGCCGACGTGGACGGCTCCGTGGAGGCTGTGAAGCAGTCCCTGCAGAAGCTTTCCAACGAGGAGGTCAAGGTTCGCATCATCCACGCGGCGGCAGGTGGCATTACCGAAGGCGACGTTACCTTCGCGGCAGCCTCCAACGCCATCATCGTTGGCTTCAACGTGCGTCCCGACAAGTCGGCGAGAGATTCCGCCGAGCGTCAGAACGTGGAGATCCGCACCTACCGCGTGATCTACGAGTGCATTGAGGAGATTCAGGCAGCCATGAAGGGTATGCTGGCGCCCAAGTTCCGCGAGAACCTGCTGGGCCACGCGGAGGTTCGCCAAACCATTCACGTTCCCAACGTTGGCACCATTGCGGGCTGCTACGTGCAGGACGGCAAGATCACCCGCCAGTCCAAGATCCGCGTGCTGCGCGACAGCGTTGTGATCTTTGAGGACAGCATTTCCTCTCTGAAGCGCTTCAAGGATGACGCCAAGGAGGTTGCCAGCGGCTACGAATGCGGCGTTGGCTTGGAAAAATTCAACGATATCAAGGTAGGCGACATTCTGGAAGCCTATATCATGGAGCAAATCCAGCCCGACTAAGGAGGGCGCTTCCGCAAAACAGACCGAAAGGACAATAGGGAATGCATCACGAAAAATCCTGCGGCGCGCTGGTTCTGCGTAGAGACGCGAACAGCGGCAAGGCGTACATTTTGATGATCCGCCACAAAAACGGCGGGCACCGTTCCTTCCCCAAGGGGCATATGGAGCGGGGAGAAACCGAATATATGACTGCCGTGCGCGAGGTGTTTGAGGAAACAGCGGTGCAGATTCGCATCCTGTCGGATTTCCGTCAAACGGTGCATTACTGTCCCATGCCGGGAGTGCGGAAGGAGGTTGTCTATTTCCTCACGGAAACCCTGCAGGAGCAGGTGAAGCCCCGAGAGGGAGAGATTGCCCAGGTGGAATGGGTTCCCCTGGAGCAGGCGGAATCGTCGCTCACACATGAGAATGATAAAACGGTTTTGCGCGCCGCCATCAAAAAGCTCAAGAAAAACGGATTTCCCCTGCAGCGGGCAGGCACAAACGGCTGATTTTTGGCATATCCTTTCACCGAAGAGGGATCTTTGGAAAGGAGTGGCAAGATGAAAATGATCGTTTGGAGGGCGCCGTCCCTGCTGTCACCGCTTTTGCGAGCGCTGTTTCGCGAAGGGAAAAGACCGAAGAAAAGGATGCGTAAGAACTAATCAATCATAAAAAAAGAAAGGAAGATCTGCTATGAAGTACAGAATTCGTTTGGAAACCTTGACCGATATTAACAAGTTCGTTGGAATTGCCACGGGCTACAAGGGAAAGATTATGCTCAGCGACGGCGAGAATTTTGCCGTGAGCGGAAAATCGTTGCTCGGAGCCATGTACACTATGGAGTGGGAGCGTGTTTACTGCGAATCCGAAACCGAGATCTTTCACCTGATCCGCGACTTTATCGTTGAGGAGTCCGAAATCGATCCGGAAAACTGAAAAAAAGAATGGACGGGCGATGATTTTGACGTTGCCCGTCCTCCTTTTTGCGAAAAAGTTAAAAAAAAGACAAATTTTGCGAAAAAAGACTTGATTTTTGGGGAAAGATATATTACAATATAGGAAGTAAATAACAACACGGAAGGTGATTTGATATGACGAAATTCAGAAAGATCGGTATTCTGACCTCGGGCGGAGACGCGCCCGGAATGAATGCCTGTGTAAAGGCGGTTGCCAGCAAGGCCGCGGCAATGGGAATCCACGCGGTTGGCGTGGTAGGCGGCTACGCAGGCTTGATGCGCGGCGATTTCGTGGAGCTGACCAACGAAAAGCTCAGCAACGCCATTGGCATGGGCGGCACCCTGCTTTATTCCACTCGTTGCCCCGAATTTAAAACCGAGGAGGCTATGCAGCAGGCGGTGAAATCCTGCCGCGATGCCGAGATCGACGCGTTGATCTGCATTGGAGGTGACGGCACCTTCAGAGGCGCCACCGACATGACCTTCCGCGGAATTCCTTCCATCGGTCTGCCCGGAACCATCGACAACGACATTACCGCCACCGATTATACCATCGGTTTGGATACCGCCATCAACACCACCATTCAAATGGTGGACTGCCTGCGCGACACCTGCGAGTCTCATGCGCGCCTCAACGTGGTTGAGGTGATGGGGCGTGACTGCGGTCAGATCGCTCTCTATGCGGCAATCGCGTCGGGCGCCGTTGCCGTTGCCGTTCCCGAGGTGCCCTTTGATGAGGCTGCCGCTATCGCGCACATCAAGGCGCTGAGAGATCAGGGCAAGAGAGGCATGATCGTGATGGTTTCCGAGGGCATGAAGAATGCCGACGGCTCTGCTTATGCCGAAACGCTGACCAAAAAGATCGAGGCTGAAACCGGCATCGAGTGCAAGTTTGCCCGTCTTGCCCACGTGGTTCGCGGCGGCAAGCCCACTGTGAGAGACCGTGTCACCGCGTCCGAGATGGCTGTGAAGGCTGTGGAGCTGCTCACCGAGGGCAAGAGCAATTTGGTGATGTGCGAGCTGGACGGCAAGATCGTTCCCGTGGATATCGCGTGGGCGCTGATTGCCGACCGTATGTATAAGAACAAGCTGAAGGAGGGTGACCTGGATCGGTTCACCGCCGAGGAATTGAAGGCTATGGAGGCGATGGTGGAAAAGCGCCGCGCCGAGATCGCAAATCTTTATCAGGTTGCCACCGATAACGGCAACTGATCTATATACCAAAAAGACCAAGAAGGCTGTTGCTTTCTTGGTCTTTTTTGATGGTGTGGTGGGTGGGTGGGCAAGCCCACTTTCCAAACTCGGCGGGCAAGCCCGCTTTCAAGGATCGACGTTCGTTCAGTTAAAATTTGATTATACCGTCCCCGAGAATGATGTGCTATCTATTCTAAAACAGTTCAACCTCACTAACATCGTGGAGCGTTTTGGGTGGCGGGCGGGCAAGCCCGCTTTCAAGGATCGACGTTCGTTCAGTTAAAATTTGATTATACCGTCCTCGAGAATGAAATTTTATCTGTTTCCAAAACAGTTCAAACAAACTAACATCGTGGAGCGTTTTGGGTGGCGGTACCAAAACGCTTGCGGAAGCTATTGCTCGGTGAGCGCACCGCAGATAGGCGGCATAAAACGATAGACCGAGCCGCTATGTATCGCTAACTTTAAACCAACCCCTGAGGAAGTTCTTGGAGGTTTGGAACCTTCTTTCAAGAAGGTTCCAAAATCCCCCTTCCTTCCGAAACTAACTTCCGTGGAGCGGATGGGGTGGCGGGACCCAGCCGCTTGCGGGAGCTATTGCTTGGTGAGCGTACCGCAGATAGGCGGCATAAAACAAAAGGGAGTGCCGCTACCTATCGCGACACTCCTAAAAAATAACTACGGGAAGTTCTTGGAGGTTTGGAACCTTCTTTCAAGAAGGTTCCAAAATCCACCCCTTCCTTCCTAAACGAACTCCCCCAAGAAGGCTCCCCAGTCCATCCACTCTAAGCTGCTAACTCAACCCACCGCCGAGAAGATCACCATGACCAGCCAAGTGAGGAACGCGGGGATGATGGCGGGGGTGGCAAGCACGCGCAGGATACGCTTGGGGTATTCCGCCAAGGGGATTGAGCTTGTATAGGCGGAGGAGAGATTGGCGCGGGAATAGAGGTAGTAGATCTTCCGCGCCTCTCCTGCGCCAAAGGCGGCGAAGAGAAGCATCAGAGTGATCAGACAAAAGATGAAGATCTCGCCGCTACCCGCGTTGACGTAGAACGCCGACAGATAGGGCTGACCGAACAGACAGAACAGATTGTAGAAGAAATGCAACAACATTGCGGCAGGCGCGGAGCGGGTGGCGTACATCACCGATGCCAGAATCAGCCCCAGCACGAAATAATGGAGAAAGAGGGGGATGGAAAAATGGAGCATGGCAAAAAAGAGCGCGCTCACTGTTACGGCAACGCCAACGCCGGCGGATTCGTACTCGGCGCAAAGAACGGCGCGGTAAACGGGCTCCTCGCAAAGGGCGGGCAGAACGGCGTAGGCGAGGATCACATAGAGGATCTCCCAAAGGTTTCCGTTGGTGCGGGCAACGAAGGTGTTGTAGAGGGTGAAATTCCCCTCCAGCGATTGGATGCCGCCCGTGAGGATGCTCATCAGCAGTCCCGCGGTGATCATGACCACCAAGGCGCAAGCGCAAAACCATAAATGCTCGGGGCGCAGAGGGGTAATGCGGCAGGCGGTTGTCAGTTTTTCGCCCTTCCATTGAAGATAGAGGACGGTGGGAAGCACGAAGATCAGAAGCTGTAGCAGGATTACCGCGATGTACTCGCTGCCTCGGCGGGTGAGGGCGGTGTCGATGAGGCGGGAAAGCCCCAGTAACAGATAGGTGACAAAAACCAACAGAGGCGCACCCACTCGCGGACGGATGGGATCTGCCGTGGAGGTCTCCTCCTTTTTTGCCGCGGCGGGTTCGGTTCCCGCCATGCGCTTGAGTCCGCTTTTTACGGTAGCGGCGAGATTCCTTGCCCGATGGAGCGCCCTTTTCCAAAGATCACGCGCCGAGAAGGCGGCGCAGGCAGAGACCCCCTGTTCGGTTGCCGTGTAGCCAACGGGCAGGTCGTGGGGCTCCGTGGGAAGCGCATCCCGCATCAGCCTTTGATAAACGGCACCCATAGAAACTCCGGGGAAGGTGGCAAGAAAGCGATCGTAGTAGCCACCGCCGTATCCGATCCGCGCGCCATTTGGGGTAAAGCTGAGCCCCGGAACAATGCAGAGGGTGCGCCCGTTGAGGCTCGAAAGCTTGGCTTCGGGAGCGGGAACGGGAATCCCGTGGCGTCCCTTCACCAGCTGCTCGCCCTCGGCAGGGGAGCGGAAGATTAAGCCGCCCTCCTCTGTGCAAACGGGAAAGCCTACCTCCTTGCCCATCCGACGGCAGACCGACACCAACGGGGTGAGATCAATCTCGCTGCCGATGGGATAGTAGAGCAGGACGGTTTCAGCCTGCCGAAAGGGCGCCGACTCGGCAATGGCGCGGCAGATCAGCCGATCCAATTGCTTTTTGCCCTCGGCGGGAATGGCGTCCCTTTGTTGACGCAGGGACAACCGCAGTTCTTTTTTTTCTGTCATGTCAATCGGCGAGAACGGCAGAGCGGAGTCGGTCGGCTTCGTCCTTGCCCTTCAGCGCCTCCACCAGAGCCAGCCCGAATTCCAGCGCAACGCCCATTCCCGCGGCGGTGATCACCTTGCCGTCTCTCACCACGCGGCGAGCGGAGAGGGTGGCGCCCTCCAATTCCTGCTCAAAGCCCGGGAAGCAGGTGGCTTCCTTGCCTTTCAGGTAGCCTCTGTGACCAAGCACCATGGGAGCGGCGCAAATGGCGGCAAGATAGGCGTCCGAGGCGGCGGCGGTTTTCAGAGCGGCGTCCACAATGCGGGAGTTGTCCAAATTTTTGGAGCCGGGCATTCCGCCGGGGAGAATGATCATATCGGGCTTGGCGTCGCGATACATGGTTTCGGGCAGCTCCGCCTGCACGCAAATCCCGTGGGCGCCCATCACCCACTCGCCGCCGCCAACGGCAACGGTGGTTACCTCCACGCCCGCGCGGCGCAGCAGATCCAGCGGGCAGAGGGCTTCGATTTCTTCAAATCCATTTGCCAAAAACATATATACCATGGCTGTGTAACCTCTTTTTCGTAATCAAATTTTTCCCGCTGTCAGGCGGATGAGGAGACGAATGCTGTCGGGCTGAACCTTCGCTTCGTGCGCGGCGCGGTTTCGGTGGATCTCGCCGCACTTCACGCATCGGTGCAGGATCACGTAGCCCTTTTTGGGATCGGGCTCCACGCGGATGGGCTCCATGCCGCCGCCGCAGGTGTTGGCGCGGTCGCCGGGGTTGACGTCCACGTGGAGGGACCACAAGCAGAAGGGGCAGTGGTTGCGGGAGGAATAGCCCAGAGGCTGAACCTCCTTGCCGCAATGGGCGCAAACAAAGCCGTTGTCGTTTTTTGTAAAACGTTTTTGTTCCATAACGTTACTCCGAGAAGGTGGAGGTTTCCTGCTTTTCAGTGAGGGAAAGCCCCGAAATAGGGTAGAATTTCGCCAAGCCGCCTGCGGAGGTTTCGCGGTAGCCGCTGAGCAGATCCTTGCCCGTGTTATACATGGTTTTCACGATCAGATCGAAGGAGATTTTGCGGGAGGATGCCAAAAAGTTGGCAAGGGAGAGGGCGTTGATGGCGCGCATGGCGGCAACGGCGTTTCGCTCGATGCAGGGAATCTGCACCAGCCCCGCGATGGGATCGCAGGTGAGACCGAGATGATGCTCCATGGCAACCTCGGCGGCGTATTCAATCTGTCCCAAACCCATTTCAAACAGCTCTGCCAGAGCCGCGGACGCCATGGAGCAGGCAGATCCGATTTCTGCCTGACAGCCGCATTCCGCTCCGCTGATCGAAGCGTTGGTCTTAATGATATTGCCGATGAGACCGCCCGTTGCAAGGGCGCGGGCAATCTGAAGATCGGAAAAGCCGCGGCTCTCCTGCATATATTTCAGCACCGAGGGCACCACGCCGCAGGCTCCGCAGGTGGGAGCGGTGACAATGGTTCCGCCCGCGGCGTTCTGCTCTCCCGTGGCAAAGGCATAGGAGCATACCAGTCGGCTTTCGCGGGTCTGCGCCGATTCGTCGATGTGCTTTTGGTTGTAGAGCATCTGCGCCCGACGCTGGGTCTTTAAAATTCCGGGAAGCACGCCCGAGGTGGAAAGCCCCTCGTTCACAGTCTGCTTCATCTGCTCCCAGCATTTCAGGAGATAGTCAAAAATTTCGTCTCCCTCGCACAGGGCAACGTACTCCCAGAGGCGAAGGTTGTGGGCTTTGCAGTAGTCGGCGATCTCGGTGAAGCTGCTCAGAGGGTAAACGTTGGGAATCGCCTCCACCGCGTCCTCGCCATGAAAGCGAATGGCGCCGCCTCCCACCGAGTAAACGCGATAGTTGGCGATCTTGGCGCTTGCCTGCAGAACCGAAACGTCCATGGTGTTGGGATGAACGGGGCAGGGCTCGGTTTCGTTGAAAGCCACGCGGCAGGGAAGCGGGGCGCAGGTTTCGCGGATCACGCGGTCGGTGCCGTGTCCCACACCCGTAAGGGCGAGAGAGCCGTAGAGGGTGACGGACAGCTCCTCGGCGTTGGGGTGACGCCTGAGAATTTCCTTGACGGCGCGCTCGGGCCCCATGGTGTGGGAGCTGGAGGGACCGCGCCCGATCTTATAAAGTTCCTTCAATGAATGCATGACTGTAGCCTCCCCGACAGTAGGATCGTTTCTGTTAGCATTATAACACAAATTGCGGGTCTTGTCAATGGATAGCGCTTGTTGGGGAACGGTTTTTTTACGGAGGGAATGTGCGAAAGGTTTTCCACAACCTGTGGAAAACCTTGTGGAAACCCTGAAAAACCGCCCAAAAACCGACGTTTTTCGATGTTTTAACAGAGAAATCCCTATTTTCGGTGTGGAAAACTCTGTTGGAAAAGTGGAAAAATACGCCTGCGAGGAGGAAAAAGGTCTTCTCGCAGGCGATGTTTTTGGGGAAAGAAGGGGTTATTTCTCGCCCTCCGAAACCAGCCGCCGCACCCAGGTGCCTCGGCGGAGGAGCAGGTAGCCAAAGAACACCTTCACAAGCTCGGTTCCCTGGCAAATGGCGAACAGCAGGTGGATGCTCATGGGGGTGAGGTAGGCGAGGATGGCGGAGACGGGAAGCACCAAGCACCACATATAGGCGGAGTCAAACAGAATGGTAACCATCACCTGTCCGCCCGAGCGCAGGGTGAAGTACGCCGAGTGCGCGTAGGCGCAGAAGGGCATGGTGGCGGCGGAGATTAGCATCATGTAGGTGGCGAGGGCGCGAACGTCGTCGCCTGTTTTGTAAAGCATTGGGAAAAAGGGGGCGCTGGCAACCAGCAGCAAACCGATCCCTGCCGAGCAGGTCACCGAAAACGCCAGCATTTTGCGGTCGGCGTCTCTTGCCTCGTCGAAGCGTCCCGCGCCCAGCAGATTGCCAACGATAATGGCAATGGAGCTGCCGATCGCCATGTAGACCACGTTGAACACGTTAACAATGGTGGAGGAAATGTTCTGGGCGGCAACGATATCCAAGCCGCGGGTGGAATAGCATTGATTCCGAAGGGTGATCGCCATTGCCCAAAGCACCTCGTTTGCCATGAGGGGCAGACCCTTGGCAATGATCCTTCCAAAGAGGGCGCGAGGAACCCGCAGGGAGCGGTAGGCGCCAACCAGATACGGGCAGCGGCTCTTATGGGTGTGTCCCCAAGCCACCAGAACCGCAAGCTCGGCAAAACGGGAGATCACGGTGGCAATCGCCGCGCCCCGAACGCCCATGGCGGGGAGAATGCCGGGGATACCGAAAATCAGGATCAGATTGAGAATAAAATTCACGCCCACGGCAACCACGCTTGCGGCCATGGGAACGAGGGTTTGCTCGGTTTCCCGCATGGTGGAGGCATAGACCTGAGAAATGGCGTAGGGCAACAGCCCGAACAGCATGATCAAAAGGTATTGCTTGCCGTAGCTCAGCGTGAGCGCCAGATCCCCCTCGGCGCTGCCCGCGTGGAGAAAGAGCGAGATGAGGCGGTCATCAAGAGCGGCAAAGGAGACGATGGCAAGGATTGCTGCGGCAAGGTTGATCAACAGCTTAAAGCGGAAGGTGTGGCGCACGCCGTCGGTATCCTTGTTGCCGTGGTACTGGGCGGTGAAGATTCCCGCGGCGGAAACGGCGCCGAAGATCAGTAGATTAAAGACGAAAATGAACTGGTTTACGATGGAAACTCCCGACATGGGCTCAGTGCCGAGACGCCCCACCATAATGTTGTCCAGCAGATTCACCAGATTGGTGATACCGTTCTGAATCATCATGGGAACAGCCACGGCAAGAACCTTGCGGTAGAAGGCGCGGTTACCGACGTATTTTTTCAGGTTCATGAAAGGCTCCTTTTCATTGTTTTGCCAACGGGCAGTGTAATTATACAACGAATCGGGCGATTTGTCAACCGTATGAAGGCTTTTATTATCTGTAGGGCTTTGTTTCTTGTGTTAAGCCGAGAATGTAATCGGTGGAGGTGTTGTAGTACCTTGCTAAGGCGATCAAGCATTCCAAAGGAAGCTGGCGTTGCCCCGTTTCATATTGCGAATAGGTGTTTTGCTTGATATGCAGGTATTTGGCGATTTCGGTTTGCGTCAGATCGTGATCCTCGCGTAAATCCTTGATTCGTGTGATAATCATGGCAGCTCTCCTGTTTTTTTATCAAAAAACATTATACGCAATCTCACTATGAGATATTGACACTTATCTCAAATTGTGATATAATCGAGTTGAAATCGGTCGAGCGGCGTCGATTTTTGTTGAGAAAATACGTGAGTATCTTTTCGGAAGAGTTGAAATTCTGTTTTGAGAAAGGATCGTTTTTATGGGATGGGTGATTTTGATCATTTTGTTTGTTGGAATTCCCCTGCTGATTGGTGGGCTCATTAACGTAATTCCCGAAATATTTGGCGGCTCAGGTCATACAACGAGCGGAAGCGGATCAAGCGTTGCGAGGGGGACTTCCTCCGATGCGCATTCGGTGCCTCCTCAAAACGAGGAACCCGCAATTCCGAGGTTGGTGAAGGAAAGCGTGTATATGGATTTTTCGGATGGATCCCGATACGTGGACGTGGATTATAATCCCGGGGATCTGCGGGAAATCAAGGTGTACCTTGATGCGGATCGAACCGTTATCATGGTTGGAAGCCCTCCGTACTATTACGATCGGGATCATACCTTTATCAAATTCAGTGCCTCGCCTATCCCGGGGGGTTATTGGAGAATCACTGCTTACCAAACGTATGATACCGTTCGATACGGCGTTTAATGCGCCGATGCGTTCGGAAAGAAAACCAAAAAAATTTTAAGGAGAACTATAATGAAAAGACGGATTGTTTCTATGATTTTGGCACTGTCCCTTTTGTTGGACACTTTTTTCCTGTTCACCGCATGTGGTATTCTCGTTCGTTCTGATGACGCTGGCACAACTCAGACGGGCAACGAGGGCAAGGTCGCGGCTTCTCGCGAAATTGTCAATCAGATCAAAAACGCAAAGGATATTTCTCCCGCGAACCCGATTCTGGATTCCTGGAAGGATGAGGACGGGAACCGCTACTACGTGATCTACCTGGGGAAAATTGAATATGCGGAGATCTACAATATTGAATCGTTTTATTATTCAAACGATTTTGAGGAATTGAAGATCACGGAGGAGCGGATAACGGTGGAAAGCCTATCCAAAAGCTACCGAAATACCGTAACCTCCTCTGTGGGCTCCTCCACCACCGCCTACATCAAGAACACCATGGAGCTTGAGGCGGGAGTGCAATACGGCATCGCCTCTGCGAGGGTAAGAGATTCCTTTGAAACGGGGCTTGAGGAGCGGCTGGAGCTTTCCTGCACAGAGCAAAACGAATCGATCTACACAACGGTGGTTACAAGCGTTCGCCGTGATGTGAAGGAGAAGACGATCAATTTCAAGAATGCTTGCGCAGCGGGAAAATATTATCGCTATTCGGTGTGTGCCGATTTGGATTGCTATATGAATCTGTTTGTTCCCGCGGGAGCAAAAGAGGCTTCCTACGATATTTACTCCACCTTTGATTCCTCCCGCGCGTTCACGGTTCTGCTGGAAAGTGATACTCATAACGGTTTCTTTTCGGACGAGCGCTTTGACCTTTCCGGGATCAACCCCACTGATCTGAAGCTGCCCGACAAAATTCAGGAAGCTCACCCCGAGCTTTTAAAAGAGGGGGCTCGGTACGACAAGATCAACGTTGGGTATTCCTTGGGGATTTTGAGCGATCACGTTTATCTGGATATTTCGGATATCTATGATCAAGCGGTGCAAAACGGCGGATACAGCAAGGTGTCTGTGAAGGCAACTTTTAAAAGTAATGCAATGTGGACGTTGATCCCCCGAGATATTGAAGGGTATTTGGGGTATTGCGAGGATACCGATAACGCTTTCGGATATAGCAAATGGTGTAGCTTAGATGAGGGATCCTCGATCAGTGGGGAAATCGACTTGAAATATTTTTCCACAAACAAGAAGGTTTATCTTATTTTTCATATTCCAACCTACGCCTATGCGGGATCGTTTGAAATCAGCGATATTGAAATGACTGTAAAAATAAGTTGATTCTCATAAAAAGATCCGCCGTAATAGAACGGTACTCTTAAGGACAGTTTTTCAAAAATACGGCATATCTCGAAAGAGGTATGCCGTATTTTGCATTTGTGTCCACAAATGCAGTGCTTCATATGTATTAATTAAAGACTACAAAATCCATGACAAAAGTAACGCAAATACACTTATGGCAAGTGATTTCCATAAGTGCTTTTTGCTACCTTCCGAGAGGTAATGTATCTC
>SVSC01000068.1 GCA_015064525.1 Oscillospiraceae bacterium
TTCAGCGCATCGCGCGAAAGACCCCTTTGTTTTTTCGGCTTTTTGCCCGATTTTCAACACAAAAACAAAATTTGTGTTTACCATTATATCACAAAAAACGCAAAATGTAAATAGGGGTTTTTAAAAAAATCAAAAAAACAAAAAAGAAGCCTTCGCGACCATTGAGATCGCGAAGGCTTCTTTTTCAGTTGCGATTGCAGCCTTACCCGCGCGTTGCCCGTGGGGGGCTCCCCTCCCCACAAGGGAAGGGAGCGCGGGAAAGCCCCAACGAAATTACTTCCAGTAAGCGTTCACGCCGGGAGCGTTCAATGTCCATCCGTTGTAAGCGTAGAGAATATAGATCTCATGGCTTGTAGCGGGGATGTTGTTAAAGGCGCAGTCGGTTACGTTAACGGTGATCGCAACGCCGTCATTGTTCTGAATCGTGATGGCACCCTCGCCGCCGAAGTCGCCGTTGAAGGTACAATTCTCAATGTTGAAGGTTGCCGCTACGTTCTGATTGATGTAGATTCCCTGCGTGCCTTCGCCGTTGAAGGTACAGTTGGAAATGGTGTAAACTCCGCCTGCTACAGTGGAGGAGCCAAACACCAGCTGTCCCCAAGACTTATTCACCATTCTTCCCAAAGTGCAGTTGCTGATGGTCAAGGAATCAAACAGCTCCAGACGAACCTGCTGATTTTTGAAGTTCAGCTTGGTTGCGGCACCCTGACCGGTGATGGTCAAGGTTCTGTTTGCGGGAACCACATAGAGATCAGCGGTAAACTCGCCGGCGCCCAGAGCAATCTCGGTTGCGCCACTGTTAATAGCAGCCTGAAGATCTGCGGGAGCGGCAACATTTACAACGTTGATGCAGGTTACGTTCCCAACGGTGTTAGCGCCGATGATGGTGTTGGCAAACGCGCTACGTGCGGCAACCTCTGCGGTACGAACCTCGTTGGAGGATGCGCTTGTGGGAAGCTCGGTTGTGCTCTTCACGGTCACGTTCTTCACGGTGTTGCCTTCAACGGTCTCGTTCTGAGACTGACCCAGCAGACCGCCAACGTTGTACGCGCCGATCACAGTTACGTTCTCAACGGTGTTACCGCTCACGGTAGCGGCACCGGGGTCACCGACGGAGTAGCCAACCAGACCGCCAACGGTCTTGTTGTTACCGGTTACGGTAGCGTTCTTGATGGAGCAGTTGATGAAGCTGGAGCCCTTACCGCAAATACCGCCAACGTACTTGCCGCCAACAACGGTGGCATTCTCAACGTGAACGTTGGTCATGGAACCGTTGCCGGAAACAGCGCCAACCGTTTCGGCATTGGGAGCGTTCACAACAATATTCTTCACGGTAAGATCGGTAACCGCCTTAGCTCCGTTGATGAACAGACCGTCCTGTCCGTCCTTCAAAAGAACGTTGGTGATGGTGTGGCCGTTGCCCTTGAAATCATCCCAGTAGGAAATATCAATAGAATCCATGGGAATGTTGCTCATGTCAAGGTCGTTTGCCAGCTCAATGGTCCACGCCCAGTGATAGTAGTAGTCGGTTCCCTTACCGCCAACGTTCTCGCGGTAGTTGCCCACGTTGGTTCCCAGACCGTTGGAGTAGCGAGAAACCCATTCCCCTGCCAGCTTGCTCAGATAAACAAGGTCGGAGGGGGTGTTCACGGTGATGGTTCCGGTCTGGCTTCCGCCACCGGGAACGATCTCAAGAGTGGTATCCGCAAGGCTTGCGGGGATTTCGCCTACCCAAGGAGCGGCGATATCGTAGTTCTCGTTGAAGCTATCCTCCTCAACGGTGTTCTGGGTTGCGAACAGGCGAATACCCAGATTCAAAGAGGGAGCGGTGGTGCCGGTTTTGTAGTTTGCCTCGTTGCTAACGGTCTCGGGCATATACACTACCATTGCAACGTACTGGGCGTCGCCCTTGGCTGCGATGTAGGACACCTTGGAGTATGCGCTTGCCAGCTTTGCGGGAGCCGTAACCGCCGCGAGGGCAGCCTCACGGTCTGCATAAGCCTGGAAGGGAGTGGTGTCGTTTACGATGAGGTCGATTACCTGATACTCAACAACGTTGGAAAGCTTGAAGCTCTCGTTCTTGACGTTGGTTCCCGCAACCTCGCCTGCAACGTTGACTGCCAGATTATACTTCAGCGCCAGCGTGCCAAGGTTGGAAACCTTCAGGTAGACTACCTCGGTGTGACCGGGCTCCCACAGCGTGTTTTCCTCAAACACGTTGGTGGTTTCGGTCACGGGGACCCACTTGGAGCCATCATAGTATTCCAGCTCCACGTCCAGATTGCCCGCGGTGATGATGTTGTTCGCCGAGCTTACGGAATCCGTAAACCAAGCGTAGGTGGTGCCGAGAAGCATGGTGAAGCACAGGAACAGTGCCATCACGCTTGTCAGCAACGCCTTTTTGGTTTGCTTCAAATTCGTCATTTTTTGTTTTCCTCCTTTAAGTTTTTTTGGGAATAACGAATTTATCTTCAGCGCGTTACGCGAAAGACCTCTTTGCTTTTTCGGCTTTTTGCCCGATTTTGAACACCAAAACCCGATCTTTAATCCACATTATATCATAAAAAAAGCAAAATGTAAATAGGTATTTTCAAAAAAATGGAGAAAAAACAAAAAAAATTCACCTTTTCCATAAAAAAGGGCTGTCACGTTCAAACGCAACAGCCAAGGGCATGAACCAAGGTGTGGAAATCGTCAGATTGAACAAAAGCGTCAGCCGCTGTTTTCGGACGCACAGCAGGGCGCTTCAAAAACGCAATTCCCTTTCAACAAGCCGCTCCGCGTTCTCCTCGGAATACTCCAGCTCTGAGGAAAAGAGCCTTGCCAGCTCCACCATATCGGCAAAGGAAAAGCTGCCGTTTTGGGTGAACAACACCGTTGCCGCCCAATAAAGCAGTCGGGTGCCGTTCGACACAAAGGCGGCGCGGGCGCAAAATTCAGCCTCGTCCCACGCGGGCGCCAAATGGCGGTAGGCAAGGTAGACGGCAAACTGCTCAAATTCGGTTTCACGGTCTGCCATATAAACGCGAAAGGCTTCCGAATCGGCGGAGGCTTCCCCCGCGCGCACCCGCAAAAGCAGACGCGTCCAAGCCTCGTCCAGCCGCTCCAGCGACAGCAGAAAGCTGCAATACTCCGCCAAGCAAAAGGGCTTATCGTTGTTTCCGCAGAAGCGGTCGAGCCTCTCCAGCCGCTCAAGGATCGGCGCGGAGCGATCCTGCAGCAGCGCCACCGCGCGATCGCGCAGAGCAAGAATCTCGTCGCCCTGCGGAGGCTCCTCCCGCGAGATCAACACGGCAAGCTCCCGCTGACCGAGGATCAACCGCCCCGCCGCCTCGCAGCAGAGCCCCAAGCCGATCTCCACCCGATCGGGCAGATAATTGCGGAAGCGAGGATGCTCGGCGCAGATTTCACACAGAGACTCCTCTCCAAGCTCTAAAATCAGATCACACAGATTGCGACTGTTGAGAAAGGGACACCGCTCCCCCTCCCCCAAACGGAAATGGGGGGTGCCGTCCCGCACGATCTCCCGACACAGCCGCGCGCCAAGCTCGCCCTCCACCGCTTCATACCGGCGGAGGGCTTCCTCGTTGACGTCGATCTCCCAGCCAATACAGCAATTGTGGCGACAGCTCCCGCCAACGCAGGAAAAGGACGGATAATAGTTCGGATAAACCTCTGTCACAGCTACTCCCCCAAAGCGCTTTCGTTTTCAGCAGACCTCAAATTCCCGCCTTTGCCTCCAGACCACGCAGATACCTGATGCAAATTTCCGCCTCGGCAAGACCGCTGGGCGTGAGGGTTTCGCTTTCCACCACCATGGGAAGCCCCTTTGCGCGGGCATAATTCCAAACCGCCTCCACGGGCGCCGTTCCCATGCCGAGAGGCTTACCCGTTCCGTCTGCGAGACCGTCCTTCAAGTGGATCAAGGGAATGCGGCTTTCCAGCTCCCGCAGAACCCGCAGAGGCTCCAATCCCGCGCGATAAACCCAGTAGGTGTCGATTTCAAAGCTCATATCGGTGCGGCGCTGAAGCTCGGAATGTGCCATGGTGCCGTATTCCATCACGCGAAATTCTCTGTCGTGGTTATGGTAGGAAAGGCGGAGCCCCTCTTTTGCCAGGCGGGGGGCGGCGTCCGCAACGAAATTCACGAAATTCTCCACCCCCTCAAGGGTTGTGAGATCGGCGCTGGGAACAATGATCTCCTTGCAGCCGATGGTTTTGTGGTAGGCAACCACCTCGTCAAAGCAATCGCGGATCTGCTTCCAACGGGTGTGGGTGCCAATTGCCTCCAGACCGTATTTTTCCAGCCAGCCCTTCACCACTTCGGCGGGATGGTCGAAAAAGCCGGCAAATTCCACGTAGGAATAGCCCATTTCCGAAAGCGCGCGCAACGCTCCCTCCATGTCGGTTGGCGTTACGTCTCGCACGCTGTACATCTGAATCCCGTATTTCATTGGTACCTCCATCAATTTGTTTTTTTAATTGTTTTCTCAAAGGGAAGGTATTTCCCTAAGAACATCATAGCACAAACCCTCAACTTTTTCAAGGGCATCCAACAAAAAAACAGTTTTTTTTCAGAGCAAATCCTATGGCGGCGTTCAAAGCCTCGTCCGCAACAAAGCAAGCGACCGCGGGCGTTTGCACACCTGCGGTCGCTTTTGTTCCATCGGCTCAGCCGTTGATTTTTTTCTGATATTCCTCCAACACGCTTTCGGCAAGACCCGCCCGCTTGATCTTTCTGGAGGCGTTCTTGGGAAACTCCTCGCGGCGGATCACGTAGGTCTCAATGCGCTTGTAGGACTGCACCGTTCCGTTCACCTCGGCAACCGCGCGGCGGAATTCCACGTCCAGCTGCTCGTCGGTAAAGTCCTTGCCGTAGGTTTCCTCCATCCGCTCACGGTCGGCATAGAGAATGGCAACGATATCGTAGTCCTTCTTTTTGGGGTTGATAAAGCCAACCACCACCGCCTCGGAAACGTAGGGCGTGCGGCAAAGGTAGGTTTCCAGCTCCTCGGGGAAGATGTTCTTTCCGTTGGATGTGACAATCACGTTCTTCTTTCTTCCCGTGATGTGCAAAAATCCGTTCTTATCCAGATAGCCAAGATCACCCGTATAGAACCATCCGTCGCGGATCACCTCAGCCGTCAACTCGGGCATCTGATAGTAGCCCAGCATAATGTTATCGCCCTTATAGCGAATTTCGCCCGTTCCGTCATCCTGCATATCGTAGATATCCAGCAAGGAATTGGGAGTGGCAAGACCTGCCGACGAATCGTTGTGGTAGGTATCTCTGTTCAGCGCGGCGAGGGGGGCGCACTCGGTGAGTCCGTAGCCCTGAATTGCCGAAATACCGAGATCGCGCAGTCCGCCGATCACCTTGGGATCCACAGCGGCGCCGCCCGAGATAAACAAACGGAGCTTTCCTCCAAAATTCTTATGCACGGTGGCAAAGATCCTGCGCTTTGCGGCATAGCGCAGCTTTTCGTTGGGAATGGCGTTGGTTGCCTTGACCATTGCCATTACCTTTTTCTCCAGCCCGTTCTTGCGGATGTTCGACCAGATCTTGCGATACATGGTGTCGAGAAGCAGGGGAACACAGTTGATGATGGTGGGGTGAACCTCCTGCATATTTTTGGTAATGTAGCGCAGACCCTCGGAGAACGCCACGGTACAGCCGCGATACACCTGGCAGAGGAAGCCGCAGGTGCATTCATAGGCATGGTGCAAGGGCAGAACCGACAGAAAAACGTCCTTTGGTCCGATATACACCATCTGGCACATTTCCGAAAGATTGAAGCAGATATTGCGGTGAGAAAGCATAACACCCTTGGAAACGCCCGTGGTGCCCGACGTGAAGATCAGGGATGCCAGCGTGTTGGGATCAATGGGCGCGCGGAGATAGTCGCGATTGCCCTCTCGGAGAAGCTCGGCACCGTCGGCAATCAGCGCAGGCAGAGCGTCGAAGCAAATCCGCTCCACGGCAGGATCAACGGCGTTGATCTTTTCCTGATATTTCGGAGAATAGATAACCGCCGCCGCCTCGGAAATTTTGGCAATATTGGCAATCTCCTCGGCAGGAATTTCCTTATCCACGGGAACCACCACGCCAACGCCGCAGATCACCGCCATATACGCGGTAACCCACGCATAGCAGTTCTCTCCCGTGACAATAATCTTTTTTCCTCCGAAGCCTCTGGACAAAAGCTCGGTTCCCAACGCGTTCACGTCATTTCCAAACTGACGGAAGCTGTAATTTTTGTAGGCGCCGTTTTCCTTTTGCATGAACAGCGTCTTTTCTCCGTAGGTCTCCACGCAGGAGCCCAGCATTTGCTTGAGGTCGGCATAGACCTCGATGTGATAATTCTGGAATTTCGACATTGGTTGATTACCGCCTTTCCGGTTTTGAAAACCGCGTGCATAGGGATATTATACCATATTTCCCATGGCTTTTCAATACGTTTTCAAAAAAATTCGACGCCATACGGGATTTTTATGAACAATTCTTAACAATTCCGAGCCGAGCCCTTCACACCCGATCAACGGTGATCACCGTGAAATAGGAGGGATCCACACGGCTGATCCGATCCGCCACCGCTCGCTTCACCTCGTCCTCGGTGAGGGGCAGCTCAAAGGGAACGGCAACGTCGAAGATCAGATTGGTGTGGGTGGGGCCCTGCACCATACGGAAATCATGAATCCGCATGGAGGGGTCAACAGCCTCCACCTCACGGATCGTCAGCTCCCGTAAACGGTTCACCGTTTCGTTATCGGTAACGATGGGGTCCATATGGATGGTGGCAAGGATCCCCCACTCCCGACGCAGCCGTTGCTCCAGCGCGTCGATCATATCGTGGGTTTCAAACACGTCGGTCTTGCCGTCCACCTCCACGTGCAGGGTTGCAACGATGTGGCCGGGGCCGTAGTTATGCACCTCCAAATCGTGGATGCCGAGGGCCTGCGGAACCGCCTCCACCGCCTCGGTGATCTGCCGCACCACCTCCTCGGAGGGAGCGCCGCCCAGAAGAGAATCCTTTGCCTCCAAAAGAATCTTCACGCCCGAGATCAGAATGAGGATTGCCACGATCACGCCCATATATGCGTCCAAATTCAGATTCCATTGGGGGAAAAGAAGCATCACCAGGGTGGAGATCAGAATGGCGCCCGTGGAGAGGCAATCCGAAAAGGCGTCCGCGGCGGTTGCGCGCATCACGGAGGAATCGATCCTTCTCCCCAGCGTGCGGTTGAAAAGCCCCAACCAGAGCTTTGCCCCGATGGATGCCAGAAGAATCCAGACCGTCACGCTTTTCACGGTTGGCGGCTCCGGCTTGAAAATTTTGACCACCGACTCGGTGAGAAGCTCCAGCCCTACGTGCAGAATCAAAAAGGAGACGATCAGGGAGGTTACGTACTCCATACGCGCGTGACCGAAGGGGTGTTCCCTGTCCGCGGGCTTTGAGGAAATGCGGAAGGAAATCAGCGACACCAGCTGAGAGCCCGCGTCGGAGATATTATTGATGGCGTCGGCGCGGATGGCAACCGAATGAAACAGCGTGCCAACGGTGAATTTCAAGCCGAACAGCAGGGTGTTCACAAGGATCCCAACAATCGAGGCGAGGGTGCCGTATGCCCTTCTGACAGCCGCGTCGGCGGTTTTTCTGGGATTTTTGATAAAAAGCTTACATAAAAGATCGGTCATAAACGTTCTCCGAATGTTTGATACGGGATTATCCCCAATATTTCCGATCCAAGGATCGGTACTGAATTGCCTCCGCCACGTGCGACCCGCGAATCAGCTCGCTTTGCTCCAGATCCGCCACGGTGCGCGCCACCCGCAGGATGCGGTCGTAGCCTCTGGCGCTGAGCCCCAAGCGATCGTACGCCGCCTTGAGAAGCGCCGAAGCATCGGGCGCAAGCTGACAAAAGTCGTGGATCCCCCGAGCATCCAGCTGCGCGTTGCAGAAAAGATCGGGGCGCGCCCCCGCCATACGGGCGGCGGCAAACTCACGGGCTGCCGTTACGCGGGCGCGGATCGACGCCGAGGACTCCGCCTGCGGATCCGGGCGGGAAATATCGTCGTAGGACAAGGACGGCAGCTCGATCTGGATATCCATGCGATCCAGCATGGGGCCGCTGATCTTGGAGATGTACCGTTGAACGTCTCCCTTTTTGCAGGTGCATTGACGGGTAGGGTGTCCGAAATAGCCGCAACGGCAGGGGTTCATCGCGCCCACCAGCATAAAGGAGCATGGAAAGGTCAGGCGCCCGTTGGCTCTGGTGATGGTTACCCGACGATCCTCCAAGGGCTGGCGAAGCGCGTCGGTAACCTGCTTGGAAAACTCGGGAAGCTCGTCGAGGAACAGCACGCCGTTGTTGGCGAGGGATACCTCCCCGGGCTTGGGGGTGATGCCGCCGCCCACCAGACTCACCGAGCTCATGGTATGGTGGGGAGAGCGGAAGGGACGGGAGGTGAGCAACGAAACGCCCTCGGGAAGCATCCCCGCCACCGAATGAACCTTGGTGGTTTCGATCGCCTCGGAAAAGGTGAGAGGCGGCAGGATAGAGGGCAATCGCTTGGCAAGCATGGATTTTCCCGTTCCGGGAGGGCCGATCAGAAGAATATTATGTCCGCCCGCGGCGGCAACCTCCATGGCTCTCTTGGCGGCAGACTGTCCGCGCACGTCCAGAAAATCCAGGGTTCCCGACTGAAAGGCGCGGGTAAACGCCGCTCTGTCGCAGGTAACGGGCTCCATCACGCGGACGCCGTTGAAATGCTCCACCAGCTCGCGCATACTGTGAACCGCGTACACGCGGATCCCCTCCACGGCAGACGCCTCGGCGGCATTCTCGGCAGGAGCGTAGAACTCGGCAAAGCCCGCGTCTCTGGCAGCAACGCACATACACAAAACACCGTTCACTCCGCGTACCTCTCCCGAAAGAGAAAGCTCCCCAACCAGGCACCGCCCCGAAAGCTCCACGTCCCTGCGGATCACACCGGAGCTACGGAAAATTCCCGTCAGAATGGCAAGATCGAAGGCAGAGCCCTCCTTTTTTCGGTCGGCGGGCGCGAGATTCACGGTGATGCGGGCATAGGGAAAGGAGTAGCCGCTGTTGATGCAGGCGTTCCACACCCGCTCCTTTGCCTCGCGAACGGCAAGATCGGGAAGCCCCACCAGCTCAAAGCCCTCCAATTTGTCCTGGATATTACATTCCACCGTAACGGGAAACCCTTCGATTCCGCAAAGTCCCGCGCTGAAAGCCGCAGACAGCATTCCGATCCCTCCTGTCATTCGTTCTCCCTTCATTATACATCATATTCCGATCTTTGTCAAGAAGATTGCCGAAAGCGTGGGAAAAAACCGAACGCCGCTCCAAACCGTCATAAATAATTTACAATTTTCGGTCTTGATTTTTGTGCAAAAATATGTTAAACTGTTAGGCGCCTAACAATTTGCTTTTGATCGGGAGGTGACCGAAATCGAACAACGTGATTTGGGAAAGCTGGTCTGCCACGCTTCTCTGCTGATGCGCAGATGCATAGACAACGCCATTGCCCGCGCCACCGCGGACTACGGTGCCCCCCTTTCGGGCAGAACCATCTGGGTGCTGTGCTATATCCGCGACCACAGCGATCGCGACGTTTTCCAGAAGGATCTGGAAAACGCCTTTCACATCCGTCGCTCCACCGTTTCCCAAACCGTGGATCTGATGGAGCAGAAGCGCTTGCTGGAGCGTCAACCCGTGAACGGCGACGGACGGCTGAAAAAGCTCTGCCTAACCCCCATTGGAGAGGGCGCCCTGCTTGCGGCGGAGCGGGCAATGAAGGAATTTGAGGAAAGACTGAAATCCTTTATGCCCGAGGGCGAGTATGCCGAAACGGTTCGCAGGATGGAGGAGCTTTGCACGCTGCTGGATACTCCCGATTGCGGAGACGCAAGCAAAGAAACGTAAAGAAAGGAATTGGTGAAACCATGTTCAAAAAACTTGCAAGATGCGTGAGAGAATACAAAACCCCAACCATCCTCACGCTGGTCTTTATCGTTTGTGAGGCGATCATTGAAACCCTGATCCCCTTTATCACCGCCGATCTGGTGAATCAGATCAAATACGGTGCGGGGATGGACGTGATCACGCAAAAGGGGATCCTTTTGGCTGTGATGGCTGTGATCTCCCTCTGCTGCGGCGGCATCGCGGGCTTCTCCTGCGCCAAGGCGTCGGCGGGCTTTGCCAAAAACCTGCGCCACGATCTCTTCGGCAAAATTCAAACCTTCACCTTTGCTAACATTGATAAATTCTCCTCCACCTCGCTGGTCACCCGTATGACCACCGACGTTGCCAACGTGCAGATGTCCTTCATGATGCTCATCCGTACCGCTATCCGCAGTCCCCTGATGCTGCTCTTCTCGGTGATCATGGCAACCTACATGGGCGGCGCTCTGGCAGGGCTGTTCGTGGTGGTGATTCCCGTTTTGGCGGGAGGTCTGCTCCTGATTGCTCACCATGCCATGCCCGCCTTCCGCAGAGTGTTTAAGAAATACGACCGCCTCAACGAGTCGATTGAGGAAAACGTTCGCGGGATGCGCGTGGTAAAGGGCTTTTCCCGTGAGGGCTACGAAAAAGAAAAGTTCGGAAAGGCTGCCGATTCGATCTGCGCCGACTTCACCCGTGCCGAGCGCATCGTTTCTCTCAACACGCCCCTCATGCAGTTCTGCATCTATTTCAACATGGGCTTTGTTCTGCTCATCGGCTCCCGCATGGCGATCAACGGTAGCGGCGTTGACGTTGGACAGATCTCCGCGATGCTCACCTACGGCTTCCAGATCCTCATGTCGCTGATGATGCTCTCCATGATCTACGTGATGCTCACCATGTCCGCCGAATCGGCAAAGCGTATCTGCGAGGTGCTGGATGAGCTTCCCGATATGGCGGAGCCCGAAGCCCCCGTTACCCAAGTGGCGGACGGCTCCATCGAGTTCGAAAACGTCAATTTCAAATACGCCAAGGGCGCCAAGAAAAACTCCCTGGAGGGCATTCAGTTGCGGATCCGTTCGGGCATGACCGTTGGGATCATTGGCGGAACGGGCTCCGGAAAATCCTCCCTGGTACAGCTGATTCCGCGTCTCTACGACGCCACCGAGGGTACCGTTCGCGTGGGTGGCAGAAGCGTGAAGGACTACAGCATTGAAAGCCTTCGCAACGAGGTTGCCATGGTGCTTCAAAAAAATCTGCTCTTCTCGGGAACCATCAAGGAAAATCTGCGCTGGGGCAATCCCAACGCCACCGACGAGGAGCTGGTACAGGCTTGCAAGCTGGCGCAGGCTCACGATTTTGTCACCTCCTTCCCCGAGGGATACGACACGATGATCGAGCAGGGCGGCACCAACGTCTCAGGTGGTCAGAAGCAGCGCCTTTGCATTGCCCGCGCGCTTCTGAAAAAGCCCAAGATTCTGATTCTCGACGATTCCACCAGCGCTGTGGACACCAAAACCGACGCGCTGATCCGCGCGGGCTTCCGCCAATACATTCCCGAAACCACCAAAATCATCATCGCGCAACGAATCTCCTCGGTAGAGGATGCCGATCTGATCGTGGTGATGGAGAACGGAAAAATCGAATCCGCGGGTACCCACGAGGAGCTGTTGCAAAGCAGCACTATCTACCGCGAGGTTTATGAACAGCAGGTCAACGGAAAGGAGGACACCGCCAATGCCTGAACAAAAAATGCAAAAGCCGAAATTCAATAAGGGCGTTCTGACGCGCCTGCTCTCCCTTTTGTTCCGCGCTTACCCCAAAATGATCCCCCTCTCGATCTTCTGCACCCTTTTCACCGCCATTGTTTCCTCCATTCCCGCGCTCTTTCTTCAGCAGGTAATCGAATCCATCGGTCTGGCTCAGGAGCAGGGGCTCACCTGGGAGCTGGCGAAATCCACCATTGTTCCCAAGGTGCTGGTCCTGATCGGGCTGTACGTTCTTTCCATCATCTCCATCACCGTGGAGACTCAGCTGATGGCAATTATCACCCAAGGCTTCCTCGACAAAATGCGACAGAAAATGTTCGCGGGAATGCAAAATCTCCCCATCCGATATTTCGATACCCACAAGCACGGCGATATCATGAGCTACTACACCAACGATATCGACACCCTGCGCCAGCTGGTTTCTCAGGCGCTTCCCACCCTGGTGCGCGCCACCGCTATCGTTACCACCGTTCTCATCATCATGCTCTACTACAGCGTTTGGCTCACCCTGCTCCTGCTTTTGGGGGTGGTGTTCATGGCGTTCACCTCCAAAAAGATCGGCAGCGGCTCCGCCAAGTATTTCGTGCGGATGCAGAAGTCCATCGGTCGCCAGGAGGGCTTCGTTCAGGAAATGATGAACGGACAAAAGGTGATCAAGGTCTTCTGTCATGAGTCCGCCTGCAAGGAGGATTTCGGAAAGATCAACGAGGCGCTCTACGAGGACAGCTACCGCGCCCACGCCTACGCCAATGCCCTCGGTCCCATCATTATGAACATCGGTAACGTGATGTACGTGATCGTTGCCGTGATCGGGGGGCTGATGATCGCGCTGAACGTTCCCAACCTGAGCCTGTCGGGGATGCCGCTGGTTACGATCAGCATTGTGGTCCCCTTCCTGAACATGACCAAGCAGTTCACCGGAAATATTAACCAGCTTTCCCAGCAGATCAACTCGATCGTGATGGGTATGGCAGGCGCGCAGCGTGTGTTCAACCTGATGGACGAGGCGCCCGAGGCAGACGAGGGCTACGTAACACTGGTGGACGCCGAGATCGACGAAAACGGCAACGTGAAGGAAAGTGACCGCCACACGGGTCAGTGGGCGTGGAAGCACCCCCACGGCGACGGAACCGTCACCTACACGCCTCTGCGCGGTGACGTTCGCATGACCGAGGTGGACTTCGCCTATGAGGAGGGCAAGCCTG
>SVSC01000069.1 GCA_015064525.1 Oscillospiraceae bacterium
CATTTGTAGGTACCGTGCTGATAATGGCAGATCCGCTCGATCACGTCGCCGTTGTTAACGGTGTTTCCCGCCTTTCCGTACCGATACCAACGCTCGCCAACATAGATATACACATTATTGTTGTTCCGCTTATAGATCTGCCCCTGCGCGGGATTGGAGGGGGCAAACCAAACGGTACCCGCAGCGTTGCCAACCACCCCCTCGGGATAGCAGGAGGCTGCCTGCGCGGTACAAAGCGGGATGGTACAGCAGGCATCATTATGAATGTGGGCAACCTTGCCGCACAAAATCTCGCAAGCGTCGCTATGGGTATGCTCCTCATAGGTGCAAATCAGCTCATTCTCACAGGTACCATCGCCGTGGGCATGCTCCTCATAAGCACAATTGTGTTCGGGATGATAGGCGTTGAACTTAACGGTGTAGAGATTCCGACGGTAGTACACGTTGATCACGGTGGTTCCGTCGCCCTTCACCAGCACGTTCTTATCGGTTCTGGCGGAATCAAAGGTGAAATACTGCTTATCGGATGCGGTGAAATCGTCTTGACCGCTGATAAAGATTCCGGGCGAAACGGTTTTATCGTAAACACCGTCATCGGTCAAACCAACCGTTTTCGAGCCCCAGAAGCTATAGTTGTTGTCGTTGGCGTTCTCCTTCCAATAAACCACGGTGTAGGAGGTGTAGTCCAGCGCCCAAAGGGCTTCGTAGGTCAGATTATGGAGAACGGCGATCTGCGTGGTGGCGTCGATCAGCGCGTAGGTCATTTTTTCCTCGTCGGTTGCCTGATGTCGCCCCTCATCCATGCCGTAGCACTCCACCAACAGCCATTGAACGAATTTATGCCCCGGGTAAACGGGAATATCGGCGGTTACAATCGTTCCGTAGCGAACGTAGCGGGAGGTGGTTCCGTAGCCGCCGTCCAGATTGAAGTCCACGTGGTAGTAAACGCGGTCGTAGTAAACCTCCACAACGGTGGAGCCGTCCGCGGCGATACGGAAGCTCTTCTGCGTGTTGCCCTTGTAGCCCTCCATTTTGAGAACGGCATCAAAAACCTCCATGCCTGTGTAGCCCGTTTTCTCCTCAATCAGGAAGGGATCCGCCTCGTATTCGTCTCCAACCAGATTTTGGCGGTGGTGATGCACCTGATATTTTACCAGCGTTGGCAGGTAAACAACGTAGATGTCCTTGTCCTCCTGAATGTTATCGAAGCGCACCAAAATGGTTTCGCCCGAGGACTCAACGGGATTTCCCTCGGCATCCTGCGTGTAGATAACGGGGCGGTAACCCACGATATTGGGACTGTTTACGTAGCGGTTGACGTTGGTTCCCTTCAGGTAGGTTAGCACGGAGGGAGGATTTGCCTCGGCGCTGTCCGTTTTGAAGTTGTAATGAATGGTGACCACAGCCAGCCCACCCGTGCTTCCGCCGCCTTCCCCGCCGCCAACCTCATTGGAATCGGAGATGGGCATGGGATCGCCCGCGCCCGACGAATACATGAGCGGTCCGCGCACCGAAACCGAAACCGTGAAGGGCTCGCTGTAGTGGCGCTCGCCATCCTTGCCAATGAAGCAACGAAGCTGCGTTTCGCGGAGGTCATTGAGGCAGTTCAGCACCAGAGCATAGTTCACCCTGCACGCCTCGGTATATTTATCGCTGATCTGCACCCACTTACCGCTTTTGCCGAGGATCTCCCAGCCATAGCTGAGAACCCCCTCCAGCTCGGTTTCCGCGGTGAGCATCAGCTCGCCTTGTTCATGAAGCAGAGCGGAATCAAGGTCCTCTCCGTTGCACAGAATCCGAACCGTTTCGGGGGCATCCTCCGCATAAAGCACAGAGGGGGGAACCGCCAAAAACAGGAGGATCACGGAGAGCAGAAGCGCCAACGCTCTGCGTTGTTTTCTAAGTTTTGTCATCAAGGATTCCTTTCAGGCCAGCCCACGGCGTTCATAGGAGAAGAGCCCGTGTAGTCGGCTTGTATTGCATCGGCATAAATTCTGAAGGTTACGAG
Organism: Oscillospiraceae bacterium; assembly: GCA_015064525.1. Lineage (GTDB taxonomy): Bacteria > Bacillota > Clostridia > Oscillospirales > CAG-272 > UMGS1865. The sequence goes on from SVSC01000069.1 coordinate 2,009, forward strand.
ACTGTCCTTGTAGAGATTTCCCATGGAGGGATCGAAGCGCACCTCTGTGAAAAGAGGCGTGGTTTCCTCGCCCGGAGCCAGGGAACGGTTGTAGTAATAAAATCCGTTGGATTCTGTCCAATCCGCCGTGTTTGGGAGGAAATAGATCAGAGAGGGGTCACCCGTTTCTCCCTGACCTGCGGCAGAAAGGGTGATATCCTTGTTCACCTCCAGGCGCACGTAGGCGGGGAGGGTTCCGTTATTCTTCACGGAAACAATCTTGCTGACACCCGTGGCGGGCATCACACGAATGGGATCGCGATAAGGAACGGGCTCAGTTCCGCCCGGGGGAATCATGAATTCCAGAAGCGTGATCTCCAGGTTACCCGCTTTGATCACGCTTTCGCCCGTTCCACCGTCGGCGGTGAAATAGGCATAGGTTTGAGCCGTAAAGGCGATTGCCGCCACCAGAACGGGCAACAGCGCCGCAGCCAGAGAGCGCTTCATTTTGGCATTGAGCTTCATTCGGTTCTGTCTGCAAAGATCTCGCAGCCTCACGGCACAAAGAGTGATCGCACCCGCGCGATATTCAGGTCTCATGGCTCGGCTCCTTTCTGAAAAATGATTTTCCCCGCAGAGGTCTCCCGAGGGAGACCTCTGCTCGGAGAAAAAATCAAGGCATATTCGCGAAAGCGGTGGGAAATGCCGTTTTTACGGCACTCACAGCGGTTTGACCCTCAAAGCCTGCCGTTTGAACCGCGTAGGCTTCAACGGTTACCTCCAACCCGTTGCAAATATCCATTTGCGCGTTGTTCCAGCTACCGGGGATTGTGAAATTCTCAAACACGAGAAATTCCCCGTTCTTGGAAACCGCGGAGTTGACAACAACCAAAATTTCAACGTAGTCACTGACGTAATTGACCGATTTCGCAATCGTTACACCGTTGCCGTCACCCAACCGACCTCCGGAGAAAAACTCCATCACGTTGGTGTCGGTGATCAGCGAAGTGATATTCGCGGTGGACGGAATAGAGCCGTTTTGCGCGTTATCGTTGGTGATGACAATTCGCGCCGCAACAAAAGCGGAATCGTTGCTTGTTACCGTTACCGTGGGATTCTTTTGAATCACACGACCGGGATACAGCGTGCCGTAATCAATGATATCATCGGTGCCCGCAATCTCAACCTGCTGTTTATTGGCATCCCACTCGGTAAACTTAATATCAACGCTTCCAACCGTGAAAACATTCACAGCAGTGCGTGTATCGGTAAAGTATGCCGAGGTTGCACCAACCAGGGAGATGGCAAGAACAGATGCCACCAAAGCAATCAAAAAGATTCTTTTTTTCATCCTGCGTTACCGTAGCGCCAATCAACCGTTCTGAGCGGGCGTTGCAAATTGATCTGCGGCAGCGGTGGAAACGGTTGCCCATGCGTCTGCAGCATCCGTCATACCGGTCTTTTGAATTGCATACGCGGTGAAGTTCAGCGTTGCGGCCGCGGTGTTCACGTTCACGTCCTCGGCAACGGTAATCTGATTGTTCTTCAAAACGTCATAGGCTACGTCCGCGTCGGTTGCCGCCTGCTCACGATAGTAGACCACGGAGGTTGCGGTTTCGGTCAGCATCGTCCATCCGTCCGCAATTTCATACACCAGAACATTGGCAACGTTGGTTGCATCCACCTTCACAAACACGTAGCACTCCTCACTACCGGATTTCACGGTAACCTTGGGATCCTTTGCAACGGTTGCGCCGGGAATCATCTTGTATTCATTGCCGGTGGTTTCCTCCAGCGTAATAGCAACCTTACCAACCGTGAAGGAGTTTTGAATTGTATCTGATTTCGCCATCAGCCATGCGTATGTACCGCCAATGCAAGTGCCGCACATCAGAACAAGCGCTAAAGCGATTACAACAATCTTTTTTGCTTTCATGATCTGTAACCTCGTTTAATGTTCCTTTAAGATTAGTAACCGCCGGCAAACGCAGTGGTAAACGCAGTCTTCGCATCCGCAAAGCCCGCAGTTTGAACAGCATAAGCGGTCACAACAATAGTCTTAATACCAAAACCATCGATCGTGGTACTGGAAACCTCGGATTTAACCGTGAAATTGCCAAATGTATCAACCGCTACGGGCGTATCAACACCAGCCTTCACCTTGCCCGAAACCGACTTATCTCCCATGTAAACATACACCTTGGAAACACCTTCCAGCGCCACCCAACCGTTCGCTATCAGTTGCTCCTCAATGCTCTCGGTTGCATCCGCAGTATCATCGGCGGCGACTTCGATACCGGTCAAGTCATTATCGATCTTCACATAGAGATAACACTCCTCACTGCCTGCCGCAACCGTAATGATGGGATCCTTAACATAGGTTTGACCGGGGATCAACTTATACTGGTTTTCAGTAACTCTGCTGGCAGGAGTTTCAGGTACACCGTACAGGTTAACCTTGGACTCGTCCATAGAGATGGAAACATTACCAAAGGAGAATGTGTTTGTTACCGTTTTGCGGGAAGTCAGGTACGCCATGGTTCCGGTTACCGAGCCCACAACCAACAGAATTGCACAGGCAAACAGTCCGAGAGATTTGAGTAACTTCTTGTTCTTCATTTTCTTTTTCCTCCGAAAAAATTTATTTATGTGATGCCTTTTCGGCGTGTCACCAACAGAATTGCGTTTTTCGTTCGCCAACGAGCTTAGCCCTTGTCCTCGGGCTTCTTGCTGTCCGTCTCTTTTCCAAAAAGAAGATCGGGCAGGAACACCAGCGCAACAATCGCCATGCAGGCGCCGATGGCAATGTACCGCCCGGGCGAGCCCTGCAGAAACGCCGCCGCGTAGCCCAAGAGCGGAATGGTGAAGATCGGCGTTCCGATCACGTTGTTGCTGTGGAGCAGATCACCGTCGGGGGTCTGGTTGGCGTCCCCTTGGGTGCGAAAGCGCACCACAGTTGGATCCTCCTCATCGGGAATCACCTCAATGATGCGGTGGGTAACCACCGTGGTGCTGCTCACCCGATAGGTGACGGGGTCATTCACCTTTAGCTCCAGCGGATCCACGGGCTTCACGTAGATCAGCGATCCCACGTGATAGTTGGGCTCCATGGAGCCCGAGAGAACGGTGTAGGGCTGAATTCCAAACAGTCGCACCCCCACCAATAAACCCGCGGCAGCCACCATGAGGGCAACCAAAATACTTGTGATGATACTCCACGTCCGTCGCAAAATTTTTGGCACGTTGCCCCCCCTTTCCGCCCGTTTTCAAAAACATCAGGCTATCGAAATTATACTTCTGCTTTATTATAGCACAACCCATTGGGATTGTCAATACAAGGTTGTTGAAAAATTCACAATTTTCCATAAGAGGAAGTGGGTTTTTGCCAAAGCGCGGGAAAAGGAAGCATTGTAAACAAAAGAGCATGTCGTTCGTGAAAGCCATTGTACAAAAGATCTTCCCCTCTTCTTGACAAATTCTCGCATCCATGCTATAATAATTTTACAAAAAACGCCACAGGAGGACATTCTCATGAAACCTGTTTTTGGGATCGACGTGACGCACAGCAAAGCCAATCAGGATTTCAATTCCGCCCCCTTTGTTGCCGCCGCTCCAAGCGAGGTCAACATCCGAGAATACGACCGCTGTCAGGAAGGGCTGGAAAAGCTGGTAAAGAAAAGCACGCTCCCGCTTTGGGCAATGCTCGCCAAATATATTGTTGGTGGCTTTGGCGTCACGGTGGTTCTGATCTTTCTCGCCAACGGCTTTCAATTGGGCTTTGCAACGGTTTGGGGCAACGCCCCCGCTTTGATCGTTTCGGGCTTTCTTTGCCTTTTGCTTGGCGCGGCGCTTTGGATCTACGAGCGCGTGATTCGCCGCTCCGCCGAGAACAGCAACGCGGCAGAGCAGCTGAACCGTGACATGGAACGCCTGCTCCCCGCCATTCGCGCCGACCTGCAGGTTCCCGAAAACGCCTGCGAATTGGACATTCTGATCTACCGCTACAAGGAAAAGAACGGCGAAGCGGCACCCGTTTCCTACCCCTTGGCGAATTTTCAGATCTCCGCCTTTCTCACGGGCAACCGCCTCTGCCTTGCCGACGTGGAGCATCGCTACGAGTTTCCCTTGGAGGAATTGAAGCGCCTGCGCGCCGTGGACAAGCGGGTGTTGCTTTCGGGCTGGAATAAGCCGATTTCCCCCATGGATCCCCTCTACAAGCCCCACAAGCTTTCGGTAACCCATGCGGGCTTAATTTCCTGCCGCGGTTACCTTGCTTTGGAGCTGGAGCGGGACGGAACAGCCTATGAGATCCGCTTCCCCGCCTACGAGCGTGCCGCCGTGGAAACGCTCACAGAGCTGAAAGCGGAGGGGGAAATTGATCGGAAAGGATAACAGCAATCAGCGGGCAGCTCCTCACGCAAGGAGCTGCCCGTTGATCTGCAAACGGAACCGCTGTCCCAGCCGCTCCGCCGCTTGGCGGCAGAGGGTCATGCGGTTCAGAAAAATTTCAAAGTACTCCATCAGCGGGCTGATCTCGGTGTCTACCTTCAGTCTCAAAATGATTTCTCCTGCCTCCCGCTCCACCAAAAGCTCCGAGGAAACCGCGGCGTAATTCACCCGATCGTGGATATCAAACGCCACCTCCTGCGGATTTCGCACCCGAGAACGCCGAACGTCGCTTTTGTCGGCAAGAATCAGCGCCGCCGCCAGATCGCTCACGGGAACCCCCGTTCCCTCATCGTGATTGCCAATGGCGGTTGTGATCATTGCAAGCTCCTCGGCGGGAAATTGCAAGCGACTCAGCAGCTCAAACGCCATCACCGCGCCGCTGATGCTATGGGCAGTGCGGTTCACCAGATTGCCGATATCGTGGAGATACCCCGCAATCCGCCCAAGCTCCGCCAAACGGGCGTTGGCGCCCAGCTCGGTCAGCAAGCGCCCCGTATCCTCCGCCACTCGGGTAACGTGAGCCAGACTATGCTCGGTGTAGCCCAATGCCCGAAGCGATTCGTCGGCAGAGAGAATATAGGTCTTGATCTCGCGGTTTTCGCGGATTTCCTGGTAGGTTGTCATGAGAAAGCCTCCAATCCGTTGGTTTTTTCTTTAGTATATCATTTTTTGCCCGCATATGCAAGTCTTTTTCCGTTTTTTTCGGGCAATCATCCTCACACCCTTGACAGAGACTTCTTTTTTTGGTACAATAATCGTATCCAAGTTCGTTTTTTCGGAGGTGCTTATGGATCTCGTCCTCTATCTGTTTTTATTTCTCCTTCTCCTTGCCTCGGTGATTTTTCTGCCCAAGCGTGCCGCAACCCGCAGGTTCGGGCTGATGCTTTTGTCGGCAGCCTTGCTGCTTGAAATCTTTGTTTGCAATTTTCACAGCTTTCATCTCGTCCTCGGCAACTATCAAGCGGTTACCTACACCGCCGAAAGCTCGGAGCTGACCCTTTCGGGCGGCGTCTCCAATCCCACGCTGGAGCTGCGGGGACTTTCCTTCCCCGTTGGCACCCTCCGACTGGAATGTGAAATGGAGGAAAACCTGGAGGAGGACTTTGTGGGAACTCCCTTCGTGAACGTTCGGGTGGACGCCAAGGATGAAACCCAGCAGGGCTACTACCGCTCCGCCGTGACCGAGGGACAGCTGATCCGCGGGGACGAGCGCTCCGCCTATCTTGTGCTGAACCTCAGCGGAAACGTCAGCGATCTGCGCATCCGTCTCACCCCCAAAACCGACGGCGCCGTGCGCTTCCGATCCGTCACCCTCAACGAAAGCATCCCCATGGTCTTCTCGCCCCTTCGTCTGCTCCTGCTTGTTGGCGCGGCGTTCGGTATCTACGCTCTGATCACCTGCCCCTCCATGAAGGATACCTACGAAAACCGCAGAGCCCGCTTCCGCGCTCTTGCGCTCCTGATAACGCTTGCGCTGATTCTTGGTGCCGCTGCCATCACCTTCCTCTACCAGTATGACAGAACAGGCGGCATTTCGGGAGGCTTTCAACAGTCCTCCGGCAACCAGATTACCCAAGAGCTGGTGGATGCCTTTGAGGCAGGTCAGGCGGAGCTTTTGGACAAGCCCTCCGAGGAGCTTCTGGCGCTGAACAATCCCTACGATTGGAGCGAGCGCTCCAACGCGGGAATCTACTATAAATGGGATCACCTACTCTTTGAGGGCAAGTACTATTCCTACTATGGCATTGCCCCCGTTCTTCTGCTTTTCCTGCCCTACCACATGATCACGGGCTTCTATTTTCCTACCCCCGAGGCAGTTTTGCTGTTCGGCGCCTTGGGCATCCTCTTCCTCTCCCTTGCTTATCTGGCGTTCTGCGAGCTGTTCTGCAAGCGAGTCTCCCTGAATATGCTGCTTTCGGGGCTCCTGATCTGCCAATTCTGCAGCGGCGTTTGGTATAATTTCTGCTCTCCCCTCTTTTATGAGATTGCCCAAACGGCGGGCTTCTGCTTCACCTGCGCGGGGATCTGGCTGCTTTTGCGGTCGGGGGTTTTCGGAGAAGGGCGCATCCGTCTCGGCTCGGTTTGCCTTTCAACGGTCTGCCTTTCCCTGGCAGTTCTCAGCCGCCCCACGCTGGCGCTCTATTGCCTTGCCGCCCTCATTCCCTTGTTTTTCGGTCTGCTGAAATGCCGCAGGGGCGAATATCCCAACCCCGCCAAAAAAAGAAACGCCACCCTCTCCTATCTTGCCTCGGCGCTTCTCCCCTTCGTGCTGATCGGCAGCCTGCAAATGGCATACAACTACGTTCGCTTCGGCTCGGTCATGGATTTTGGTATTCAGTATTCCCTTACCATCAACGACTTCACCAAAGCCGAATACCACACCGACCTTGCCATGATCGGCTTCCATAATTTCCTGTTCGCCTTCCCCTCGGTTCGCCCCGAGTTTCCCTACGTATTCGCCAATTTCTCGGACCTTGCCGCAAACGGATACTATTACATTGCCAACCGATATGCCGTAGGGCTCCTTTTCAGCGCCCTCCCCACGTGGGGCTATCTGGCGGCGATCCCCGCCTGCCGCGCCATGACGAAAAACGAGCGGCGCCAAGCGGTTCCCACAGTTCTCGCCGCCTGCCTTTTGGTGCCGTTGGGCATTATCTTCTCCATTTGGGAAAGCGGCTACGGCGTTCGCTATTGCACCGACTTCGCGTGGCAGTTCATTCTCGGCGCCTTGAGTATTCTGTTTCTGCTCTACGTTCGCCGCGCGGAGGGACAAACCAAGCGGATCCTGCAGGTGTTCCTTGTGCTTTCGGTTTTGGTGGCGTTCCTCTGCAATTTCGGTCTTGTCTACGCCTACATGAGCAAATCGGGACTGCTGGAAACGGCGTTCCTGCGCTTTGAACGAATCTTTGATTTTTGGATGTGAGAAAGGAGCCCTCATGAAGCTGTATCTTGTGATCCCCTGCTACAACGAGGAGGAGGTTCTTCCCGAAACCGCCTCCCGATTGAAGGAAAAAATGACCGCACTCACGGAAGCGGGAAGGATCTCGCCCGAAAGTCGTGTGGTTTTTGTGAACGATGGCTCCAAGGACCGCACCTGGGAGCTGATCCAAGCCCTCCACAAGGAGGACAAGCTCTTTCGCGGCATCTGCCTTTCCCGCAACCGCGGTCATCAGAATGCCCTTTTGGCAGGGTTGATGACGGTGCGCGCGGAATGCGACGCCGCCATCAGTCTGGACGCCGATCTGCAGGATGACATCAACGCCATTGATGAAATGGTGGACAAATACGCCGAGGGCTACGACGTGGTCTACGGTGTTCGCAGCTCCCGCAAAAAGGATACCTTCTTCAAGCGCACCACGGCGCAGGGCTTTTACAAGGTGATGCGCGCCATGGGAGTGGAAACGATCTACAACCATGCCGACTACCGCCTCATGAGCCGCAGGGCGCTGGCGGGACTTGCCGAGTTCAAGGAAGTGAATCTGTTTTTGCGCGGGATCGTCCCCTTGGTGGGCTTTAGAAGCACCACCGTTTCCTACGAGCGCGGGGAGCGCTTTGCGGGAGAATCCAAGTACCCCTTGAAAAAGATGCTTGCCTTTGCCTTTGAGGGAATCACCTCCCTTTCGGTGAAGCCCATCCGCATGATTGCCACGCTGGGCTTTCTCATCTTCTGCGTGAGCATCGGTATGCTGATCTATTCGATCCTCCGCAGGATCGGAGGACACACGGTGGACGGCTGGGCATCCCTCGCCGTTTCCATCTGGGCGCTGGGCGGCATCCAGCTCCTTGCCATCGGCGTGATCGGAGAATACATCGGCAAGATCTATCTGGAAACCAAGGCAAGACCCACGTTTTTGATTTCGGAGTATCTCAAAGACGAGGACTCATACGAATAATTGAACATGGAATACCGCTCTAACCGACGGTTCAAAACCCATAAGGCCAAAAAGGGGCTGTCTCAAATGCAAAAAAGCATTTGAGACAGCCCCTTTGTTGTAGACCAAAGGTGCACAAACCGTTAGCTTGCAATACTCCTTAGCCACTTTTTCTTTGCAGAAAGAGGCGCAAAGAAAAAGTTATCAAAAAGAAACGCCGTTTTGGGGGATTTCGCCCTCTGCGGAGGGCGAGGAGGATTCCGCAGCCTCCACAGCGCAAACTTTTGAAAAAGTTTGATCAAAACTTTCGTCTAACTGACGAAATCCGTTCGTTTTGTTTATGGCAGTCAGCGCTCAAAGCCACGCGGCTTTGAGCGCTATTTTTCTCATACGTATGGCTTAAACAAGCTCACCAACGTAGTATTTTTTCTTGCCTCTGCGAACCACCAGGTACTTGCCGCCAATGCAAGCGTCGGCGTTGATCTCCAGGAAGGGATCCTTCACCACGTCGCCGTTGATCGTGAGCGCGCCGTTGGAAAGGAACTCTCTCGCCTCTCTCTTGGAAGCGCATACGCCCGCGCCAACCAGCACGTCGGCAAGAGCGCCGCCGTTGGTTTCAAAGTGGGGGACGTTCTTGAGCCCGATCAGCAGATCGCGAACGGGGATCTCCTTAATGTTGCCCGCGAACAGCTGCTCGCTGATGCGAACCGCCTCGTCGTAAGCACCCTCTCCGTGAAGATCATTGAGAATTTCACGGGCAAGCGCCTTCTGCGCCAGTCTCTTTTCGGGAGCTGCGTGATGCTCTGCCTCGATCGCCTCGATCTCCTCGCGAGAGAGGAAGGTGAGACGCTTGAGGTACTCGATCACCATGCTGTCCTCGGAGTTGAGGAGGAACTGATAAAGCTCATAGGAGCTGGTCTTATTCTTGTCCAGCCAAACGGCGTTGCCCTCGCTCTTGCCGAACTTGTTGCCGTGGGAATCGGTGACAAGGGGCATGGTGAGCGCGTAAACCTCGTCGCCCGTGGTTTTGCGAATCAGCTCAATGCCCGTGGTGATATTACCCCACTGGTCGGAGCCCGCCACCTGCAGATCCACGCCGCGGTTCTCATGGAGATACTTGAAGTCCAAGCCCTGAATGAGCATATAGGAGAACTCGGCATAGGAAATGCCGCTCTCCATCTGACGGCGGATCAGATCCTTGCTGAGCATATAACCAACGTTGATATACTTACCGTAGTCACGGAAGAAATCAATAATATTGAGATCCTTCACCCAGTCGTAGTTGTTCACAACCTCGTAGGGGAAGATCTTTTGCAGCTGGGTCTTGAGGCAATCGTAGTTGTGCATAACCTCGTTTCTATCGGAAAGCTTGCGCTCAACGGTTCCTCTGGGGTCACCGATGAGAGCGGTTGCCATTCCCACCAGCAAGAGGGGGGTGTGTCCCGCTGCCGCAAGACGGCGGGTGATCAGGAAGGAGGAGTAGTGACCAAGATGCAGGCTATCGGCGGTGGGGTCGGTACCAATATAAAAGGTCATTCCTCCCGCATTCAGTTTTTCAATCAGGTCCGGGCTGGAAATATCCTGGATCAGCCCTCTCCATTTCAGGTCTTCATAGAGTGTCATGGTGAAGAATTCCTTTCATAAAATCAAAATACGCTTTATTATATCACGAAAAAGACGATTCGTCAATATTTTTTTCGGTTTTCTTGCTTTTTTTGAAATATCTTCTTGACAAACATTCGATTTTATGCTAAAATAATGAAGATGACTTGGGGCATTAGCGCAGTTGGGAGCGCACAACACTGGCAGTGTTGGGGTCAGGGGTTCGAATCCCCTATGCTCCACCAAACGTGTATTGGACGAACACCTACTTCTTTAGCGGCGGCTTCGCCGTAAAGGTTTCGCTCTGATACGAACAAAAAACGCCATCTTAGATGAAAGTCTAAGGTGGTGTTTTTTTCGTGCCCACAGATTTGTCAATTTTCCTCGGTTGTGGTATAATTATGTCACAAACAAAAGGAGGATATTTTATGGACACCAAGAAATATGAAATTGAGATTGATGATTTTGAGCATAGAATGCTCGTACAAGCTTTAAGCGAGAAACGGAACGAGCTTATCGCGGAAGGTAAAAGCACCGCGGATATTGATGCCCTCCTACTTAAAGCCATTGATGCAAAGCCTATCAAGAAGAAAAAGCGATCTACATATTAAGCAGAATAGCCGCTATCGCAGTGTGTCAATCACGCTTTGATAGCGGCTATTCTGCAATTATTTATTGTATATTGTACTATGTGCATCAATAATCAACTTTGAAATTCTTGATGCCGATTGGCTGTTCGACGGGAAGCAAATTGATGAAAAATCTAATTGTTCATTAGCAAAAATAACCTGCAATTCAAGAAAAATATTCTTAAAGTAATCTTCGCTTAGATCACCCATCTTTTCTCCCGCCGGGATTAATGTGCCCAATGCGGAAATCAATCCTTCAAAGCCAACAGATTTAGTGAGTATGTAATTATCGGGATCTGACCATTCCTTATCAAAAACGACGGATACAGC
>SVSC01000070.1 GCA_015064525.1 Oscillospiraceae bacterium
GAGGGTGATCACGCAGCTGTGGCGCTCGATCAGATCCTCCAGAACGATCTCATGCTCCGCCTGAACGATCTCGGTGCGGCGGGCATCGGCATATTTATCGCGAATGGCGGTCATTTCGTCCTTAATGATCTGACGAACCTTTCCTTCATCGGCAAGAATCGACTCCAGCTCCGCAATCAGATTGTGAAGACGGAGCAGCTCCTCCTCAATCTTGTTTCTCTCCATACCGGTCAGCTTACCGAGGGTCATTTCCACAATTGCCTGCGCCTGCAGATCGGAAAGACCGAAGCGCTCCATGAGAGTGAGCTTGGATTCGGGGATCGACTTGGAGGACTTCATGATCTGCACGATCTCGTCGATGTTGTCCAACGCGATCTTGTAGCCCTCGTAGATGTGCGCCTTCGCCTTTGCCTTTTCCAAATCAAATTGGGTTCTGCGAACGATCACCTTCACCTGGTGGGCAATATAGTGGTCGAGAATCTGCAAAAGATTCAGCACCTTGGGCTCGTTGTTTACCACAGCCAGCATATTCACCGCAAAAGTTTCCTGCAGCTGGGTGTACTTATAGAGCTGATTCAAAAGAATCTGAGAGTTGGCGTCGCGGCGGTATTCCACAACGATGCGCATACCATCTCTGCCCGATTCATCGCGCAATTCGGTAATCCCCTCGATCTTTTTCTCCTTCACGCAGTTGGCGATCGACTCGCAGAGCATACTCTTGTTCACGCCGTAGGGAATTTCGGTGAAGATGATGCGGCGATGGTCCTCCTCAATCTTGGAGCAGGAGCGAACCATGATATGTCCCTTACCCGTGAGATATGCCTGCTTGATGCCGTTCACGCCGTAGATGATGGCACCGGTGGGAAAATCGGGACCCTGCAGATGCACCATCAGATCATCTACGGTGCAATCGGGATTGTCCATGCGGTGAATGGTGGCGTTGATCACCTCGCCCAAATTGTGGGGCGGGATGTTGGTTGCCATACCAACCGCGATACCCATACCGCCGTTCACCAAAAGGTTGGGGAAGCGGGAGGGAAGAACCGAGGGCTCACTCAGGCGGTTATCGAAGTTGGGAACCATTTCCACAACGTTCTTATCCAGATCCTTCATCATTTCGTCGGCAATCTTGTCCATTCTTGCCTCGGTATAACGGTATGCTGCGGGGGGGTCGCCGTCCACAGAGCCGAAGTTACCGTGTCCCTCGATCAGGGGATAGCGGAGAGAGAAGGGCTGTGCCATACGCACCATGGTTCCGTAAACGGCGGCGTCACCGTGAGGATGATACCGACCCAGCACGTTACCAACGGTGGTTGCCGACTTACGGAAGGGCTTGGAATGCACCAAGCCGTCCTCATACATAGCGTAGAGGATGCGGCGCTGACCGGGCTTCATACCGTCGCGAACGTCGGGAAGCGCGCGGGAAATGATGACCGACATGGAGTATTCAATGAAGGATTTCTTTACCTCCTTCTCCATGCCAACGTCCACGATCTTCTGATTCTCAAAGAGCGCAAGCTCCTGTTCCTTGTCGATTTTCTTGTTCTTGTCTTCCACTTTTTTTCTCCAAGTCTTTGTTCGCGGCAGGGGAACTGCCGCTTATTTTGGGGTGGTCATTCCACCGAAAAATTGATTCGCTGTAATTTTTCCAGAAGAATTTCGTCCTCTGTGGGAATTTCGGAGCATTCCTCAATTCTGCGGCGCAGCTCCAGCATTCTGCTGTCGATCCGAGACATTTCGTCGGCGCAGCTTTTCAGCTCCGAGGTAATCTCCCTTTCATCGGGAATATCCTGCTTATACTTTAACTGATGTTCCAGCTCTGCCCAATAGTCCATTGCAACGGTGCGGATTTGCACCTCCACCTTCATGCTGCGCTTCTGATCCGCAAAGAACACGGGAATGCTAACGATCAGATGGAGACTTCTGTAGCCGTTTGACTTTGGATTTTTGATGTAGTCCTTCGTTCGCAGAAGGGTGACGTCATCCTGATCGGTCAGCGCCTGCGCGATAGTATAGATATCGTCCAAATAGGAGCAAATCACTCGCACACCCGCAACGTCGTTGAGGTGCTGCTCCACGTTTTCGGTGGAGAATTCAACTCCCATTCGATCCAGCTTTTCAACAATGCTTGCCGATTGCTTTAATCGGGTTTTAATGGAAACAATGGGGTTTCGGCTGAATCGGACGTTATATTCGGTGTTCAACACCTCAAATTTGGTTTGAATTTCCTTGAGCGCGCAGGTATAGCGCATTAAAAGCTCCTGAAAATCCACAACCGCGGTCATCATGCGCTTAGAGGTGTTGAGCAGCGCCATGGCAACCGTATCCTGCATACCGCCCAAAGCGGTGATCTGATTTTCGTAATTCAAATTCATGCAACTCCTTATTTTGGGAGGAAAAATGAAGGCTTTCCTTCCGCGCTTGCCAAACTCCCGCGCCGATCTATGCCTTTTCCATCCATCGGCAAATCCAACGGATGGGGAAGAACAAAATCGGAAGAAAGACAGCCGTGGCAAAAAATTGAGGCAGAAGGATCTTAAAAAGGATCTCCAAAAGGTAGATCTGATCGTAGGTAAGGCAAACATAGATCAAGGTGACCGCAAGCCTGATGGGAAGCGCCACGGCGGCAACCGAAAGAAAGGGAACCAGCCGCTTTTGCGCAATGGCGCGGGTGAAATAACCGCAGAGGTAGCCGCAAAAGAGATAAACGATCGGCAGGAGCGCAATTCCCTGCGAGCAAAGCGCCTCCACGGCAAAGCCCACTGCAATGCCCGTAACGGCTCCCACCTCCTTGCCGCAAAAGTAGGCAATCAGAAGCAGGGCAAGATAGCAGAGATCGGGAACACCGCCAAAAATCGGAAGTCGGGCAAACACCGAGCTTTGCAGGGTGATCATAATGAGAAAAAGCAGCGACTCTGTTAGGATAAAGCGGGCGGCTCGTCTGCCGTCTCCGAGAATGCGCCCGTGATGCGTATGCCCCGTCATGTCACTTTTGATAGCCCGTGATGATCATAAAATAATCGGGCTCGGAAAAATCAACGGCGGGGCGAACCAATGCAATCAGGGTTCGGCTGGCGTTGTCCACCTCCACCGAAACCACCTCGCCAACCTTCAGGTCGGGGGGATACACGCTTCCAAGTCCGCTGGAATAAACGGTGTCTCCCGGCTGAACGTCGGCGTTCTTTGCATCCATATCCACAAAGGTAAGCTTGCATAAACCGTCGTTTTTCATGCTGTAATCGCCGCTGAGGATGCCCGCGGCGTTGTTGCGGGGAAGGTAGACTCCAACCGATCGCGCGGTTTCCAAAAGGGTGGAAACCTTGCACCAGGTGAGCCCCACCTCGCTCACGCATCCAACAATGCCTTCCTTGGTAATCACCGCCATATTCGTTTCAATCCCGTGAACGGTACCGCGGTTCAGCGTGAGAACGGTGACGTGATTGGAAGCCTCTCTGCCGATTACCATTCCCTCCTCAAAGGAAAGAGACGGATATTCCGCTTTCATGGCAAGGTACGCGCGGAGACGCTGATTTTCCTGCTCCAACCGTTCCGCTCGCTCCAGCTGCTCTTGCAGGGCGGCGTTCTGATCCTTTAATTGTTGGTTCTGCTCTGTAAGCTCTCCAATCGACCCGAAATAGACTGTAAAGCCCTCCCACGCGTTCACAAAGGCGGTTCCAACCAGCCGAAACGGTGTGGCGATCACTCCCAGCGCGTTCCGTAAAAGACCGTTGTACCCCATAATCGACAGCGTGGACGAGATCCCCGCCACCGCCACCGCAACGCAGAGGCACACTATGAAAAATTTGTTCTGAAATATTTTCATATCTACCTCCTATGGTGGTTGGTTAGTTAGTTTATTGGAAAAAGGATGGCTTGTGGAACCTTCTTGTAAGAAGGTTCCACACCTCCAAGAACTTTCTCGTAGGTGTTGGTTTGGAGTTTGTGATACATGGCGGCTCGGTCGATAGTTGGGAATTAGCGATACATGGCGGCTCTGTCTATAGTTTTACGCCGCCTATCTGCGGTACGCTGATCGAGCAATAGCTGCCGCAAGCGCGCCGGTACCGCCACCCCGCGCGCTCTACAATGTTAGTAAGGTTGAACTGTTTTGGAAACAGATAAAATCTCATTCTCGGGGACGGTATAATCAAATTTTAACTGAACGAACGTCGATCCTTGAAAGCGGGCTTGCCCGCCTTTCGTGTCATCCTGAGCGAAGCGAAGCGGAGCCGAACCCGTAGGGCGATGCGCAGCATCGGGATCTACGCGGGGATAGACAATGGCGGGGCGCGCGCAACAATCAAGTGACATCAAACAGCAAGACGCGCAAGGGAAACAACCCCTCAGTCGCTTCGCGACAGCTCCCTTTGCACAAGGGAGCCTTTTTGTTTGTGCAAATTTCTAATTGTTATTTTCCGTATGAGGTTTGTCGGTAAATTGAAGTTGTTCTAACCCGTTCCACTCAACTAACTTCGTGGAGCGTTCAGGGTGGCGGTACCTGAACGCTTGCGGCAGCTATTGCTCGTTCAGCGTACAGCAGATGGGCGGCATAAAACGAGCGCACAAGCCGCTAACGATAGCAACAATTAAAATTCCCCTACGAGAAAGTTCTTGGAGGTTTGGAACCTTCTTTCAAGAAGGTTCCAAGAATCCAAAATCTCCCTGATCAACTAACCATTAAATATCCAAATTCTCAGCGAACTTGGCGTTTTCCTCAATGAATTTACGGCGGGGCTCAACCTTATCGCCCATGAGGAGGGAGAACATTTCGTCGCAGGCGATGGCATCCTCAATGGTAACGCGGAGGATGGTGCGGGTTGCGGGATCCATGGTGGTTTCCCACAGCTGCTCGGGGTCCATTTCACCAAGACCCTTATAGCGATCGGCTTCGATATTGGAGCCGCCGCCCATTTCGGCAACGATGGCGTCGCGCTCCTCCTCGGTGTAGGCATAGCGTTCGGAGCCTGCCTTGGAGCCGCGACGGTAGATTTTATAGAGGGGAGGCTGAGCGAAGTAGACGTGACCGTCCTCCACCAGCTTTCTCATATGACGGAACAGGAAGGTGAGGAGCAGAACACGGATGTGAGAGCCGTCCACGTCGGCGTCCGCCATGATAATGATCTTACCGTAGCGAAGCTTAGCGGCGTCAAATTCCTCACCGATGCCGCACCCCAGCGCCTGAATGATGGGGATTAGCGACTGGTTGGCGTAAACCTTATCCAGTCTGGTTTTTTCCACGTTCAGAACCTTACCGCGCAGGGGAAGGATTGCCTGGAAGCGGGAATTTCTTCCCTGCTTTGCGGAGCCTCCTGCCGAGTCTCCCTCCACAAGGTAAAGCTCGGTGAATTCCGCGTTCTTTTCCTGGCAGTCGGCGAGCTTTCCGGGCAGGGTAGAGCCCTCCAAGAGCCCCTTGCGGCGGGTTGCCTCTCTTGCCTTTCTGGCTGCCTCGCGGGCGCGGAAGGCGGCAAGCGCCTTTTCAAGAATCGCTTTTCCAACTCCGGGATTTTCCTCCAGATAGTCGGCAAGCTTTTCGGACACCAGCTTGTAAACAAAGGTTCTCATTTCGCTGTTGCCCAGCTTTCCCTTGGTTTGTCCCTCAAACTGCGCCTCGGTGAGCTTCACGGAAACAATGGCGGAAAGACCCTCGCGCACATCGTCACCGCTGAGGTTCTTGTCGCTGTCCTTCAGAATGTTATACTTTCTGCCGTACTCGTTGAACACGTTTGTGAGCGCGGTTTTAAAGCCCACCTCATGGGTTCCGCCCTCCACGGTGTTGATATTATTCGCAAAGGTGAGAAGCACCTCGTTGTAGCTATCGTTGTATTGGAGCGCCACCTCGGCAACGCAGTCGTCGCGCTCTGCTTTCATGTAGATCACGTCGGGATGCACCAGCTCGCACGCCTTCTGGGAGTTGATATGCTCCACAAAGGAACGGATACCGCCGTCGTATTTCAGATCATTCTCGCGGTAGGTGCCGTCCTCCAGCGTCTCTCTCTCGTCGCGCAGAACGATGTTCACGCCGCCGTTGAGGAAGGCTTGCTCGCGGAGACGCTTCAACAGCACCTCATAGTCGAACACCGTTTCCTCAAAAATGGTGGCGTCGGGCTTGAAGCGCACGTAAAGACCGTGGCGATCGGTTACCCCCTCATCACGGAAGGCGCGGGCAACGTGCCCCCGCTCAAATCGCTCGGTGTAGCGTCTGCCCTCGTGGCAGTTGTCGATCTCCACCCACTCGGAAAGAGCGTTCACAACCGACGCTCCAACACCGTGGAGACCTCCCGAAAACTTATAGCCGTCGCCGCCGAACTTTCCTCCTGCGTGCAAAACGGTGTAAACCACCTCCAGAGTGGGGATCCCCATTTTGGGATGGATGCCGCTGGGAATACCGCGGCCGTCGTCCTGAACGGAAACACTTCCGTCGGGCAGGAGCGCGACCTCAATTCGATTGCAGCGGCCTGCCAGCGCCTCGTCGATGGAGTTGTCAACAATCTCATAAACGAGATGGTGCAAACCGCGGGCGGAGGTAGAGCCGATATACATACCGGGTCTCTTCCGAACCGCCTCCAAGCCCTCCAAGACCTGAATCTGGCTTTCGTCGTAAACCTTTTCCTTGCTTACGTTTTGTTGGTTTTGTTCCATGGGTAGATCCTTTCTGTTTCACATCTGTTGATGGTTACTGCAATGCTGAAATTCAATCGGAAACGGGAATTCCCGTTTCAATTCTGCCCGCGAGGGATGCTGTGGAAAGCTGGGAAAAGCAGATTCGCGGGGTACCGTCCTTCTCCCGATACAGGATAAATGACTTCGGCAGCTCCACCGAGGCAAACCGAACGGCGCCCTCGGCCTCCGCCGAGGAGAGATATTTTCTGGTTACGGTGGATACCGTTGCGCTGTCGGCATCGAAAATGCCGATCACCGAACGGATCAGAATGTTTTGATTATTTCCAACGTGAAGATACATGGGGTGTCTCCTTTGATGGGGATGAGAAAACGAACGTGTGGACGCTGCCACCTTTTTTCGCGTTTTTTATCTCACGCCTCGCAATAGCGTCCGTTTTCCACGCTGATCACGTGGGCGTTGCCAACACAGGCGGGGTCGCAGGAGGTGATGATCACCTGCTTGCCCTCGATCTTTTCGGAAAGGTAGGCGCGGCGGGTGGAATCCAGCTCGGAAAAAACGTCGTCGAAAAGGAAAACGGGCAATTCTCCGCAAATCCGATGGCAAACCTCTCCCTCCGCCAGCTTCATGGCAAGCGCCAGGGAGCGCTGTTGCCCCTGAGAGGCGAATAAACGGGCTGAGACGCCGTTGAGAAGAATATCCACGTCATCCTTATGGGTGCCGTAGAGCGTGCAGCCTGCGCCAATCTCGCGGTCGTGGCGGGTGGTTAGCAGGTTCAGGTAAACCTCCTCGGTTCTCGCAACGTCGGCGTACTCCTCCTCCGCCTGCTTGGAGGAGCCAACGTAGACCAGCGAAGGCGTTTCCCTGCCGTTGGTCATTTCAGAGAAGCAGACCTCCACAGCCTTTTCAGCCAAAGAAAGGTAACGGTGACGGTAGGAGGCAATCACAGCCGCCTCGTGGGCAAGCTGACAGGACCAGAAATCAATGGTATCCCGAAAGGTTTTCATATCCTCGGGAGCCCGCTTGATGAGCTGATTGCGCTGCTTCAAAATCTGATTGTAGCGCTGGAGACTTTTCAAATAAATGGGGTAGAGCTGGGAGATGGCAACGTCTAAAAAATTTCTGCGCTCGGCGGGACCGTCCTTGATCAGAGACAAATGCTCCGGGCAGAACAGAACCGTTCTGAACTGTCCAACAATGTCCGAAGCCCGACCGATCTTCACATGATTCTGCTCGATTCTGCGACGCTTCCCCGCCATCATACAAACGGTGAGGTTCTGATCTCTCACCGAATCGGTGAAGTCCAGCGACACCCGCGCGCATTCCGCCCCAAAGCGGATCAGCGATTCATCATGAGAGGTGCGAAAGCTCTTGCCAATGGAAATATAGGAAATCGCCTCCAGAAGATTGGTTTTCCCCTGCGCATTCCTCCCCGCCAAAATATTCACCCCCTCGGTGAACCCAACGTCCGCGGCTTCGATATTCCGAAAATCATTTACCTTGATTCTGTTACATCTCACAGCGGTTCTCCTTAGAAGTTAGATTATTTTGGAAAGGATGGCTTGTGGAACCTTCTTGAAAGAAGGTTCCACACCTCCAAGAACTTCCCGTAGTGTTTTTTTAAGTGTCGCAATAGATAGCGGCTCTCCCTTTTGTTTTATGCCGCCTATCTGCGGTACGCTGGGCAAGCAATAGCTGCCGCAAGCGGCTGGGTACCGCCACCCCATCCGCTCCACCAAGTTAGTTGAGTAGAACTGTTTTGGCACAGATGGAATTTCATTTTCGGGGACGGTATGATCGAATTATGACGAAACGAAAGTCGAGTTTTGAATGCCGGCGGTGCCGGCTCGAGTTGGAATGCGGACTTGTCCGCCCGGCTTGAAAGAAGGTTCCAAAATCCAAAGGTAGCCCAAATTCGGTAACATCTTAGAGCGTTTTGTGGTGGGAAACGGCAAGCCGTTAGCCCAAAACAGTTCCACTCAACTAACTTTGGAGAGCGTTTTGGGTGGCGGGCGGGCAAGCCCGCTTTCCAAACTCGACCTTCGTATAGATTAAATTTCTTGATACCGTCCCCGAGAATGAAATTCCATCTGTTTCCAAAACAGTTCAACCTCACTAACATCATGGAGCGTTTTGGGTGGTGGTACCAAAACGCTTGCGGGAGCTATTGTTTGGTGAGCGTACCGCGGATGGGCGACATGAAACTATAGACCGAGCCGCCATGTATCACAAACTCCAAACCAACCCCTACGGGAAAGTTCTTGGAGGTGTGGAACCTTCTTTCAAGAAGGTTCCACGAGCCAACTCTTCCCAAATTAACTACCTAATTACCTAACTTCAATCCTTCATTCGAACAGGAAGGAGCATGAACAGCTCGTCGGAGCCATCCTTCACGCAATCGTCGGCGGGGGTAATGTTAATGGAGGTGAGAGCGGAGGTCATAGAGATCCGAATATTCTCGGCGGAGCAAGCGCGGAGGCTGTCGATGAGGAAGCGGTTGTTAAAGGCGATCACCATTCCGTCGCCCTCCTGCTCCACGGCGATCTCGTCGTAGGTGCTTCCGAGAGCGGAATTGGCGGAGATCTTCAGCAGGCCGTTGTCAAGCTCCAAACGAACGTGAGCGCGAACGCTGCCCGCAACCTTTTCCTCGGTTACCAGCGCGGCACGCTCCAGAGCGGAGATCAGCGTTTCCCGATTGGTGACAACGGAAATGCGGTGATTTTTCAGAATGATGCGGTCGAATTCAATGTAAACGCCGTCGATGAGGCGGGAGAAGAATACGGTATCCTTAAAATGGAATACGATGTTTTTACGAGTCATATAGATGCGAACCGTTTCACGCTCGTCATCCTTGAGGAGACGGTACAGCTCGTTGACCGTTTTGTTGGGAATGATAAAGGAGAAATTCAGCTCGCTGCCGTCCTCATTCTTGTTTTCAATGGCAACGGTTGCCGCGCAGCGCGCCAGCTTGAAGCTATCGCAGGAAACGGCAAGCATCTGATCGGCGGTAACGCGGAAGTAGCAGCCGTTCAACACGGGGCGCTGATCGTTGGATGCCATGGCATACATGGTTTTGGAGAGCATTTCCTTGAGCGCCGCCTGGGAGATAATGAAACCATCCTCGGTGGTGAGGCGGGGTGTGGTGGGATAGTCGGAAGCCGCCAGCGCGTTCATGCGGTGGGAGGACTTTCCGCTGGAAATGCACGCCTGCAGATTTTCGGAAACCGTGAGTGTTACCTGATCTCCCTCCATCACACGAACGGTTTGAGAAAACTTTTGCGCGTTGAGGATATAGCAGCCGGGCTCCTCTACCTCTGCCTGAACCTGGATCCGCATTCCCTTCTCCAAATCGAAGGTGGTCATGGTGCAGGTACCGTCGGCGGCGGCATCAATGAGAATGCCTTCAATGGCGGTGAGGGTGGATTTTCCGGAAACGGCGCACATCAGGGGGGCAACTGCGTTTCCGATCTGCTGTCTGTTAAATATGATCTTCATTTCGGCATCGAGCTCGGAGGAGCTCACCTTTCTAAAATATTACAAGGTTGGGCTTGGCATCATGTGCGACATCGCGCCTGGCGCCAAGAAGCATAGAAAGAATAGAATGTATGATAATGTCGTAGTAGTAGTAAGGGATGCGGAAAGTGTGGAAAACTCAAAAAGTTCAGCTGTTGCCTGCACTTTTTGAGCAGCAAAGCCATGCTTTATTCACGGAAAAGTCAATGAAAACCATGGAAAACTCTTCCCGAAACGGTAATCGGCGCGGCGGAAATGGGAAATGTGATCCGAAATTTCAAGCAGCCGCAAAGCAACTGATGCTGTGGAAAAATAACCACTGTGCCATTTGGTGGAAAAGCTTCCGTTTATCCACAAATTTCAATGAAAAAGCGGGAAAAGCGAAATCCGTTTCCAAGGTTTTCCTCATCCTGCGGAAAAGTTACTTTCCACAGCTGTTTTTCCAGCTGTCGCCTGCACTTTTTGATTTTTTTCAACAAGCAACATTGAGGTTTTGAACAGCTTTTAACCGAGTTTTCCACAGGTGTTGAAAACCTTGTGGAAAACTTGAGGAGCAGATGGGGAAAAGCATGGAAAAGAGGGGGATCACAACGAAAAATCACGAAAATCCGCGGATTCATTCAAGGAAAGCGGTTGGATACCCGATCTCCGAGGCTCAGCCCGTGATTTCCTTTTTGATATCCGCAAGCTCGGCGGGGAAGCCCGCCTCGGTGTTCAGCCGCTTTTCCACGGCGCGAAGCGAGGACATGATGGTTGCGTGGTCGCGGTCAAAGATTTTTGCAATGTTCTGCAGGGACATTTCGGTGATCTGTCGGATCAGGTAGACCGTAACGTGCCGCGCGTTTGCGATATCCTTGTTTCGCTTTGGCCCAACAATTTCCTCACGGGAAACACCGTAGTGGCTGTAGATGGCGGCAAAGATCTTGTCCACCGTCACGTTCACGGGCTCGGCGCCGTCCAAAAGAATGGTCAGCACCGATTGCGCTTCCTCCATGGTGATGCTTCTGCCCGAGAGGAAGCTGAGCGCGCCCAGCTTTTTGATGGCGCCCTCGATCTGACGGATGTTGGAGCGGAGATTTTCACCCAGATAGGTGAGAACCTCGTCGGGAATGCTCACCTTCACCTGCTCCGCCTTCTTTTTGATGATGGCGATACGAAGCTCCAGATCCGGCGGCTCAATGTCGGCAAGGAGTCCCCACTCGAAGCGGGATTTGAGACGGTCCTCCAGCGTTTTGATGTCTCTGGGGGGACGGTCGGAGGTGAGGATGATCTGCTTTTTTTCCTCAAACAGCGCGTTGAAGGTGTGGAAGAATTCCTCCTGAATCGAAATCTTTCCCGCAATGAACTGAATATCGTCGATGAGCAGCACGTCGCATTTGCGGTACTTATTTCGAAATTCGTCCATGGTTTTGCTGGTGAGGCAGGCAATCATCTGATTGGTAAAGTCCTCGCCCTTGGTGTAGATGATCTTGATGTTGGGGTTATCGCTTTTCAGCTTGTTGATAACCGCGCACATCAGGTGGGTTTTTCCAAGACCGCTGTTTCCGTAGATGAAAAGCGGATTGTAGTTAGTTGCGGGATTGTTGGCAACCGCAACACAAGCCGCGTGGGCAAACTTGTTGGTGCTTCCAACGATAAAGTTTTCAAAGGTGTATTCAAAATTGTAGCTGGGCATCACCGGGCTGTTCTCCTCCTCGGCGGGTGCCCTTTGCGAAGCGGGCGTGATCACCCTTTGCTTAATCTGGTCGGCGGAGACGGCTGACCCCGTAAAGATCAGATTTACGTGGATCTCAAAGCCCATCAGCTTTGAAAATTCGTTGCGGATCTTGTCTAAATACCGATCCTGCACAATCTTGAATTTCAGCTCCGAGGCGGAACCAATGGTGAGAACGTCGTTTTCAAAGGAAATGATCTCAATATCGCTGAACCAAAGATTGATAAAGGTTTCCGAAAGCTTCTCGTTCTCTCGAAAGGAATCCTTCACCATTTCCCAGATCTGGCGCATTTCCTCGATGTATTTTTGGTCGGACATTTCTTTTTCCCCCTCGCGCATAATATATAATATTATAACATAATATATATATAATTACAAGATAGGTAAGAAAAATTTACATTTTTTTAACACATACCCTCGATCGGTCCCGCCACCCCCGTCCTCTCCACGGAAGTTAGTTTCGGAAGGGAAGGATGGCTTGTGGAACCTTCTTGGAAGAAGGTTCCACACCTCCAAGAACTTTCTCGTAGGGGTTGGTTTGGAGTTTGCGGTACACAGCGGCTCGGTCTATAGTTTTATGCCGCCTATCTGCGGTACGCTCACCAAACAATAGCTACCGCAAGCGGCTGGGTCCCGCCACCCCGCGCGCTCCATGATGTTAGTGAGGTTGAACTGTTTTGGAAACAGATAAAATCTCATTCTCGGGGACGGTACAAACGAATTTTCGCTAAATGAGGGTTGAGTTTGGCATAAATGACGTCTTCTATAAAGCAAAGTCCCGCCCGTGTCATCCTGAGCGGAGCAAAACCGCAAGGCGGTTGCGAAGTCGAACTGCGAAGCAGTGCGAGGCAAAAACCGAGCAGGATCTCGGGCGGA
>SVSC01000071.1 GCA_015064525.1 Oscillospiraceae bacterium
GGCGTTGCCATCATGAAGCTGGAGAACGTTGGCGTTTCCATCACCGGTAACTCCACCAACCCCACTCGCTTCCAGCACCCCGTTGCGGGAACCTACAAGAAGTGGTGCCAGGAGAACGGCGTTAGCTACTTCTCCGTTGCCTCCGGCGGCGGAACAGGCCGTACCCTCCACCCCGACAACATGGCTGCAGGTCCTTCCTCCTACGGCATGACCGACACCATGGGTCGTATGCACTCCGACGCGCAGTTCGCAGGCTCCTCTTCCGTTCCCGCTCACGTAGAGATGATGGGACTCATCGGCGCCGGTAACAACCCCATGGTTGGTATGACTGTAGCAGTAGCCGTAGCGATTGAGGAAGCAAGCAAATAAGTCTTGATTTATAAGGCTTTTTGAGGTTTGCAGTGCTTCAAGTGAGCTTTGTGAAAATCAAATCGCACAAAATTGAACAATAAAAAGTTGGACACATCATAAACGTATTTTCGTTCGTGATGTGTCCATTATTTTTTGCTTGAAAAAGTACTATATACCGTCGGTGTATAAGTATATAGAGGTGATAGATAGATAAAAAGAGCCGCCGCATCCAATGAGGGGTGCGGCGGAACTTATTTGTGATCTTACCAAGCGAATAACTAAAATTTATTCATCGTTTTTAGGCGTGTTTCTTTCAGCAAAATACTGAATAATGTTAATCATGGGAAGAACGATTTTTCCTTCTGCATATGTCATACTTGAAAGCATTTCAATTTTGGAACGTGCAATAGAGAACAATGCCGCTCCGCCATTAACATTCAACAATTCCATGAATTTTTCATCTGATGTTTCATTGGACGCTTTAAATACACCTTCTATAACAATTTTGAATGAATCTGGTTCGAGTTCTTCATCTTCTTTAAACAATGAAACTTCAACTTGCATCAGCAATTTACCGAACTTTTCATTGTCTTTTACCAAAGGCTTGCTACATTTTATATCTAATCCAAAGCTCTTTTTTGTACTGTTGGAAATTCTAATCATATCAGATTTGATTTCCACATTATGTACGGATGAACCGACAAAATCTAATTCCGCAGTAATTTTATTGAAATCCATTATGCAACCGCCCCCACTTTATCAGTATCATTATTATGATATGCATTCCAATCAGGCGTCCAATTGGAATACTTATCGTTTCGACAATTTGTAAAATTAAAAACAGTAAACACGGTTTCTTGTGCAACCACTTCTTCCACTTCTTTAGATGTTATCTGAGGTTTAAAAGATAGTTCGAGTTTTTCACAGATGTTTATCAACGTGGTTATTGTAAAATTGTATGTTCCACTTTCCCAACGCGAAACCATTCCTTGACTAACACCTAATAATTTTGCAAATTCTTTTTGATCTAATCCCAATTCAATTCTTTTTAATTGGATATCTGCTGCTATTATTGCTAAAGTTTTCTTTGCTAATAATTCTTCCTCCGAAAGTCCAGCAGTCAACCAATTGGTGGACTTGGTAATTGCTTTTTTCATTGTTTCCTTTCTCCTTTCAAATGCGCGTAAGTGATTATAAACTAATAATACTCCTCTATGTATTTTAGCCGATCGTGTGCGGTTTTAATCGCAGAATCATAATCACTATTGCTTTTCTTACTACTTTCTTTGAAAGCAGTTAGCAAATAGATTTCATTTCCATTTGCATATACATAAATCGCCCTTGGGTTAAGAGGGGAATGAGGATACCTAATTGAATACAATTTAGGATTTGTGTGTGGCAAAGGCTCAAAGCTCTCCAGCTTTAATGCTTCCATACCTTTTTCTTCGAGCACAGCAAGCTTAGCGAAAAGCCAATCATAATATCGTTTATCCTTCTTGGCAATTTTTCTAAACTCTTTTTCAAATTGCTCTACTTCATATATTTTTTTAAATCCTTCGGTCTTTATTAACTCCAATAGCTTTTCACTTCCTTTACAACGAGGTACTACTATTATATTACTTATAAGTAATATTGTCAACCCCTTTTTTGGCATTTTTACATTTTGCTAATAATTTTTATGCCATTCAGCAGTGATAGACTGCCAAAATAGCCGCAACATCCAAGTGGGTGTAACAGTGCTTGGCTGTATTGCTGACAATAAAATTGGTATGCAACTTTTCCGCAAACTCTTCGACCACATCATTTACGGAAACATCAAAACACGATATAATGTTTTCAGGAAAACTGAATATGATGTGTTCGGCGAAAGGATTTTGCAGCTAAAAAGGCTTATTTTATAAAGCATTCTATCATTTCAATGCATCTCAAAAGTTACTAACGCATAGAGATGATGGGACTTATCGGCGCCGGTAACAACCCCATGGTTGGAATGACGGTCGCAGTAGCTGTAGCTATTGAGGAAGCTTCCAAGTAAGAAATTGCACCTGACTATGGTGACCGCACGCGACTTTCATTCCTTATGACATGTTGCTGTTGCGGTTGCGATTGAGGAAGCAAGCAAGTAATTGCTTGATCATAAGGAGAGATGTTGGCGTGATTATCATACTGATTGCATTTTGGTTTTTTTTGGCCTTAATGAAGCATTACTAAAATACGGAAAGCAGGACAGGACAAATGAATGGACTTTACAGGGGAGCTTTGCGTAGCAACCGAGAGTTATTCATAAATGACGCTTACACAATCAAGCAATAAAAAGTTGGACACATCATTTTGGAAAAATCCTTAATGGTGTGTCCAACATTTTTTCGCTTTTCAGCAAACGGATATAAACATGGTGTTATTCTTATTCATTCAATCTTTTCACTTCAGATTTGGTTATTTCAGGGAAATATGAACCCTTACCTATGTAGGCAGAGTAGTTTTGGTAATACATATCGCCAAATTGATCTACAAATAATATTTTTCCGGATATAAGATATCCATTCTGAGTTGTTTTTTCCACAGTAAAAAATGTACATGAGTGATATTTTAATGAATACTCCATAGAAATGAAGGGCTGTAAACCGGAAAACTCGATCTCTAACATTTTCTTTGCACGCGTAAGCTCCGGATCCTCGGATTCTTTCGTACAGCTTCCAAGGTTAAAGCAACCAAATATTAAAACTGTGATCGTAAGAATTATAAATACCTTTTTCATTCTCTGCTCCTTTGTATTTTTTAAACAACTCATTTGAGTTGTTTTTATTATATCACAACTTTTTTCCGTTGTCAACTCTTTTGAGGTAATATTTTTAACCGGTATGCGGTAAAATATAATTAACCCATGAGAGTTAGGAGAGAATATGAATATAGGAGAAGCGGTAAAATTAAGAATATTAGAATTGTGCAGCCAATATAATATTACGTTGAACAAACTTTCAACCATATGTGGCATCACTCAATCCACCTTAAATAATATCGTAAGCGGTCGTAATAATTCTACCACGGTTTCAACAATTAAAAAAATATGTGACGGTTTGGAATTAACGATTGTTGATTTTTTTACCTCCCCACTTTTTGAAGATTTGGAACAAGAAATCAAGTAAAACTTTCACAAATGATAATTCATGATTGGCATGACCATAGCAGTTGCCATTGAGGAAGCAAGCAAGTAATCCTTGCGGCATAAGGCTTTTTGAGACTTTCTTGATTTTTAGGAATCATTGAAAAAGCTCTTTAGCTGAAAATCACAAATAAAAAAGTTGGACACATCATTTTGGAGTCTTCTCCTTGTGATGTGTCCAATATTTTTTATCCATACGTTCAGCGGGAGAATCCCATTATAATGTGTCTATTTTTGATGCAAAAGTAAAATACTTTCCATTTATTATTGACAGAAAGTTCCGTTAGTGATATACTATTTACAAATCATCAAAGGAGAATCACTATGCATATTTCCTGTCCAATTTCCATCGTGAGAGACCGCGTCGGGGATAAAAAGGCGATTGCGCTTTTCAAGGATGCGGGCTTTCAAATGCTCGATCTCTCTCTGTTTCAAATGTCCAATCCCGCAAGTCCCTTCAACGCTGAGGATTGGGAAACGACCGCCAAGGATCTGCGAGCTTATGCCGATGCGCTTGGCATCACCTTTAATCAGGCACACCTTCCCTTCAACTTTAAATGGAACGTAGCGGGTGAGTGGGAGCGCTTTATCGGCCCCGCGCATTACCGAGCATTGGATATTTGCGGAATCATGGGTGTAAAATACGTTGTGGTACACCCCATACACCACATGGAGTATCTCGGCCATGAGGAAGAGGTATTTGAATACAATATGCGCTTTTACCGCACCATGATCCCCTACTGCGAAAAGTACGGATACAAGATCTGCCTTGAGAATATGTGGCAAAAGGAGTCTAAAACCAGACGTATCGGGCATGATTCCTGCTCTCGCATGGAGGAGCTGATCCGCTATATCGACGGTCTTGGCGGAACCGAGCATTTCGTTGCCTGTCTTGATCTTGGACACGCAACGCTGGTTGGCTTGGAGCCGCAGGATTGTATTCGTCAGCTCGGCAATAAGTATCTCCACGCGCTGCACGTGCATGACAACGATTATACAAACGACCAGCACAATTTGCCGGGACAAGGAAAAATTGACTGGGAGGAGGTCTGCCGCGCGTTGGGCGAAATCGACTATGACGGAGAGCTTACCTATGAGGCAAGCAATTTTCTGCGCCATTTCCCTGAGGATATGCTTCCCATGGCAATGCGGTTTATGCTGGAGGTGGGCGAGCACCTTTGCCAAAAGATTGACAGCTATCGTCCAAATAAGTAAATCGCTTGGCGTTTACGATTGAAGCAGGACACTGAGCAGCCTTTGTTACACAATATTATTTGCAATAGTCGCAGGTAGCCTCCATGAATTGGTATAACCGTTGCGAATGCAAGAAAAATCGGGTAAACAATGGAACAAAACAGCCTCAGGGGAAAGCTTTTCGCAAAAAGCTTTCCCCTGAGGCTGTTTCAAAAAACGGTATCTACTCCGAAAAACGTGTTTTTTCGGTTACGCCCAACGCGCCTTCGCAATCTTCGGATACGCATCGTCCACAATGTGAACCACACGTCTCACAAGGCTCATGCACTCCTCGCCGCAGGTTTCCTCGTCAATCATCGCGTCGATCGATGCGTTCATATCCTTATCCTTATCCAGATAGAATTTCACCCAACGGTATTCCTCGTTCAGCACATTGCACACCACCAAAGCGGCAGCCTCCTTGTTTTTGAAGTTTTCAATGCTCCAACACTTGAACGCCACCAGCGGATCGTTGTCTTCATCAAAAATCACGAAAACAGAGATGCTATCCTTATTTTCGGCATTGTAGGACACCTCAACCACGTTATCTCTTTTCACGGTATATTTGATATCGTTGGCGTCCATATATTGAGTAAAAATCTTTGCGTACTTTTGCATAATCGTTTCCCCCTGCTTCATTTGAATTGGTGTTTCCATTATAGCATATCCACCAAAAAATGTCAATACATTTTTTGAAATTTCGATCCACATAGAGCGACTCGCGCTTTGAAGGAATTGCCTTAACCTTGTCCCAAGGCCCAAATTGAATTGGAAATAGTGGTGGATGCCACGCTGATCTCATTCGCAATCTTATTGGCAGATGCGTAGGATTGGTTGGCATATGCCGTTTGCATCTCTCTGATATTTCCGGAAATAGAGCTTTCCGCGTCTCTGATTGCCTGCAAGCTATAGCTGGAGAGGCGCTCCTGCTGCTCCTCCATATGCTGCATTTTGCTCATCATCGCCTCATGCTGACGCCTGCTCTGCTGCTCAATCACCTTCCATTGGGTTAACAGCGCCTGATTGGTTCTTTCAATTTGATTCAGCTGAGCGTGAATCTTTTGAAATCCGCCCATCACCTCTCGGTGCTGTTGCTGCAGCAAGTCCTGAAGCTGCTTCATCTGAATATCATTTCTCATCAGATTTGCCGCTTCCTGAACCGTTTTTGCCAGGTCATATTCAAAGTAATACAGCAACCAGTTCACGTTTTCAATGGTCTTATACACCGCGTTGATCGGACACTGCGCAATGGCCCTTTCGCAGTCTTTGGCGACACCGTTGAATACAGAAATCACCTGCTCCTCTGCCGTGATCAGCGTTTTGAACTGCGTTGCCAACACATTCCGAACGATCGCAACCTTTTGCTTGTGTTCGCTTCTTTTAACGGCGTCCTCCTTTTTGTCCAGCTCAACCGCTCTCCGATATTCCGCCGTTTGATGGAATTCATCCACGTTGATCCGCTCGGAAACGTATTTCCTTTTCGGAGAAAGCGCCTCACAAACAGAATCAAAGAAATACCATAGCAAAAAACAGATCACGGGAATCACGGCAAGGATTGCCAGCAAAACGAAAGCAACCACCGTAGCATAAACGATTTTCACCACAAAAATAATGGGCAAAAATGTGGCAACAAGCACCGCGGGGATCCAAGCCAAAATCCACCAGCCGGCGGAAACGTTCCACCACTGACCAATGAAAACAAATCCCGCCACGTAAGCAAACACCAACATGATGATCCCAAAAACGGAAAACGTTAGGCTAACCTCACCGTCGGCAATGGCGGTGATAATTGCCGACGCAAACATCAATGCCGCAAGCGCCCCCAGAACAAAGCAGTAGATGTGAATAGATCCACTCCAGGAGGGCGCAATCGCATCCACCCCCACCCACTGGTTTGCAACGAAAAAGCCGTAGCCCAATTGTGTTTTATCCCACAAAAAAGCGATCAGATAGATCAGCCCCACGATGCCCGCCGCCGTAACGATGGTGAACAGCACCCCCAAAAGGAATTTCACCGCGCCCGATTTTTTCACGTTTTCCTCATGAAGCTTTCGATTTATAGGGTCCACCTTTCGACGATGCTCACGCTCAAATTCCTGTTCTGCCGCCTTTTCATGCAAAGAGTACTCAGGCTCCTTTGCCATATATTTGTCGGTATTCTGAATATCCGACAGGGTGGACCGCAAATGATCAAGCTTTTCCCTTCCCTTTGCCGCCTGCTTTTTCGCCTCCTGCATGGCAAATAGATTCTTTCGCAGCTCCACTAACATATAGTAGTCCTGTGTTTTCAGCGCCATAAGTTCCTCCGGTTACAGTTCTGTTCATATTTTTTCAATTATAGCATACATCGACCACTTTGTCAATACCAAACAAGACGAAAAGCAACTCCGCCGATTTCATAGCCCCGATATTTCGGAGCTTTTCTATCTGCGCGAGAAAATCCCGCCGCACTCACTGAGAGTACAGCGGGATTTTATTAGCATTCTGTTCAGAACAGCGAAATTTCTCCGGTTACCTCTGCGGGGATCTCGGCGGTCAGCTGCTTGATGTAGCCCTCCTGTACCAACGCATCGGTGGTGCGGTATTCCTCCACATAGTTTTGCTCCTGGAAGTCCTTCACCGCGGGCAGAGCCATTTGCTCGCCGCACAGCTTCTCGATCAGCTCCAGCGCATGCTTGAACTTTCTCTCGCCCTTGATCTTCATCAGAACGGGGACTGCGGCATACTTCTTCTTGGAGGAAACGTCGTCGAAGAAATATTTGGTTCCCTGCAGCTCCTCGGGATTGAGAGCCAGATAGAGATAGAGCGTTTTTGTTTTGGCATTGATCTTGGCAACCTTTGCTCTGCCCTTATTGAAGGACTCATAGTCCCAGCTGGTGCGATCCTTCACACCCTTGTAGGAAAGCAGCGCATTCTTGATCGCGGAATAATACTCCTGCACGTCGCCCTGAGACTGGATCATGCGGGATCGGAAGCTGCGGCGGAAGCGACTGATCAAGCGCACCTCACCCTTTGCCTCTCTCTCCTTCATTTCCGCATACACCTCGGGCTGCTCCATGACGTCGATAAACTGAAGCTGAGACAAATCAATGCCCTCGTAGGACTCCTCGTCCTCCTGCTCATCCTCGTCCTCATCTCCATCGGCGGCAACGGGCGCCTCCTCAACGATCGCAACAGCCTCCAGCGCGCTCTCCTCAACGGGAGCCTCCTCTGCCTCTGCAACCGCCTCCTCGGGCTCCTCGGTAAGCTCAATCGCATCCTCAACGGGCGCCTCCTCAAGCACTTCCTCGGTTGCCTCCATGGGCTCCTCAGCCACCTCCTCGGCAACCTCAGCCGCAGGTGAAGGATTCTCCTCCAGCAAGCGATCAATGGCGCCTGCCAGATCGGTCATCAGATTCCATTGCATTGCCATGCCGCCCAGCTTCACAGGCAGACCGATCAAACGCTTCACGGTTTTATTCGTGGACTCCTTGATCTTTTTGGAAAGCAACCCGGTTACAACGGTGTGCGCCACCAGCTTTTCAGCGGCGGTGAACACATCGGAAATCTCCCGATCCTTTCCCTCGGTCTTTTTCTGAGCCTCTTGCACGGCTCCTTTTACTTTCTTAAAGGTGCTGTCGGTAAGTCCCATAACGTTCCCCTATCCTTTGCATCATATCTTATACATTATTATATTACACTTTTTTTTGACTTTTGTCAAGACGATTTCCGAAAAAAGCAGTTTTTTTTTACGAATGCCCTGCATTTTTTCGGATTTTCACGTAAATCTCCACCGTTTTCCCGCCGTTTGGCGGGAAAACTCAATGGAAATCATACTCTCCGCCATCATCGGAGCGCGGCTCTTCCTCGTCGGAATCCTCGGAAAGCGTAATCAGCGGCTCGTTGTCGCCACCGTCGTATTCCTCCTCGTAAAGCTCACGATCGGGTTCCAAAGCGGGGGCATCCTCGTCATAGCCTTGGAAGTCATCCTCCTCCAGAGCAGCTTCCATTTCCTCCTCGGAAAGCACCGTCATAGTGGTTTCGGTCTCCTCTTGAGCGGGTGTGGGCGGCGTATCAAAGCGATGCGCGAACCGTTTTTTCGCCGAAACGTCGGTCTTTACAAGAATGATGATCAGCACCGCCTGCAGGACCACCACCAAGGCAGCGGCCGCAAGCACAATCTCCAGAAGATTGGCGGGAATAAACCGTACCGTAAGCGCCACCACGGGGAGCGCCGAAGCAGATGCCTTTGCGCCCTTGGCGTTCCTTCTGCGGCGGGAAAGCAACAGAATGATCGCCGCCGTTTGCGCGATCAGCATTACACCCAGTGATACGGCAAAGATCATAAGATTTACCTTGTGATCCCCCAATATGACAAAATTCGCCACGGAATCCGCAGTAAAGATCAGGTAGTTTCCTTCCCTGCGGGTATCCAAAACGGTGAGCTGATCGGAGCCTGTTTGATAGTAGCCAACGATCAAACCCGTTTCGTCTCTCAGATCCTCGGGAAGCAGAAGGCGGATCTCATAGGGAGCTTGCGGCTTTGCCACGGAGGACGCGTTGCTGTGGGTGAGCTGCAAGCGATAGTAGCCAACCACATCCATCTCTCGCAGGAGGGCGGGAGCCTCTGCCAGCGTCATTTGCTTGCCTGCGATCACAATATTCTGCGCGGTAACGGCACGCTCAATCATGGAAGAAATCGTGATCAGATCGTCGATACGGGACATTGCGATGCGGTAGTCCTTATCCATTCCCGCGTTTACCGTGACAAGCAGGGTGTCCTCGATCTTCAAATAGGAGATCGGAACGGCGCCCAGCTGAATCTGCGCGTTATCCCAAATTCTTTGAATATCGCTGGCATTCTCTGCCGCGATCACCTCATTTACGGCGCTCTCCTTCAGATTGTTCAGCATGGGAACGCCCAGTGTCTCGCTATAGAGCCCTGTGGAATAGAGGCTGTTGTGAAGCTCCTGCAGCTTGGCAATGGCGGTATCCTGCAATCTTGCAAAGCCAATGCCGTTTTTCACCCGCTCCAGGATCTGCTCCATGTCGCTCACGTAGGTTTCGGATGGCTGCAACGCCTCCATATCCTCAACGGCTTTGTTCACCAAGCGCTTCACCATTTCGCCATCCTCGGGCTGCATCAGCGCTCTGACCTTGTTGATCATTTCCATGCGGAACTGCTCGGGCAGGGTCACCTTTTCCACGATATAGGCTTCCCCGTGGGGGTAGGTTTCCGAAGCGGCAACACGGATATACACGTAGTAGGGCGTTCCAGCCATCAGATTTTCAAACAATCCGTTTCCGAACCACTCCAATTCAGCGCCATCCGCAGAAAACTTGGTGGAGCAGGCGAACTCATAGGTGTAGGTGCCGTTTTCCTTCATCTTGATCTCCACGGTGTTGCTGGTTGGCGTGACGTGGTCGATATCCAGATTCATCTTGGGCGCGGTGGGACGGGTGGGAATGATCAATTCGGAGGGATCGCTATCCGACGTGGCCGTACCGTCACCGCAGGCGATCAAGGCAACCGTTTTACCGAAATAGGGCTCGGCGGAAAGGCGAATATCGGTGGAGGCGTCCTCAAAGGTGATCACACCGTCGCCACCAACGGTAAAGCGCAGGCGCGTTTCCCCGAAGATCAGGCAATAGCTGCCCGCAGGAATACCGTTCTCACCAACCGAAAAGCACTCGGTTTGGTAATTTACGCGGAAGTCGGGAGCCGACAGCTCGGGCGCAACGCTTCCCGTTAGCACCGTGGCGCCCTTGACCGTGTAGGAGAAGGTACCGTTTGCCGTGTGAGTAACGGGCTGACCGTTCCAGGTGACCAGCTTGTTCCCCTCCTTCACCCTGACTACCACGGTGATTACGGTGTCGTAATCGAAAACAAAGGGATGACCCGATTGATAGATCTCACCGTTCACCGCGATCTCCGCAGACTCCAAAAGGGCATCGTCGAACTCAACGGTATAGGAATTGATGCTCCAATGGGCATAAAGCGTGGCGTTTTCGGGAAGATCCCAAAGCGCTCCCACCCATGCGGAGGATTCGCTGTCGAAATAATAGTAGGGCGTCACGCTCTGGTGGTCGCCGTGATAGTAGAATCCCGTGAAGGTATAGCCTTCTCTGGTGGGCGGAACGAGAATTTGCGGGAAGGGCTGATCAAAGGTGACGTTCACCGTCTCCTCTCCCATCACCACGTTCTCGGCGCCGCCGTTCAGGGTGATCTGATAGGTGTTCACCTGCCAATGCGCCACCAGCGTGAGGGCGGTTGCCTCGGTCTTCAGTGTCAGGCTGAGAGAGGGCTCGGCGTCGCTTCCCTTCACCGTCCAGCCAAGGAAGGTGTAGCCCGCGCGAACAGGGGCGGCAGGCGTAAACTCGGTATCAAAAACGCGGCTATCGGGGAAATTGTTGAAATGGGGGCGGTTCTTCACACCGTCGTTGTCCTCATAGCTGACGCTGTAGCTGTCAGCGCTCCAGCGGGCGGTCAGCACGATGGCGATTTCCTCGCTGTCTCTGGTATCGTAGGTCCAGTTGGCGTGATCGTAGGCATCGGCGGGAATCACAAGGCTGTTACCGTCGTAATCGTGAGAGGCGGCGAAATTATAGTACAGCGCTCCCTCGGCGCCGTGATTCGACACCGTCCAACCAAGGAAGGTGTAGCCCGTGCGCTGAGGCTTGGTGACGGTCTTATCCTCGCCGTAGGTAAACAACTCCGATTCCTTATCGCAGTTCTGATAAATGATGCGGAAGGTTTTTGCCTGATAGTAGCGGTAAACCACGTTTTGCTCGCTGTTTCCCGTTACGATCAGGGGGTCTCCCGTTACGGTTGCGGGGTCAAACCAGTAGCCTCGGTAGCTCGTTTCCGCCGCATCCAAGGGAGAAACGGTGGCATTATAGTGTGAGTGGATTTCAACCACACCCAGCTCCTGGTTTTTCATGGTCTTGTCGATGCAACGAACCGTGTAGGGCAGCGGATCAAAGACGGGGCGGAGATAGATGGTTCCCGCATAATCATCGGCGCCCAAAGAGGACTCGGGAGCGTAGAACTTGTTTTCAATGTTCACGCTGCTGGCATACCAGCCCTTGAACACGTAGCCGCTGTTATCCAAGGGACTGGGCAGCTTGGTTGGCGTTCCGTAGGTATGGTACTTGGGCAAGCCGTCGCCCTCCTTGAACTGAACGGTACCCTCATAGTCCAAAATGATCTCATAGGATATGGGCTCAAAATAGGCTGTGAAGGAATAGACCGCATCGGCGCCACCATCCAGAATTACGTTCATGGGATTGGATTTGCTTTCCTTTCCCGAACCGATCCACTGCACAAAGCGGTATCCCGTTTTGGGCGTGGCAGTGAGAACAACCTCGGTGCCGTAGAGATACAAGCCGTCATCGTTCTGATACTTGGAGGGCAAAACCTCCACCGTTCCGAACGCCTCGTTAGAGGACTGCGCCGTGACGGGATAATAGGTGTTCTCCAGCTCGGCATTCTCCGCCACGGGAGAAAGCAACAGAGCGGGAAGGAACGCCAGCGTGAGCAGGAGCAGAAGCGCAGCTGTCACGGTTCCGATTTTCTTCGGGATACGATATGACATATTCAATTCTCTCCTCCTCATTTCTTTGTGTAGGTTTGAGCGTCGCCGCCCTCCACCTGCGTAATTGCCATCAACGCCTCCATAGTGAACTGATTCGCCAGAACGGTGTAGGGCTCCCGCAGCTGATACCTCGGATCCGATTTACAGATCTTGAGATACTTTGCCGTGGGCATTACCAAGCCCTTTGCCTTCAGCGCGTTCAGATCCACCTCGGCGCCTGCGGGGAAGTTCTCCGCGATTACCGAAAGATCCACCAGCGCAACG
>SVSC01000072.1 GCA_015064525.1 Oscillospiraceae bacterium
CCGAAAAGGGAATTTCGCCCTCTGCGGAGGGCGACCAACGCACGCGCGTTGGATCGGCGCAAGCTTTTGAAAAAGCTTGACCAAAACTTTCATCAAACTGACGAAACCCGTTGGTTTTGTCTACGGTCTTCGGAAAAGCCCATGGCTTTTCCGAATTTCTGTGATATCATGAAACGTCATAAAGTTCATAAAAGGAGAAAAAATTTATGAATCATATTCCAAGAGCCGAGCATCCTCGCCCCGACCGATATCGGGAAAATTGGATTTGCTTGAACGGAGAGTGGGAGTTTGAAATTGATAATGCCAAGGTTGGCATGGAAAAGAAGTTTTACAAAAGAGACTCCTTGAGCGGAAGGATCACCGTTCCGTTTTCCCCCGAGAGTCAGCTTTCGGGTGTTGGACATACCGATTTTATGAACGCGGTGTGGTATCGCAGGGATCTGGAGATCCCCGCGTCCTGGGCGGGAAAGCGTGTGATCCTGCATATCGACGCCTGCGACCACACCACAAGAGTCTTCGTGAACGGAAAAAAAGTGGGAACCGCGCATCAAGGCGGCTACACCTCCTTTTCCCATGATATCACCGATGCTCTGGGAGAGGGCTCCAACTCCCTCGTCGTTTATGCCGAGGATGACATTCACTCGGGCAAGCAGTTTTCGGGCAAGCAATCCACCCGTCTCGGCTCCTACGGCTGCTATTACACCCGCACCACGGGCATTTGGCAAACCGTGTGGCTGGAGGCGGTAGAGCCCGCGCGGGTGGTGTCCTATCAGGCATACCCCAACGTTTCGGAGGGGGCAGTCACTTTGGTGGTGAAAACCCAAGGTGCGGAAAGCGGAGATCTTTTGAGGGTGACCGCATCCTATCAGGGAAGACCGATGGGCGAGGCTGTAACCAAAATCTATTCCGCCGCCGAAACGGTGCGAATTGATTTGGCGGAGTCGCACCTTTGGGAATGCGGCAAGGGAAGACTTTATGACCTCACCTTCTCCCTGACCTCCAAGGGCAAAACAGACCTTCTGCAGGGCTACTTTGGGCTTCGGGAGGTGAAATTGACCAAGGAGCGCGGACTGGAGATCAACGGAAAAACCGTGTTCGGCAGATTTGTGCTGGATCAGGGCTTCTACCCCGACGGGATCATCACCGCTCCCTCCGACGATGCTCTGCGGTTTGACATTGAGGCTTCGATGGCGTGCGGCTTCAACGGCGCCAGATTGCACCAAAAGGTCTTTGAGCCGCGGTTCCTCTACCATGCGGACACCCACGGCTACATGGTTTGGGCAGAGGCGGGAAACTGGGGCTTTGATCACACCGAGTTCGCGAGCCTGGAGCATTTTCTGCCCGAATGGCTGGAGGAGATGGAAAGAGACTTTTCGCATCCCTCTGTCATTGGCTGGTGTCCCTTTAATGAAACCTGGGATAAAAACGGCAAGCGGCAATGCAACGCGCTGATCGACGCGGTCTATGATATCACCAAGGCGCTGGACACAACCCGCCCCGTGATCGCCAACAGCGGTTCATATCCAACCACCCGCACCGATGCGCACGACGTGCATGACTACGAGCAGGATCCCGAGAAATTCCGAGCCAACTACGGAGAGATCGCGCAAGGGATCATCAACGATCAGCTCTACCGAAAGGATCCCAAGCGGCAGAAATACAATCCTGCCCTTCCCGTGTTCGTCAGCGAGTACGGCGGCATCAAGTGGGTGATGGACGCGGATGACACCGCTTGGGGCTACGGCAGCTCCGTGACAACCGAGGAAGCGTTCTTTGCGCGCCTGCGGGGGCTTACCGACGCCTTGCTGGATAACCCCTATGTTTTCGGATTTTGCTACACCCAGCTCACCGACGTGGAGCAGGAGCAGAACGGTTTGCTCACCTACGACCGTCGGTTCAAGTTCTCACCCGAAAAGTACGCGCGGATCCTTGGACGCGTGGCGGAGATCGAAAAATAAAAAAAGGCGGGATCGGAACGGTTCCGAGAGGATAACGGTATGGAATACGTAAAAAGCGAGTGGAACGGCTACGCGCGGTTGGATTTTCAGGTGAAGGGCAGAAGCGCTATTCTGATTTGCCCAAAGGAACCGAGGGCGGACGGAAAATGGCTGCTGAAAACCGAGTATTTCGGCGCCTTTCCGCAGTTTGAGCTTGAGATGCTGAGGCTGGGCTACCATGTGGCGCACATCAAGAACACCACCAGATGGTGCCTGCCCGAGGATACCGATGCGCAGGCGGATTTTTGTGAATTTCTTGCCCGCGAATGTGGGCTCTATCCCAAATGTATGACGGTTGGCATGAGCTGCGGCGGAATGCAATCGGTGTATCTGGCGGCGAGGTATCCTCAGTACGTTGCCGCAATGTATCTGGACGCGCCGGTTCTCAATCTGCTCAGCTGTCCTTGCGGCTTGGGGGCTGCAACCAATCGGTTGTATGAGGAGTTTTTCAGGGCAACGGGCAGAACGGTGTCCGAGCTGCTCAACTGCAGAGAGCATCCCATCGACATGGTGGATGGCATCATTGAGAAGGGGATTCCAACCGTTCTGGTGTGCGGCGATTGCGACGGTGTGGTTCCCTATGAGGAAAACGGGAAGCACCTCGCCGAAAAATACAGGCGCAGTCAGGTCCCCTTTGCGGAATAT
Organism: Oscillospiraceae bacterium; assembly: GCA_015064525.1. Taxonomy (GTDB): domain Bacteria; phylum Bacillota; class Clostridia; order Oscillospirales; family CAG-272; genus UMGS1865. The sequence continues at coordinate 2,643 of SVSC01000072.1, forward strand.
CTGAAGGCGGGCTGTGACCATCACCCCCACGGGCTGGAGGATTGCAAGCCCCTGATTGATTTTGCGGAGCGGTTTTACCGATAAGCGCGAAAATGTTTTGCTTTCCCTTTTTGCAATGATTGACATTCCCCGAAAAGTGTGGTATAATAAGAGAAATTTGTAGCAAGGGAATGAAACCATGAAAAAATTACCGTTGAGGGCGACTTTGCTGGCGATTTTTTGCAACGTTTTGTTTGGCAGCGCGGGCCCCTTTATCAAGCTGGGCTATGCCGAGTTCAACATTGCAAACGATCTTTTTCTGCGAATTTTGTTCGCGGGCGTGCGCTTTTTTATTTCGGGCTTGATCGTGCTTGCGGTGGATGCCGCGCGGCAAAGAGCGTTTCCGAGGATTCACCGCGAGAACCGTTGGACGATCCTTTGGGTGGCGCTCACCTACACCTTTCTGCAGTATGCCTGCAGCTATATGGGGCTTGCCAACGTCACGGGCTCGGTGGGCTCGGTGATTCCCTCCACCTCTACCTTTATCAGTCTGTTCGTGGCGCATTTTATCTACCGCGACGACAAGCTGAATTTCTTTAAGGTGCTGGGATGCGTCATCGGCTTTGCGGGCATCATCATCGCCTGCTACACCGGTGATAGCCTGGGAGGCTTCTCTCTCAACGGGGAGGGACTGATGCTGGCATCCGCCTTGTTTTTTGTGGTGGGCTCGGTTTTTTTGAAAAAGGCGGGGCGCTTCAACACGGGCTTTACCCTCACCGCTTATAATCTGACGATTGGCGGCGGTCTTTTAATGGTGGTTGGCTTGATCGGGCGCAGCGGCGGGATCCGCGTAACCCTTTCGGGCGTGCTGGTGCTGTGCTATCTGATCTTCGTATCCTCCGTGGGCTTCACTCTTTGGAGTATGCTTCTGAAGAAATATCCCATCAGCCTCTTGAGTGTTTTCAATTTTATCATCCCCGTTTCGGGAACCATCCTGTCCGGAATTTTCCTCAAGGAAAATATTTTCACGTGGCAGAATATCTGCTCGTTGCTCCTTGTCACCGCGGGCATCCTGATCGTGAATAAGCTGGCGGTTGGAAGGGGCGCGCCCGCAACCGAGGAAACGGCGTGAGCGAGCAAGGGCAGAAGCGAGTGACATTCTGTATTGCTTTCAGAAAACCGTAAAAAAACGCACCGAACAATGCCGAGAAAGCATTGTTCGGTGCGCTTTTTGTAAAACGGTATCAGAAACGCGACGCAACGCTGCGTTAAAACCATGCCCCGAACAGAACGCGACAGAGCGGAAACAGAAGCGCGTTGGCGGCAAGCGCGATCAGGGTGATCAGCAGCTTCTTTTTCGCGGGAAGGTTGGCGCGGGTTGGGAACCACAGGATCAGAAGCGTTACAAAGGGGGATGCCCACAGAGTGAGGCGATAACCGCAAATGGCAAGAATTCCAAGGATCATCATTTCGTTGGCGGCGGCTATCAGCAGCAGAAAAAGCCAGAACAGGTGGATTCCCAGCCCAAGGGCAAGGAGAGGGAGCCGTTGCTTTAGGTAGGAGTGTTTCATGATTGTTGCCTCCGTATGTGATGGCTACAGTATAGCATAAAATTCCTTCCTTGTCAACAAAAAGCATATTATTCATCATAAATGCATATTTTTTCATGGAAACGTGAAAAAAACTCAGAAAATGAAATGAAATTACTTGACAAAAGGCGAATTATCTTATATACTATTATATTATAAATTACCGTCGATTCGGAAATCGGGATCGCGAGAGGGCTCGCTTGCGTATCCGCTGAGGACCGATCGGCATTGTTATGCACACGGAAAGGATATGTTATGATCTGGTCGAAAGAAGAAACCCTCTCGCGAGAGGAGCTGGAAGCGATTCAGCTTGAGCGTTTGCAGGAAACCGTTCACCGCGTTTACGAAAAGGTTCCCGCTTATCGGAAAAAAATGGACGAGGCAGGGGTACGTCCCGAGGACATCCGCTCGTTGGCGGATCTTTCCCGCTTGCCCTTCGTCACCAAGCAGGATATGAGGGATAACTATCCCTTCGGGCTGTTTGCCGTTTCCAAGGACGAGCTGGTGCGGATCCACGCCTCCAGCGGAACCACGGGAAAGCCCACCGTTGTTGGCTACACGAAGGAGGATCTGAATATCTGGACCGAGTGTGTTTCCCGTATCGCCTGCATGGGCGGAGCCACCGAAAAGGACGTGGCGCAGATCTGCTTTGGCTACGGAATGTTCACGGGCGCGTTGGGGCTTCACTACGGTCTGGAAAGGATCGGCGCGGCAATCGTGCCATCCTCCACGGGCAACTCCCAGAAGCAGATCATGTATATGCAGGACTTTGAAACCAGCCTGCTGGTGGCAACGCCCTCCTATGCGTTGCGCCTCGCGGAGGTGGCGAGGGAAATGGGCATCGACCCCAAAACCGACCTGAAGGTGAAGATCGGTCTGGTGGGGAGCGAGCTGCTCACCGATGCCATGCGGGAGGAAATGCACAAATACTGGGGCGACGATATGCTCATCACCTCCAACTACGGCATGAGTGAATTGATGGGGCCCGGTGTGTCGGGCGAGTGCCGGTACATGGACGGTATGCACATCAACGAGGATTTCTTCCTGCCCGAGATTATTGATCCCCAAACGGGAGAGGTGTTGCCCGAGGGCGAAAAGGGAGAGCTGGTGATCACCTGCATCAAAAAAGAGGGGCTTCCTCTCATTCGCTATCGCACCAAGGATATCACCCGCCTGAATTATGAAAAATGCAAGTGCGGCAGAACCCTTTGCCGCATGGAAAATCTGTCGGGTCGAAGCGACGATATGTTGAAGATCCGCGGCGTGAACGTCTTCCCCAGCCAGATCGAGGAGGTGATCCTCAGCTTTGGACAGTTGGGGCCTCACTATGAGATCGTGGTGGAGCGGGACGGTTATCTGGACAAGCTGACCGTTCGGGTAGAGCTGGCGTATTCCACCGACTCCTTTACCGAGCTGGAGAATCTCTCCAACGCTGTAAAGAATAAGATCAAAACCATTCTGGGGCTGGATGCCAAGATCAAATTGGAGTCGCCCAACACCCTGCAACGATTTGAGGGGAAAGCAAAACGCGTGAAGGATTTAAGGAGTAACTGAAATGGAACAGAAAGTGATGATGCTGGGCAACGAGGCAATTGCCAGAGGCGCCTATGAGGCAGGCGTAAAGGTTTCCTCTGCCTATCCGGGAACCCCCAGCACGGAGATCAGTGAGTATTTGGCGAAATACGGCGAGGTTTACACCGAGTGGGCGCCCAACGAAAAGGTTGCGCTGGAGGTTTCCATCGGCGCGTCGATTTCCGGATGCAGAAGCCTTTCCTGCATGAAGCACGTGGGCTTGAACGTGGCATCCGACCCCCTTTATACCTTTGCCTACACGGGTGTTGGCGGCGGCTCTGTGATCGTGGTTGCCGACGATCCCGGTCTTGCCTCCTCTCAAAACGAGCAGGACACCCGCATGATCGCCCGCGCCTCCCACGTTCCCGTGCTGGAGCCCTCGGATTCGGGGGAAGCAAAGGAATTTATGAAGCTGGCTTATGAGATCAGCGAGGCATACGACACCCCCGTGATTCTGCGCACCACCACCAAGCTGGCGCACTCGCAGAGCGCCGTTACCCTTGGGGAAAGAACGGTTCCCGCCGATCGGGAGTACACCCGTCAGGTGGGAAAGTACGTGATGATGCCCGCCTCCGCCATTGGCAGACACGTTTACGTGGAGGAGCGGGAAAAAAGACTTGCCGAGGATGCCTCATCCATGGCGCTCAACCGTGTGGAGAAGGGGGAGGGCAAGATCGGATTTATCACGTCGGGCGTGGCATACCAGTATGTGAAGGAGGTTTGCCCCAACGCGAGCGTTCTCAAGCTGGGCATGGTGAACCCCTTGCCCAAAAAGCTGATCGAGGACTTTGCCAAGTCGGTGGAAACCCTCTACATCTTCGAGGAGCTGGAGCCCGTGATCGAGGAGCAGGTGCGGAGCTGGGGCATTGCCTGCGTTGGAAAGGAAGTGTTCACCAAGCAGGGGGAGTACAGCGCGAACCTTTTGCGCCGCGTGCTGTTTGGCAAGGATCACGAGATCTTCGCCAAAGCCGAAGCACCTGCCCGTCCTCCCATTCTTTGCCCGGGCTGTCCCCATAGAAGCGTCTTCTCGATCCTCAACAAATTGAAGCTCCACGCCGCGGGCGACATTGGCTGCTACACGCTGGGAGCGGTTGCGCCGCTGTCGGTGATCGACACCACCGTTTGCATGGGCGCGAGTCTTTCGGTGTTGCATGGCATAGAGAAGGCAAGGGGCAAGGACTTTATCAAAAATTGGGTGGCGGTTATCGGAGATTCTACCTTCCTGCACACGGGTGTGAACTCCCTGATCAATATGGTCTACAATCAATCCACCGCCACGGTGCTGATTTTGGATAACCGCACCACGGGTATGACGGGGCATCAGGAGCATGCCGCAACCGGAAAGACGCTGCAGGGCGAGGATACCTACGCCATTGATCTTGCTCATCTTTGCCGTTCGGTTGGCGTTCCGCGGGTTTTGGAGATTGATGCCTTCGACGTGAAAAATTTGGAGGCGGCGATCAAGGAGAGTGTGAACGGTAACGTTCTCACGGTGATCATTGCCAAGGCGCCCTGCGCCCTTCTCAAGGGACAAAAATTCCCCAACGTTTGTGTGGCGGATGCGGAAAAATGCAAAAAATGCGGCGCGTGCCTGAAGATCGGCTGTCCCGCGCTCACCCGTAAAGAGGACGGAACCGTGAAAATTGATGAAACCATGTGCAACGGCTGCGGCTTGTGTCGGAGCTATTGCAAATTCGATGCCATCGGTCTGGTAGGTAGATGATTATGGAAAAAAACGTTATGATTGTTGGTGTTGGCGGGCAGGGAACTCTGCTCACCAGCCGAATTATTGGAAAAGCGGCGCTTCGTATGGGATATGACGTGAAGATCTCCGAGGTGCATGGCATGGCGCAAAGAGGCGGAAGCGTGGTCACCTTTGTGCGGTTCGGAGAAAAGGTCTTTGAGCCCGTGGTGGAGGAGGGAGATGCCGATGTGATCATTTCCTTTGAGCGCTTGGAGGCGCTTCGCTATGCCCACTATCTGAAGCAGGATGGCGTTCTTGTGGTGAACGATTGCAGGATCGACCCCATGACGGTGGTGATCGGCGCCAAGACCTATCCCGAAGGAATTCTGGAGGACTTGGGCAAGGCACACATCGTGAAAGCGATCAACGGTCAGGAGATCGCCAAGGCGCTGGGCAACAGCCGCGTGCTGAACTCGGTGGTGCTGGGCTACGCGGCGCGGCAGATCGGCTTCAGCGAAACGGTTTGGCTGGAGACATTGGCAGAAACCGTTCCACCCAAAACGGTGGAATTGAATCAGAAGGCCTTCTTGGAGGGCTATCGCAAGGGAGGCGAAGCGAAATGATCTGGAATGAAACAAAGGAGTGTATGTCCCGCGACGAAATGACCCATTTGCAAAGCATACGTCTTTGCAAGCTGGTAGACTACGTTTACCACAACGTGGAGTTCTACCGCAAAAAGATGCAGGCGGTGGATCTGATGCCCGGGGATATCAAGGGGCTGGAGGATATCACCAAGCTGCCCTTTACCACCAAGGATGATCTCCGCGACACCTATCCCTTCGGCTTGTTCGCGGTTCCCAACTCCGAAATCGTTCGCATTCACGCCTCCAGCGGTACCACGGGCAAGGCAACGGTGGTTGGCTACACCCGCTTCGATCTGGAAATTTGGTCGGAGTGTGTTGCGCGCTGTCTCACCATGGCGGGAGTCAGCAAGAACGATATTATTCAGGTGGCGTATGGCTACGGCTTGTTCACGGGTGGTCTCGGCGCCCATGCGGGTGCGGAAAAGATCGGTGCCACGGTGGTTCCCATGAGCACGGGCAACTCCAAAAAGCTCACCACCATGATGGTGGATTTCGGCGCCACCGCCATTGCCTGCACACCCTCTTATCTGCTCTATATTTCCGAGGTGCTGGAAAAGGAAGGGCTTCTGGATCAGATCAAGCTGAGATCCGCGATTTGCGGAGCCGAGCCCTGGACCGAGAAGATGCGGAACGAGATCGAAACGAGACTGAACATCACGGCGCACGATATCTACGGCCTCAGCGAGGTGATGGGCCCCGGCGTTGCCTGCGATTGCGAGCATCACGCGGGCTTGCACGTTTGCGAGGATCACTTCTATCCCGAGGTGCTGGACACCAAAACGCTTCTGCCCGTGGACGAGGGCGTGACGGGTGAATTGGCGTTCACCACCCTCACCAAGCAGGGGATTCCCCTGATCCGCTACCGTACCAAGGATCTCACCTCCATCGACCGTTCTCCCTGTGCCTGCGGCAGAACCAGCGCCCGTATCTCCCGCTTCAAGGGTCGTGTGGACGATATGCTGATCATTCGGGGCGTGAACGTCTTCCCAAGTCAGATCGAGGCGGCTTTGGTGGAGGTTCGGGAGGTTACACCGCACTATATGATGGTGGTTGACCGCGTGAATAATCTGGACGTTCTGGAAATTCAGGTGGAGATCGACAGCAGATTCTATACCGATGAAATCCGCGCGCTGGAGGCGCTCACCAAGAAGATTGAGCACGTGATTCAACAGGCAATCGGACTTGGCGTAAAGGTGAGAATCGTTGAGCCTCAAACGCTGATCCGCAGTGAGGGCAAGGCTGTTCACGTGGTGGACAAGCGCCGACTCGATTGATATATTCAAAGGAGGATAACAATATGTTTGCAAAGCAGCTATCCGTATTTATTGAAAACAGACAGGGGCGTCTCGGTGAGGTGCTGAACGTTCTCAAAAAGAACGAGGTGAATATTCTCTCCCTTTCCTTGGCAGACACCACCGAGTACGGGTTGCTCCGTCTCATTGTGGATGATCCCGCAAAGGGCAAGGAGTGTCTGGCGGCAGAGGGCTTTTCCTCTCTGCTCTCCGAGGTGCTGGTAATTGAAATTCCGCACACGGCAGGCAGCCTGCAGGGGCTTCTGAAGGAGATTGAGGGCGCCAACGTGAACGTGGAGTATATGTACGGTCTTTCCATTGCGGGAGAAAAGGCATACGTGGTGCTGAAGCCGTCGGATCTTGCCAAGGCAGAGGCTGCCGCGGCGGCTTGCGGCATTCAAACCGTTTCCAACGACGCGCTGTCGGCTATGTGAATATGAAGCTGATCGATTTCCACACCCACGTCTTTTCGGAGAAGATCGCCGAGCGGACGATTGCCATGCTGAGCGAGCGATCGGGGGCGATTCCCTACACCAACGGCACGGCGGAGGGGCTTTTGGAGGCGATGAAACGGGCAGACGCCACCCTTGCGGTGGCTCTGCCCGTCCTTACCAAGCCCTCTCAATTTGAGGGGGTTAATCGATTTGCGGCGGATCTGAATCAACGGCTTGCGGAGGGGACTCCGAGCATTCTCTCCTTTGGTGGCATTCATCCCGCGTGTGAGGAGCTTACAAATAAGATGGAGCAGCTGAAGGACATGGGCTTCCTTGGGGTGAAAATCCACCCCGACTATCAGGGGGCTTACGTGGATTGCGACGGCTACGTTGAGATTCTCACCGCTGCCCGTGAGCTGGACATGATTGTGGTCACCCACGGCGGCGTGGACGACGGCTTTCCCGATCAGCCCGTGCGGTGTACGCCCGAACGGCTGAGGCGGCTGATCGCCCTGGCACCCCATTCCAAGCTGGTGGTGGCGCATTACGGCGGCAACCGGCAAGCGTTGGAGGTGATGGAACAGCTGGCGGGGGAGGACGTGTATTTCGACACCTCCTACAGCGTTCACGGCATGGATCCCGATCTGTTTCGCGCCATTCTCCGAAAGCACGGTGCCGATCGGGTGCTGTTTGCCTCCGATTGTCCCTGGCGGGAAATCGCGGAAGAGGCGGAGATCATCCGATCCTTCGGGCTATCCCGTGAGGAAGAAGAAAAAATATTTTACCGAAACGCCGAGGCGCTTCTCGGCATGGAGATTTGATTATGAGCTACAACAGCAAAATGTACGGATTGGGCAGCAAGCGCTCGATCATTCGCGAAATTTTTGAATACAGCAAGCTTCGCGCCTCGGAGATCGGGGCAGACAATGTGTTCGATTTCAGCCTTGGAAACCCCAGCGTTCCCGCGCCTGCGGAGGTGAACGAAACGGTGCGCCGTCTGCTGGACACCGAGGATTCGGTGCTGCTTCACGGCTACACCTCGGCGCAGGGAGACCTGAGGGTGCGGCAAGCGGTGGCGGATTCGATCAACCGTCGGTTTGATCTTGCCCTCACGCCCCAGCACGTTTATATGACCTGCGGCGCTGCCGCGTCGCTTTCCATCTGCCTGCGGGCATTGATCTCCGAGGCAGGGGAGGAGGTTGTGGTGTTTGCCCCCTTCTTCACCGAGTACCGCGTGTTTGTGGAGAACGCGGGCGGCGTGCTGGTGCAGTGCGCTCCCGAGGAGGATACCTTTCAGATCGACCTTGCCGATTTTGCCGCCAAGCTGACCCCCAACACCAAGGCGGTAATCGTGAACTCCCCCAATAATCCCAGCGGTGTGGTTTACTCCAAGGAGACGGTCACGGCGCTCTGCAAAATTCTGGAGGAGAAGCAGGCTGAGTACGGTCATGAAATCTACCTCATTGCCGATGAGCCCTACCGTGAGCTGGTTTACAGCGAGGTGGAGGTTCCCTACTTGATGAAGCACTACAGCAACACGCTGGTTTGCTATTCTTTCTCAAAGTCCCTGTCGCTTCCCGGGGAACGGATCGGTTACATTGCCGTGAATCCCGATATGGAGGACGGCAGCAACGTATATCTCGCCGTTTGCGGCGCGGGAAGAGCGCTGGGCTACGTTTGCGCGCCCAGCCTGTTCCAGCAGGTGATTGCCGCGTGTTTGGACGTGAAGGTGAATTTGGATGCCTATCGCGTAAACCGCGATCTGCTCTACAACGGTCTCACCGCCTGCGGCTTCCGCTGTGTCAAGCCCGACGGCGCCTTCTATCTTTTCGTGAAGGCTCCCGGCGGCGATGCCTACGCCCTCTACGAGGCGGCGAAGAATCATGAAATCCTTGTGGTCCCCTGCGACGATTTCGGTGTTACGGGTTACGTTCGCATTGCCTACTGCGTGGATCGCGCCCGTGTGGAACGGGCTCTTCCCGCATTCCGTCGGTTGGCTGAGGAGATTTTTTGAGGGAAGTTAGTTTCGGAAGGAGAGGGTGGTTTTTGGAACCTTCTTGAAAGAAGGTTCCAAGCCTCCAAGAACTTCCCGTAATGATTTTGGGGAGTGTCGCGACAGATAGCGGCACTCCCTTTCGTTTTATGTCGCTCATCTGCGGTACGCTCACCGAGCAATAGCTGCCGCAAGCGGCTGGGTCCCGCCACCCCATCCGCTCCATGATGTTAGTTTTGGAAGGGAAGGGTGGCTTGTGGAACCTTCTTGAAAGAAGGTTCCACACCTCCAAGAACTTTCTCGTAGGCGTTGTTTTGGAGTTTGTGATACATGGCGGCTCGGTCTATAGTTTTATGCCGCCTATCTGCGGTACGCTCACCGAGCATTAGCTGCCGCAAGCGGTCAGGTACCACCACCCTGCCCGCTCCACAATGTTAGTGAATTTGAACTGTTTTGGAAATAGATGGTATCTCATTCTCGGGGACGGAATAATCAAATTTTAACTGAACGAACGTCGATCCTTGAAAGCGGGCTTGCCCGCCCGTCACCCAAAACGCTCCACGATTTTAGTTTATTTAGGAGAGGGGAGCTTATGGTTGTGTCATCCTGAGCGGAGGCGGTGAGGAGCGAAGCGAGTCTCAGCCGCAGTCGAACCCGTAGGGCGATGCGGAG
>SVSC01000073.1 GCA_015064525.1 Oscillospiraceae bacterium
GTTGTGGAGAGGGCCAAGCTCGCAGCACTCTTCGATTGCCGTAATTACCTTTTCGTCGATGATCACGGAGCCCGAGAACTTCTCGCCGCCGTGGAGCACGCGGTGACCCACGGCGGAAATCTCGGAAAGGGAAGCGATCACGCCGTTTTCCTTAGAGGTGAGGGTGTCGAGCACGATCTTGATCGCCTCGGCGTGGTTGTTCATGTGGATCTCCAGCTTGTAGTCTTCGCGACCCTCTACCTTCTGCTTGAAGTTTCCACCTTCGATACCGATACGGTCTGCCATACCCTTTGCGAGAAGGGATTCGTTTTCCATGTCGATCAGCTGATACTTGATCGAGGAGCTTCCTGCGTTGATAACAAGAATTTTCATGCGATAAATCCTCCGTAAAATTGTTCCGATGGAACGAAATGATTGATGCACCGTCTCAATGGGCGGACAAGCATATACTCCTATATTATATCGCAAATCGGCGTCAATTGCAATAGGAAAATGAAATTTTTCCCGTTTTTCACAAAAAACGTCGGGGTGCTTTGAAAAAACTTGACAAGCACGGTTGGGGTATGTTATAATGACACCGACAGCAATTGACAATTCGGAGGTTGAGCGGATGAAAACGAAGGAGACCGTTGATACAAAGGGGAGCCTCGGGCATTCTCCCATCCACGTGACGGTGTTGGCGATCGTTGCCGCCTTGATCGGCGTGTTTTTCTTTATTTTGGAGCCCTTGGGGAACCTTCCCGTGGAGCGGGAGAACTCGCTTTATTACAGCGGAGCCTTTGCAAAGTATGAGACGGGAAGGAATTACAGCATGATTTATCTGGAGGATGGAACCTCTTATGAGATCTATCCTCACACCGAGCCCGAGGAATTGCGGGAGCGCTTGGAGGCAATGGAGGCGGGAACGCCCTTGGAGCTTTGGGTGAATCCCAACACCAACTGTCTGGCGGAGATCCGCGCCAACGGAGAGGTTCTTTTGGAGTTTGCTTCCTCGCAGGAGGAGGTTTACACCTATGGCTACGGCTACGTTGGGATCGGGATTTTTGTGTGCGTGGCCGCTGTGTTTTGGGTGTGCTACACGGTTGTGGAGCAAAAAAAGAAAAAGACCGAGCTTGACCGTCGGGAGCGGAGCGCGGCAAGAGTTTATGACAGCGGCGACACGGTGCCGCTCCGATCGGCAGCGCCTGCGGAAAAGCAAAAGATCCTTCTGTCGGCAGATCACGGCGTATATCGTATCTGCTACCGTCGGGTGGGAAAGGTAAACGAGCTGATCGTAAACGGAAGGGTTTACGACGAGTACAAAGCGTTGGTGGAGTTTGAACACGCTCTCTGCGCCATTGTGGACGGCCATGAGATCGAGGCGGGGCTGACCGCTGACTCCAACAGCTATATTCTGTTCGACGATGAGATCCTTGCCGAAAAGAAAAGATGGATTTGATTACCCAAAACGACCTCAAATGCCCGATGATGAGCATTTGAGGTCGTTTTTTTGATTCGATTATTTCAACTGACCCTCAAGGGTTGCCTCGGCAGCAGCCAGCGCCTCTGCCAGCTTGGAGACGTCCTTGCCGCCTGCCATGGCGTTGTCGGGGCGTCCGCCACCCTTGCCGCCCGCAACGGCGGCAACCGCGCCAACCAGCTTGCCCGCGTGGGCGCCTGCGGCAACCGCCGCCTTGCCCGCAACGGTGAGGAACTGGAGCGCGCCCTCCCGCTTCACGGCGAGAACCGCAACGATATCGTCGCAGCGTGCCTTCAGCTCGTCGGCGAGGCTTCTCGCGGCGTCTGCCGCCATCTCACCCAGATCAACCGTCACGAGACGAACGGTCTTCACGGTCTTGGCGCCTGCCAGAATGTCGTCCAGCTTGGAAGCCGCCATCTTTGCGTTCAGTGCCTCCACCTCTTTTTTGAGGGCGGAGATCTCAGCATTCATTTGGTTTGCCTTCAGGATCAGGTCGCTTGCCTTCTGCGCCTTCATTGCCTTGGCGGTGTCGGCGATCAGCGCCTCATTCTGCTGAATGTGCTTCATGATGCCCAGTCCCGTAATGCCCTCGATACGGCGAACGCCTGCGGACACGGAGGACTCGGAAAGGATCTTGAACAGACCCACCTTTGCGGTGTTGTCCATGTGGGTACCGCCGCAAAGCTCGGTGGAGAAGACACCCATCTTCACCATGCGAACCACGTTGCCGTACTTCTCTCCAAAGAGCGCCATGGCGCCCTCATGCTTGGCGGTTTCAATGTCGGTCTCGCGGGTTACGATCTCCTCGCCCAGCAGGATGTGGGCGTTCACCAGACCCTCCACCTTGGAGAGCTCCTCCTCGGTGAGCGCGGCATAGTGGGAAAAGTCGAAGCGCACGCGCTGCTCGTCCACAAAGGAGCCTGCCTGCTCCACGTGAGAGCCCAGCACCTGACGGAGAGCCGCCTGGAGCAGGTGTGCCGCGGAGTGGTTTCTCATAATGGCGGCGCGTCTCATTTGGTCAACCTCGGCGCGAACTGTGTCACCAACCTTCACCTCACCGTTCACCACGGTGCAGATGTGGAGATACACGCCGTCGGTCTTCTTGGTGTCGGTTACGGAAATGACGGAATCGGCATCGTAGATGGTGCCGGTGTCACCAACCTGACCGCCTCCCTCACCGTAGAAGGGAGTTTTGTCCAGAACGATGGTGCAGGAGCCCTCATTCACCCGATCCACAGATTCCTCGTCCACCAGAATGGCAACCACGCGGGCACCCTCGGTGGTGGTTTCACCGTAGCCCGTGAACGTGGTTTTGGGAAGCGCGGAGAGCAGGGTTTTGGAGCTTTCACTCCAGCCTGAAATATTGGCGCGGGCGTTTCTCGCGCGTTCCTTTTGCTGCTTCATCAGCTGATTGAATGCTTCCTCGTCGATGGAGAGCTGCTTTTCCTCCAGAATCTCACGGGTGAGGTCGATGGGGAAGCCGAAGGTATCGTAAAGCTTGAAAACCTCCTCGCCCGAGATGGTCTGAATACCCTCCTGCAGGGCGCGGCGCACCAGATTGGAGAGGATGGAAAGACCCGCGTCGATGGTGGCATCGAAGCGCTCCTCCTCCATGGAAATCACCTTGAGGATATAGTCTCTCTTTTCCGCCAGCTCGGGGTAAGCGCCCTCGGATTCACCGATGGCGATCTCGCAGAGCTCGGGAAGGAAGGAGCGGTTGATGCCAAGGAGCTTGCCGTGGCGGCAGGCGCGGCGCAGGATTCGACGAAGCACGTAGCCTCTTCCCTCGTTGGAGGGGATCACGCCGTCCGAAATCATAAAGGTTGCGGAGCGGATGTGGTCGGTGATCACGCGGATGGAAATATCGGTGTTGGTTTCCTTGCCGTAGGTTTTACCCGCGATGGCGCAGACCGAATCCAGCACCTTGCGGATGGAGTCTACCTCGAACATATTGTCCACACCCTGCATCACGCAGGCGAGACGCTCCAAACCCATACCCGTGTCGATATTTTTTTGCGCCAGCTCCTCGTAGGTGCCGTCGCCCATATTGTTGAACTGGGAGAACACGTTGTTCCAGATTTCCATATAGCGGTCGCACTCACAGCCTGGCTTACAGTCGGGAGCGCCGCAGCCGTATTTTTCGCCGCGGTCGAAGTAGATTTCGGAGCAGGGACCGCAGGGGCCTGTGCCATGCTCCCAGAAGTTGTCCGCCTTGCCCATGCGAACCACGTGGGCAGGGTTTACGCCGATCTTATTGACCCAGATATCGTAGGATTCGTCGTCCTTTTCGTAAACAGAGGGCCAAAGCAACTCGGCGGGGATCTCCAGAGTTTTGGTGAGGAATTCCCAAGACCAAGCGATTGCCTCCTCCTTAAAGTAATCGCCGAAGGAGAAGTTGCCAAGCATTTCAAAGAAGGTGCCGTGGCGGGCGGTGTGACCCACGCGCTCCAGATCGGGAGTGCGGATGCACTTCTGGCAGGTGGTCACACGGTTGCGGGGGGGCTGCTCCTCCCCCGTGAAGAACTTCTTCATGGGCGCCATGCCCGAGTTGATGAGCAGCAGAGACTTATCGTTGATGGGAACCAACGGATAAGAGGGGAGGCGAAGATGCCCCTTGGATTCAAAGAAGGCGAGATATTTCTCGCGCAGCTCGTTGAGAGATGTCCATTTCATAGCAAGCATGATCCTTTCGGTTTGCGTTTCATTACAAATTAAATAACTCTCGTTAGTATATCACAAAAAATCGGTTCTGTCAATCGGAACGGCGGAATTTTTTGCGTTTTACAGCTCAAACAGGCTGATTTTTTGTTCCATTGCTTCTGTAACCGCTCGCATAGCCTTGGCGGCGCTTTCCCGATCGGGGTAGGATGCGATGGCATCCCAGGAGCTGACAGCCGTTTGTACCCACAGGTTCCATGCCTCGCCGCCGTTCAGCCGTCCTTTCCCGATCCGCAAGCCGCCGTAGCAAAGGATCAGCTTGGTTTTGTCGGGATTCATCAGCTTCATGCGGGGGCGGGGAATCACCACGGTGCCGTCCTTCAGATGGTATTCCATTCCCGTAAGGCAGTCCGCCACGGCGTTGGATACCGCGTCTACCAGGTCGTTGGAAACACTGTCGATAATCTCGTTGGCAATTTCCGAAGCTGCGTCGCTCAAGGCATTCTCCAAAAGCTCAGTCAACTCTTTTTTTCGTTCATCCATCGCGTTATTCCTCGCAGAGCGCCGCGCCGATTACGGTTCCGAACTGAGCGTTTTCGGGGATCAGGAAGCGAACGTGAAAGCTGTCGGAAAGTCCTTCAAACACTTGGCGGATGGGCGCGATGGTGGTAAGGTTGCCGATGAGGACGATATCCTTCAATCGGTAGTTTCTGGCGGCGAAGATCGCCATCATGGCAACGGTTTCTGCCACCAGATTGGCAACCCCCAGCGCCAGATCCGAGTGGGTTGCCATGTCGGAAACCTTTCCGAAATTGGCGGCGGTGAGATTTTCGTTGATACCGTGGTAGGTGTGATTGCGGGAAATGTCCTTGATGCGGAGGTCGATGTTGTTCAGATCACCCTCCTCGCAGAGCTTTTCAATATGCTCCACGGTGTCCACGCCGATGAGCTTGCGGGAGAGCCCCACAAGGGTGCCGCCGCCAACGCCCGTGCCGCCCAGATATTCAATTTCATGGCTGCCGTCCTCTTGCGCCTTGGCGTGGATAATGGCGGTACCGGTTCCCATGCTCACAACGATCGCCTCCTGCAAGCCCGAAAGGTAGAGCCCGCCGATTCCGCTGCTGGTAAATTCGGGAACGGGGGTGCAGGAGAGGGTGTAGATGCCGTTGCGGATATTGGAGGAGCCCGCGCCCGTCATCATAATGCGGTCGATGTCGGTGAGCCCCAAGCCGTTTTCTGCGGTGAACTTACCGAACGCGCCGTAAATGGAGGTCATGGGGTCGGTGGCGCGAACGAACTGGGGAGCGATCAGCTCCTTGGAGCCGTTCTTCTTTTTGCGAAAGCCAACGATTTTGGTGGTGGTTCCGCCAACGTCAATGCCGATAACCGTTCGATTCATAGCAATCCTCTTTCCGAGAAGTCCTCTGTAAAAAACTTATTTGCTTTATTATAACATTCTCTTGCCAAAATTGCAACTGTGTGGTATAATATTTTTGAGAATTTTTATTTTTTTACTTTTCGGAAAGGTTTGGTTTGGAAAATGGCGTTTGATGCGGGTATGCTTGCCTGCGTGATTTCGGAGATCCGAAGAATCGCGAGGGGGGCGAGAATTGAAAGGGTGTTTCAACCCGAGCGGGATGAGATCGTGCTGCAAATGCGCAGCTTTGAGGGGGGCAGACGTCTTTTGATCAACGCGGGCTCAGCCTCCCCCCGAATCGGTTTCACCGACACACAAAAGGAAAACCCCATGACACCTCCCATGCTCTGTATGCTGCTCCGAAAGCACCTGCAGGGAGCCAAG
The DNA here is from genome assembly GCA_015064525.1 of Oscillospiraceae bacterium. Taxonomy (GTDB): domain Bacteria; phylum Bacillota; class Clostridia; order Oscillospirales; family CAG-272; genus UMGS1865. The sequence goes on from SVSC01000073.1 coordinate 5,919, forward strand.
CTCTCGGAGATCGCTCAGGAGGGCTTTGAGCGGGTGGTTCGCATAACCTTTGAAACCAGAGACGAAATGGGCTTTGCCTGCAAGCGACACCTGATTGCCGAGGTGATGGGAAAATACAGCAACCTGATGTTCACCGACGGCGACGATAAAATCCTATCGGTTCTGCACCCTGTGGATTTCACCACGTCGGGGCTGCGGCAGGTTCTGCCGGGAATGCGCTACGAGCTTCCGCCCAAGCAGGAGAAGGAGAATCCGCTTTCGGAAACGCGCGAGGGCTTTTTGGCAAGGCTGGCGAGCGCCAATCCGGAAAGCTCCTGCGACCGCTACGCTTCCTCCGCTTATCTGGGAATCTCGGCAACCGTTTCCCGCGAGATCGCCTACCGCGCCAACCGCGAAAGCGACCGCACCCTGGGAGCCACCGATCCCACGGCGCTTGCCGATGCTTTTTTTGAGATCGTGGACGCCATTCGTGAGGAGCGGTTCGCCCCCTGTATGGTACTGGAGGGAGATCGCCCCGTGGAGTATGCCTTTTGTCAATTAACGCATTATGGCAACAACATGACCGTAAAGCCCTTTGAAAGCGCGGGCGCCCTGCTGGATGCATTTTTCGGCGGACGTGACCGCGAGCAGCATATCCGCCAGCGCGCCGCCGACGTGCTTCGGATCCTCACCGCCGCCGACACCCGTATCCGTCGCAAGCTGGAGCTGCAACGGGGCGAGCTTGCCGACTGCGAAAAGGGGATCGAGTACAAAAAAATGGCGGATCTCATCACGGGAAATCTTCATCTCCTGCAAAGAGGAATGCGCCGCGTGGAGCTGACCGACTACGAGGACTACCGTGAGGACGGTACCTTCGGAACCTGTGTGATCGAATTGGACACCCGTCTTTCTCCCGCTGCCAATGCACAGAGATTTTACAAGCGGTATGCGAAATCCAAGACCGCGCGGGTGGAATTAACCCGTCAGATCGAGCTGGGAGAGGCTGAGCTGAAGTATATTGACTCGGTGTTCGACGCCCTCACCCACGCCGAAACCGCCGCCGATCTTGCCGAGATCCGAGATGAGTTGTATCGGTCGGGCTATGCCTCCCGTATGAAAAACTACGCCGCCTCCAAAAAATCATCGGCGCCCGTTGTGGCGGAATTCCGCACATCGGGCGGATATCGGGTGCTGTGCGGCAAGAACAATCTGCAAAACGAGTATATCACCCATAAGCTGGCAGATAAGAATGACTACTGGTTCCACGTTAAAAATCTCCCCGGCTCTCACACGGTTCTGATCACGAACGGCGAGGAGCCCTCCGAGCGGGATTTCACCGAGGCGGCGGAGATTGCCGCCTGCTTCTCCAAGGGAGCGGATGGGCAGAACGTGGAGGTGGACTACACCCTGGTGCGCCATGTGAAAAAACCTGCGGGCGGTAAGCCCGGCTTGGTGATCTACCACACCAACTGGTCCTGTATCGTCACACCAAACGCCCAAAGAATTGCTGCCATGCGGGTGCAAAAATAAACAAAGGAAGGGAGAACGCCCATGCTCTATGAGTTTGAATTTGAGTCCTACAATTGGACGATGGAAAATGTGAAAATGAATTTTCTCGCTCATTCCGAGAGCTTTCTCCAACGCTGGAATGAGGACTACGAAAAGCCGTTTCATTCTCACGTCTACTATGAATTGCTGTTTTCCATGGCGGATCACAGCGCGGAATTTTACTACGAAAACCGCAAGGTTACGCTGTTTCGGAACGACTTTGTGATCACCTCGCCCTACTATCCTCACCGAACGATTATCCGAGATCGGGAAAAGCTGTTCAGCTTCGGCTTTTTCTTCAAGCCCAACAGCCAAAAGGAAAAGCTGCGGCAGGATATCCACGCGCTCCTGCGGGATGCCTTTTCCTCCAACGATTGCATCATCGGTCATGGCGATGGCGCGCTGGAGAGCCATTGTCTCCGCCTCAAACAGTACGCCTCGGCATCCGACGCTTTGGGAGAGGGATGTATGGTGGCCTCCTTTCTTCTGGTGCTGTTCCATATCGTTGAGCAGCTGCAAGGAAGCAACGGGGCAGGGTCGTTCGTTTTCGTTCGCAAGGGAGAGGGGCAAGCAAAGGAGGGGGGACACAGCACCCGCATCCCAAGCGATATTGCAAGCATGATCAACAATCTGCTGTCGGAGTCCTTTATGACCGACGTTACCCCCGAGGATATTTCCCGCACCTACTACATCAGCACGAAGCAGATCAATCGCTACATATTTAATCAGTATGGAAAAACCTTTCTCCAGCGCAAAACCCAGCTTCGCATGAATTACGCCATGAAGCTGCTGCGGGAGAGCCCCCTGCCCATTGAGGAAATTTCCGAAAAGGTGGGGTATCATTCCATCAACAGCTTCTATTCCGCCTTTAAGGTGCATTTTGGGGTCACCCCTCACCGCTACCGAGAGGGAGAGCTTCCAACAAAGTCAACTGCGGGCGAGGGCTTGCCCAAGCCGCAGTAAGGAAATTGTTTATTGAAAAGAGCCGTTCGAGGTAAAATCTCGGATGGCTTTTTTCGCGCTTTCGGAGACATTTATATGGATTGTTTTGATAGGAGACAAAAAAACGACTTAAAATTTGGTGATTTTGTATATGAAAATACGAAAAAATTCCATTTTCTACGAAGAAAAGTCCGTTTTACTCTATTGACTTTTTTGAAAAAGTATTGTATAATGAGCATATAGTCCCGATGTTTCGGTGGCTTGCCCTTGAGAAAAAAAGGGAAAATATTTTTTCTGAAAGGAGAAATCAAATGAAGAAAATTCTGACCCTGCTTTTGGTGCTTTGCATGATGCTTCCTTTGGCGGCTTGCGGCAACGACGGTAATACCCCTGCTGTCACCACGGGCGGCAACGGATCCTCCGGCGGTAATCCCACCGATGAACCCTCGTACCTGGATCAGCTTCCCGTTCGTGACTACGATCTGGAGGAGTTCCACGTGCTTTGCACCAGCCAAACCAAAAACTTCTATAGCGTTACCGAGGCGGATAAGGACCCCGTATCCGTTTCGGTATATAACCGCGACATGGCGGTTGAGGAGCGCTATAACATCGTGTTCAAGTACACCGACCTCAACGGTAACAGAGACGGTCAAGATGAGTTCCTCACCACCCTGAAGAATTCCGTTACCATGGGTAGCGACGGCTTCGACCTGGTGGTTGGCCAGAACTACTACTGCCTGCCCGTTGCAGCCGAGGGCAACCTCTACGATCTTGCCTCCAGCCCCTTCCTCCATTGGGATGAGAAGTGGTATTCCAGCAAGATCAACGACAACGCCGCCATCCACGGCAAGATCTTCGGCGGAAGCGGCTCCTACATCATGTCTCAGATCTCCTATGCTATGGCAACCTTCTATTGCAAGGAGCTGTTTGAGGCTCGTTATCCCGATACCGATCTCTACGAAATGGTGAGAGAGGGCGAGTGGACCTATGAGAAGCTCTACGAGTACACCGCTGATGTCTACAACGATACGAACCCCAATTATAGAAGAGACGATAATGATGATTTCGGTTACGTTTACAACGGTCATGGAATTGCAGCTTCGGTGGCTGCTTCCGAAACCCCTATTACCAGCCTCGATGACGAAGGTAAGTTGACTGTTAAAAATTACTATAACGACCACTTGGTTGACGTGTTTGAGAAATACAGCCTTTTCTATAATGACTCTCGCGGAACCTACAAGGCAGGCACTGACTACGGTCCCGCAGAATTGCTGGGCAGAGGCAGAACCATCTTTGCTTGTGCACAGCTGGGCGCCCTGCACGATTGCGCCGATTTGAAGAACTCCGAGCTCCACTTCGGTGTGCTTCCCATGCCTATGCTGGACACCGATCAGGAGGAGTACTACACCTACACCATGCGTTGGGAGCTGTTCTACATTCCCACCAACGCGGATTTTGAGCGCTCCGCGATCATTCTGGAGTACCTCAACTACACCACCGAGAAGTACGTGATCCCCGCATACTGGGATGAGGCACTCACCCTCCGTGCGGCAGATACCGATCAGGACTCCGAAATGATGTACATTGTTCGTGATGCCCTGTGGTACGATTTCGTAACCTTCTTCAACCATGAGATCCCCATGAGAGATGCCGTGGCGAACCAGATCAGCAATGGTTCCACTCGTTTTTCTTCTTGGTGGAGAACCAATGGCGATACTTTTGAGCAAAATTTGAAGGATACTCTTGAAAAGTACGCTGCTGCAGGCGGAAACTGATTTTCGAACTAAAAAATGTCAAGGGGCTGCGCGTTCAGCCTCTTGACGCAAAAAAATAATAAGGAGAAAGACAACCATGAAAAAGGCTCTTAGCTTGGTCTGTGTTCTCGCAATGCTCCTGTCCTCTTTCGGCATGATCTCTGTTGGTGCCGATGCCAACGCGGAGATCTCTGTTTGGGATGGCGTTGTTCCCGAGGCAGACCTCAACTACCACTTTGCGGGTGAGGGAACCGAGGCAAACCCCTACCTCATCCAAAGCGCTGCCGAGCTGGCTCAGCTGGCGGCAAACGTTCGCTACAATGATGAGTCCACCACCTATGCAGGCAAGTATTTCCGCCTGATTGTGGACATCGACCTGAACAGCAAGCCTTGGTATGGCATCGGCGGATGCTTTTCACAAGCAGGTGCCGCTCCCACCACCAGCCCCGAGGATCCTCGCTACTGGTGCTATTTTGCAGGTTGCTTTGATGGCGATAACCACAAGATTTATAATCTCACCCTTGCCGATGAGCACGTGAACGGATTGTTCGGCATGGTTGCTCCCAGCCCCACGGGTGCGGATACAAATGCAATCACCTGCATTAAGAACCTCGGTATCGAGAGCGGTTCCTCCAACCTCACCAAGGGACGCATCGGTTGCCTGATCGGCGGCGGTCGTTTCAACTTCAGAGTGGAAAACTGCTATAACAAGGCATCCCTTTCCTTTGATGCTCCCGTTACTGCCGCTCAGTACGGCGGAATCATCGGCGCTACCACCGATGCGGGCGATAAGTATTTTGTGAATTGCTACACCACCGGTAGCGTTACCGTTACCAACTGCACGCAGAACTTCCGCGTTGGCGGTTTTGGCGGTTCCATTGCGGGCAAAACCTCTTATTTTACCAACTGCTATTCCTTTGCCAATGTTACCGTAACGCATAACAAAACTGCCAGTGCCAACCAGGCTGCTGCAGGTGTGCTGGGCGGAGCCATTATGGACGGTCCCTTCTTCACCAATTGCTACACCAACGGTGATATTTCCAGCTTGAATTTTGATACCGGAACGATTCGCGCATGGCACGTTGGTGCTTTTGTTGGTGCTATTGGTAGCACCATGGATGCACAGCGTTACGTAAACTCCGGCTACACCTTCACCGAGAATACCAATTTTGGTTCTGCTGACGGTGTTCCGAAAGTGTGGGGTGTTGGTAACAGCGCAGGTGTTGCCGCAAACAATTTCCTCACCAACGTTCCCGTTGCAGAAGCAAAGACCCTTGCCGACATTCTCCCCGCTGAGAACAACGGCTTCCTGAAGGCAAGCGGCAACGCGGCTCTCGCAACCGCTCCCGCGTTCATCGGAACCCAGGAGACCGCTGTGGTTGACGGCAAGTACAACATCCGCTTCCTGATGGGTCTGGATTCTCTCAACTATGATGGCGTTGAGTTCGAGATCACCGCAACCTATCAGAAGGACGGTCAAACCGTAACCGCAAAGAACGGCTTTGTGAAGCTCACCACCGCTTGGAGAGACATTCTTGCCGAGGGTGCAAGCGTAACCTCCATTTCCAACGGTCATAACTATATGTCCGCTCTGGTGGTGAAGGGCGTTCCCGCCGACACCGAGATCACCTTTGAGGTGAAGTCCTACGTGTACAACGGTGACGTGAAAACTCTGGTGGATACCGATACGTTCACTCGCAACGTGGCATCCGCCGCAAACTAATCCAAGGAGGAATTGATGATGAAGTGCTATGAAACTCCCGTTCTGATGATTTCCTCTGTGGAAATTTCCGATATTCTTACCATGTCTGTTGGTGAGTGGGATGGAATGATCCCCGAGCAGGAATTCGGATCCCAAAACTGAATGTCAACGCAAGAAAAGCGTTAACAGAAATATCAACAAACAAAAAAGGAGAAAAATCATGAAAAAGCTCGTTAGTCTGTTCTGCATTCTGACTCTGCTTCTCTCCACCTTCGCAATGATGGTGAGCGCAGCAGAGGAGCCCACCGTTTCCAAGTGGGATGGCGTTATTCCCGAGGCAAACAAGGATTATGCCTTCGAGGGCGAAGGCACCGAAGAAAAGCCTTGGCTCATTAAGAGCGCTGCTGAGTTGGCTATTCTTGCCGCAAATGCACGTCTCAACGACAAGGAAACCACCTATGGCGGTAAGTACTTTAAGCTGACCGTAGATATCGACATGGACAACAAGGAATGGAT
>SVSC01000074.1 GCA_015064525.1 Oscillospiraceae bacterium
GCGAATTGCCCTTGCGATCCGCGTGGGATCGTCATCCATCAGCACAACGTCTGCCGCTTCAATGGCGGCGTCGGAGCCCAAGGCCCCCATGGCAATGCCAACGTCGGCGCGGGCAAGCACGGGGGCGTCGTTGATGCCGTCGCCAACGTACGCCAGCGACGATCCCTTGCGTTTTTCGCCCAGTAGATGCTCCAGCCGTTTCACCTTGTCCGAAGGGAGCAATTCCCAGTAAACCGCATCCAAGCCAAGCTCGTCGGCAACCTCCCGCGCGGCGTTTCGATGATCGCCCGTGAGCATTGCGGTCAGGATTCCCATACGTTTCAGCTCTTGAACGGAATCCTTAGCGGTTGGCTTGGGCGCGTCGGTAAGCAGGAGGATCCCCGCAAGGGCGCCGTCCAGCGCCACGAACACCTGCGTTGCCGTTGCTTCCTCGGCGGGGACTTCAATTCCAAGCGCCTTCATCAGCCTTTGATTGCCAACGGCTACCGCGCGGCCGTCCACGCTTGCCGTCACACCGCAGCCTCCGCGCTCCTCCACGTTTTGCACCGTGTGGTGAGAAAACGTTACGGGGCATGCCTCGCGGATACTCTTGGCAATGGGGTGAGAGGAAGCGTACTCCGCCAACGCGGCGTATTGCAAAAGCGTATCCTTGGGGAGCGTACAGTGAGACATGCCGCTCACCGAGAGGCTTCCTTGGGTCAGCGTTCCCGTTTTGTCGAACGCGACCTCGGATACGTTTGCCAGCGCCTCCAGATAGTTGGAGCCCTTCACGAGGATGCCGTGGCGTCCTGCCGCGCCGATCCCCGCGAAAAAGGTAAGGGGAATGCTGATCACCAGAGCGCATGGACAGCTGATCACCAAAAAGGTGAGCGCGCGGTAGATCCACGGGAGCCAATCGGCAGGGTGACCGAACGCTGACAGCAGAAGCGGAGGCAGAACCGCCAGCAGGAGCGCCAGCAAGCACACGGTGGGGGTGTAGACTCTCGCGAACCGCCCGATCAACCGTTCGGCGCGAGCTTTTCTGGAGGCAGCGTTTTCCACCAGCTCCAAAATCCCCGCCACAGTGGACTCTCGGTAGCTTTTTTCGGTGCGGATGCGAAGCACGCCGGTTTCGTTGATGCAACCGCTCAGCACCCGATCCCCAACCGTTACCTCTTTTGGCAGTCCCTCGCCCGTGAGCGCCACGGTGTTGAGGGTGGAGGAGCCGGAGAGTACCGTTCCGTCCAAGGGGATCCGCTCTCCGGGCAGAACCGCGATCACGCTTCCCGTTGGAATCTCCTCGGGAGAAAGGGAAACCGTACCGTTCTCGGTTTCCAGATTGGCGTGGTCGGGGCGAATGTCCATCAGCGCGGCAATGCTTTTGCGGCTCTTGCCCAAGGCGTAGCTCTGGAACAGCTCTCCGATCTGATAGAGCAGCATCACGGCAATGGCTTCGGTGTAGTCCCCGCTTTTCTGCAGGATCGCCAGCACGAACACTCCAACGGTTGCCGTTGCCATGAGAAAATTCTCATCCAGAAGCCGTCGGTTCCAAATACCCAGCGCCGCCTTTCGGAGAATGTCGTAGCCGATCAGTAGATAAACGGCGAAAAACAGACCAAAGCGCAGGGCTCCCGCCGTTGGAATGAGAAGCAGAGGTGGGAGCGCGGCAGCCGTGATCAAAATTCGGATCAGCGCTTTACGTTGCTTTCTTGTCATGCTTGTATCCTCAGAACGCAATTTCGCAATCGGGCTCCACCCGTCGGCAAACCCGAAGAATTTCGCGCATGACCTTTTTTTCAACGGCGCCCTCGGCAAACTCCACCGTCATTTTCTGTGTCATAAAGCTGACCGACACGTTGGTTACCCCTGCCACCTTTCCCGCGGCGTTCTCCATCAAATTGGCGCAGTTGGCGCAATCCACCTCGATCGCATAGGTTTTTTTCATGATAAAATCTCCTTTTTTTACAATTAAGTACTTGCGCAATTGTTGCGGTTATAGTATAATCTATTGCAGGGAGGAAGTCAAGACGATTTTGAAGAAGGCTTCCGAAAAGGCAAAAGATCCTTCCAAAATGAACAAGGAGTGAATTATGGAGATTCAAAAGGTACCCCACGATCACGGCAACGGCGTGGGATTGGAGCAGCTGCTGGAGCAGCTGGGCAGGGCTGAAGAATTTTCTTCTGTGGCGGAATGCTTTCGGCTACTGTCCGACCCTACGCGAGTGCGAATTTTTTGGCTTTTGAGCCATCGGGAGGAGTGTGGGATCAATCTTGCTGCCATGCTGGGGATCTCGGGCCCCGCGCTGTCCCACCACCTGCGCCCCATGCGGGAATGTGGGCTTCTGGAGTGCCGACGGGATGGAAAAGAGGTTTACTATCGGGTAGCGCGGCGAGAGACTTGCGAGCTTCTGCACCGATTAACGGAGCAGCTCCTTGCCATTGGATGCCCCTTGACGGACGGTTGCGGCGGGGAGGATACGGAAGGCCTCGCGGAGGAGTTGCATCGGTACCTTTTGGAGCATCTGGCGGATCGGGTGACCATTGAGCAATTGTCTCAACGGTTTCATGTGAACGCCACCACCCTGAAAAAGAAATTCAAGGAAAGATACGGAGATTCCCTTGCGGCGCATATTCATCATCACCGCATGGAGCGAGCGGCGGAGCTGCTGGTAAGCACCGATGCGTCCATCGGCGAGATCGCCGCGCAGGTGGGCTTTCAGGGGCAGAGCCGCTTGACCTCGGCATTTCAAGCGCGTTTCGGGGTCACGCCGTCCAACTACCGCAGACGAGCGAAGGGGAAGAGGCAGAGGGAGGAGAAAAACGGTGAGAAAATCGGAAAAGCTACTTGATTTGTTGGCGCAAATGTGTTAAAATGAAACCAAGCGCGAGCCCGAGGAAGGACTCGTTCATATCAATCGTAAAAAACGGAGGACAATCACAATGGCTTATCCGAGAAAAAAGACGCCGGGAGATACCGCGTGGTTCGTGCGGGATCGCTTCGGAATGTTTATTCACTTTGGATTGTACGCAGTGCCTGCCCGCCATGAGTGGCTGAAATGCAGAGAGCGTACTCCCGAGGCAAAATACGATCAGTATTTTCAGCATTTTGATCCCGATCTGATGGATGCTCGCGATTGGGCGCGGCAGGCGAAGGCGGCGGGAATGAAATACGCGGTGCTGACAGCCAAGCATCACGAGGGCTTTTGTCTGTTCGATTCCAAGCATACCGAGTATAAATCCACCAACACGCCCTGCGGCAGAGATCTTGCGCGGGAGTTTGTGAACGCCTTCCGTGCGGAGGGCATTCGGGTGGGCTTCTACTATTCCCTCATCGACTGGCACCACCCCATGTTCCCGATTGACAAGTTTCACCCGAGAAGAGGAGATGCCAACGCCGAGGAGCTGGATCGTGGCAGAGACATGACCAAATACGTTCAGTACATGAAGGATCAGATCACCGAGCTGCTCACGAATTACGGGAAGATTGATATTCTTTGGCTGGATTTCTCCTATCCGGCCGACCCCAACGCCCCCGCGTGGATGCAGAACGGAGGTGGCAAGGGCAAGGAGCAATGGCAAAGCGAGGAGCTGATCGCGCACGTTCGCTCACTGGCGCCCGACATCATTCTCAATGACCGCGCGCAGATTCCCCAGGACATCATTACTCCCGAGCAAAGCACCTACGATTTTTGGGAGACTCCAATTGAAAACGGTGAGGCGTTGACGTGGGAGACCTGTCAGACCTTCTCGGGCTCTTGGGGCTATTTCCGTGATGAGACTACCTGGAAAACTCCCACCATGCTGCTGGAGCTACTGGTGAAAACGGTTTCCAAGGGAGGAAACCTGATTATGAACGTGGGGCCAACGGCGAGAGGATATTTGGATTCCCGCGCCGAGAACGCCCTGAAGGTGTATGCCGATTGGATGAAGTACAATGCCCGATCCATCTACGGCTGCACCAAGGCGGAGTGGGATCTTCCGCTGCCCGGCGGCGTTTACCTCACCCAAAGCGAGGACGGCAAACGTCTTTATATCCACTTGTTCAACTATCCCTATCAGGAGCTTTATTTCGAGGGGGCGTTTGCGGATCGCATTGAATACGCCCAGCTGCTCAAGGACGGAAGCGAGGTGCCTTTCAGAAAGACAACGCTGATCGGCGCCGCGGGAGAGCCCCAGGGCGAAAAGGTTCGGTTCCCGCTGGCGGGCTGCTTCTTTGAGGAAACGGTTCCCGTGATCGAGGTCTTTTTAAAGGATTAAAAAAATACCGCCGAGAGCTGCACTGTGGCTCTCGGCGGCGTTTTCCGTTTTCAAAGGAGGTTTTTTAACACACCAACACATCTATTATATCATAAAATTGTTCGATTGTAAAGAGAAAATTGGTGCTTATGCATGATTTCTGCGGATTGTACAAAAAAATCTTGTTAAGTTTTTACAGTTTGCCTATTGCAAAAGGGAAAAAACTGTGCTATAATAAGGGTGCAAAGGAAAAGGAGGTACAGTCCAATGAAAAGTTAAGCTTGGACGTCGAAGCAGGGTGCAGTGAAAAAAAGATAAAGCGTTTTGGCTGAGAGAAGCAAGACACCGCGGCAGGGCTGTTGCGGAGGAGAAGGTCTTGAAGGTCGTACCACAATGGAGACCGAGCGCCGAGCGCGGGAATAGTAGTTGGTTAGCCCCTGTGAGATTGTCCGTCATTCGCCTTTTGTCGGAGCGAGGCACATGAGAACGAAGGGTATTCTTGATAGAGAATTTTTTGGAACAGGTTGTTGTGAGGTGTGCGTCGAGTGTGCAAGGGGCAGATTCAAGAAAGTGAGGTAAACAAATGATGTTAGATACTAAGAGCGAGGAGAAGTGACCCTTGGTTGCGGGATTACAACTGCGATCAGGGGTCACTTCTTTTTTGCTTTGTGACTGTGTTACGGTAAAACACTCTGAAATGTGATATAATACGGTAGAATGAGAAGAGGTCAAAGGGAGGATCGACAATGGAATTGGTTTTGTTAACGGCTGTTGGAGTTGGCGGCGCAACGGTTTTGGGGGCGCTTTTGGGGCTTTTGCTGCGGAAGCCCTCCCATCGCACGCAGGACGTTGTGCTTTCCTTTGCCGCGGGCGTGATGCTTGCGGCGGCTGTGGTGGGGCTGGTTTTGCCCTCCTTGGAGTTGGGTGGGAAATATGCCCTGCTTGTGACGATTGCGGGAATTTTCTGTGGCGCCGTCTGCCTGAATCTGATCGACCGCCTGGTTCCGCATCTGCACAAAATCAATGAGACCGACGCGGAGGGGCATCCGCGAAGCAACGAGCAATTAAACCGCGTGCTGCTGTTTGTGCTTGCCATTGCCATCCACAATCTGCCCGAGGGGATCGCGGCGGGAGTCAGCTTTGGAACCGAAAATATGGCGCAGGCGTTCACCGTTGCGGGGGGAATTGCCTTGCAGAATATTCCCGAGGGAATGGTGATCATCGCGCCCATGGTTGCGGCGGGAGTTGGCAGGGGAAAAACCTTCCTGATTGCCGCGCTTACGGGACTTGTGGAGGTGGTTGGCACCTTCCTGGGGTATTTCGCCGTGAATCTGTCGTCTGCCATTCTGCCCTTTGCCTTGGCGTTTGCGGGAGGCACCATGCTCTATGTGATCAGCGACGAAATGATCCCCGAAACCCATGCCCACGGAAACGAGCGGAGCGCAACCTATTCCTTGTTGGCGGGCTTTTGCCTGATGCTGGCGTTCGACGTGCTGTTGGGATGATACGAAAAACCCGTTTGTCGGGTTGCTCAGATCGGAGCAATACGGCAAACGGGTATCTTTTATTTTTTCCATTTCAGTCCCAAACGATTCCGCAAGCGAACCAAATAGAAGGTGATCAGGCGTGAAAGGGCAAAATCGTAGAGCCAGAGGGTTGCGTAGCCCAACGCCGCCACCCCGATGGTCATCCACTTTTTTTCATACAGCAGCTCGGTTGGGAAAAAGATGAGAAGCACCAGCGCGGAGAGCGCAACCATCACAGCGAAGCACAGCGCCTTGAGCAGGTTTCCCGTGTGACGGGGCAGTTTTTCAAGCTTTTCCTTAAGGATGGGGTAGCATCCGATAAAGAGATAAAACGCGGCAGGGGACTTTTGCGGAAGAAGCACCAGCCCCAAAAGGGCGGTTGCAAGCCAGATGAGCCAAGGGGCGCTGCCGCCGATCTCAATCACCGCATAGATACATAACACCGAGGCGATCGCCGCGGCGGAGAGATCCAGACTATCCAGTAGGCTCCCGAGCAGCAGGGCAACCACCCCAAGGGCGGTGAGCATGGCGCAAACCGTAATCCGCAGGGTGGGGCTTTTTTTGCGCGCTCCCATAGGTCAACAGCAGGGGATCAGGTCGCCGCCCATGCACTCGCAGCAGGCGTCCGCACACATCAGATTACAGCAACAATCACAGCCGTCGCAGGCGGTTCCCACGTTGCGTGCCGTGCGGTAGCCCCCGCCGTAGGTTCCCGTGCTTTGCTTCAATTGCTCCAGCGCCATGCGGTATTCCTGATTATAGGGATCCATGGCGCAGGCGCGTTCGATCATTTTTTGCGCGTCGATAAAGTAGCCCTTTTTCAGCATGACACAGCCCATCAGGTAGAACCATTCGGCGTTATGGGATGCCTCGGGCAGAGAATGGAGCAGGCGCTCCGCCTCCCGAAATTGATTTTGGTTGATGAGGATGCGGATCTGCGCGAAAACGCCGTTTCCCGAGGAGCTGCCCGCGCCGGGACCGCTGAAGCTCTCGCCGGCGCTCCCGCGAGCGCGTTCCTTTTGGATCTGCTCGTAGGCGGCGTTGATTTCTTTCATTTTTTCCTCGGCAAGGTCGGCAAGATCGCTGTTGCGATATTTGTCGGGGTGGTATTTTCTCGCTAAGGCGCGGTATGCCTGCTTGATCTCCTCGTCGGTGGCGGTGGGAGAAACACCCAGGATCTGATAGGGATTTTTCATTGCTTGGCTCCTTTTTCGGTTTCTTGCGGTTGACTTGAGAATTCTTTTTTCAGCACGCGCTCGGCGGCGTTGGGAAGTCCTAAATAAAGCACGTTGGCAAGGATTTCCCGTAAATCGGGACACGGTGGCGAATCCATCAGCAGAAAGGCGCGCTCGGCTTCCTGCAGAAGGGAGGTCAGCCCAATTCGCACCGTTTCGGCGTCCCTTTGAGTGGGGGCGTCTCCAAAGAGGGGAAGATAGGGATTGAAGCGTTTTCTCTTTTTATCCTCGGAGAGATCATCGGCGGCGTCCACCAAATAGATCCAGCGACCGAGACTCCAACCCAGCTCCGAGGCGATTCGTCGGGCGCTTCCCTCCAATCCGTGAGAGAATACCTCCCGCATGAGGGTGCCGAAGATCGCCGCCGCCTCATCGGGAGAGGGCGACTGCGTATTTTTTTCATATTCCCGCAAACGCTCCAGCTGCTCCTTTACGCTGGCATCCAACGCGGGATACCGCTTGGAGGCGAGACGGTAGGCGCGGTGGAGCATCAGCGAGGCAAGACGCGCCTTGAAGCGTTTGGCTCCGCGTTCGTCGGCAAGATCGTCGCGGCATTTGTGGTAGGCAAGAAGGGCGGAGGCATTGGCGCAGTAATCCAATTGGGGAGAGCCGTCCACGGTTTTTCTGCGCTTGGTGGGATGGAGGAGACAGCGGTATTTTCGGTAGCTTGGCTGCTCCCCCGCAAGACAGCAGCGGATGACAGCCAAAAACACAAAATCATAGCTCAGGGTCAGGCGGGAGCATTCCCCCGTGCAACCGCCCATGGCGCGGCAAAGACCGCAGTAGTATGCCTGATAGCATTCGTATTCCCGTATCTTTAATTCGGGCTTCATAGGCTTCACATAACCGAACACGTGGATATTCCTCCTTTCCGTATGGTCTTGCTTTTATGCGGGATTTTGATTATTTATGCGCGAATATCGAATATTTATTTGGGATTGATTTTGTCGCGATAGACGCTCAGCACGCCGTTGTCCATTTTCAGGATGCGGTCGGCACGGGCGGCGATGTCGGGGTCGTGGGTAACGATGATCAGCGTTTGGTTCAGCTCCTTTCGGATCGAGAGGAGTAGCTCCAGCACCTGCGCGGCGCTTTCCTTGTCGAGGCTTCCCGTTGGCTCATCGGCGAAAAGAATTTGCGGATAATGGATCAACGCGCGGGCAATGGCAACCCGTTGCTGCTGTCCGCCCGACAGCTCGGAGGGAAGGTGATTTAAACGGTCGCCGATATCCAGCCGCGCCACCAGCATTTTCAATCGCTCGCTGTAGCGGTCAAAGCTGCGGTCGGCGGCGGTGAGCGGAAGCAAAATATTCTCCAGTGCGGTGAGGTAGGGGACTAAACGGCAGGTCTGGAAGATGAAGCCGATGTTCTTGCCGCGAAAATCACAAAGGGCGTCGGGCTTCATTTTGGTGATGTTTTCGCCTCGGATCATAATGTCGCCGTAGTTGGGGGTATCCAGCCCCGCGCAAAGATTGATGAAGGTGCTTTTTCCGGAGCCCGAGGTGCCAATGATGGCAACGAACTCTCCGTCCTCAATCTCAACCGAAACGCGGTTCACGGCATTCACGGTTTTTTCGTATTGCTTGTATTGCTTGATCACGTCATGGGTTTGCAGGATCGGCATATCAAATAAACTCCTTTCCGTCGTTGGAGAGATCGAACCGTTTGTTTTTACCGTTCGATTTGACAAACAGGATGGGATAATTAACCGCTGTTGCAAGGAATGCGCAAACGGCGGAATAGATCAGCGCCGCCACCAGCGCCCAAGGATCCAAATGGGAATAGGCAAAGGGGAAGCCGTTGAATTTGAGAAACTCGAAGGTGGCAACCGTGAAGATCGGGCAAAGAATGAGCGAGGCGAGGGCGCTCATCAGGGCAAGCTGAAGTCCCTCCGCCATCATGATCTGCAGGATCACCCGCCTCGGCTGACCGATGGCGCAAAGGATCTCCAGATCGTTTTTGCGCTTGGAATAGAAATTGAATTGGGGACAGAACCAGATAAAGGGAACCGACAGCAAAAGGATGGTGGCGAGCGCGCGGGCAACGCTGTTGTATTGGCAGTTGTCCACGGTGATGGCGTTCCACAGATCTCCCGATTGGGTGAGGGTGGGGAGATCTGCCGCAAAGGAGGGGTTTGCAACCTCCATGTTCAAATTGGTCAGCAGGCTGCACAAGCGGGAGGGCTCAATGTTGGCGGCGATTGCCACGCCAACGTCGGTGTAAACGCCCTCGCGCCCCGTGGCGGCGGTAAGATCGTATTCATACATCAGGAGAACGTCGTGATCTATTGCCGTGGAATAGACTGTGCCGAGAACGGTGAATTCGGTGTAGTACTGAGGATAAGCGCTTACCATCAGCTGTAAACGGTCGGTTGCGGTTGCTTGCGCGCTGACAAGATCCTCGGGGTCAGGTGTTGGGAGATTGGTGGTTTTGGAAACGCGCAAAAGCTGCGCGGATTCCGAAACGTAGCTGTTCCAGGAGCGGATCAGCGTGACCTCTCCCGCCTTTTGGGGAAGAGGAACGTCTGCGGAAAGACCGTACTTTTTCGTTGTGAACTCGTCGGCAACCTCGGCGGTGAACACGTGGGAGGCATAGAGGCTTGGAACGCTGACGCTCTCCGCGCCGTCGGTCAATACGGCGGTGGAAACGGTGGCATAGGAGCCAAGCTCCCTCAGGCTGAAGATCGGAGAGGGCTCCTTATTTTTAATGTTATTGATCACCTTGACGCCCGTCATGCGCTCATAATCGGCGGGGTTCAGCACCAATAGCTGCTCGTCGAGGCGGTATTCCAAAAGGTTGTAGGGAAATTCGGGGTTGTAGCGACCGTTCACGGTCACTGAGGTCAGAGTGAGCGACATTCCCTCATGGGAATCGGATGCGGTACGCGCCTCGAGCGGTTGTTCCTTGGCAGTTTCCGAGGGAGTGGATAGAAAGATCGTGGAGGCATCGGTTATAAATTCGGGTTGGAATTTTTGGGGATACTTACCCCAAGCCAGATCGGGGGTGATCAGAATTGCCTGCCCCTCCTTGGGCATATCAATCTCAAAGGAATTGCCTTTTAAGCCATCGGGCGAGCCCTTGGGGTAAACCTGCTTTTCCTTAAGAGAATAGTAGTCAGCGGAAACGATCCGAAGATCCATATACGCGATTCCTCCATGGCAGGAAACCAGCTGATCGGAGCGGTTGGCTTCCTCGCGGGTGAGAAGCATATGGAGGTTCAGGGAGTCGGCGGTGGCGGCGGCGTTGGGAACGGCATCGGTAATACCGTCGATGGAGAGAAGCGCTTGGCGGAGACCGTTTCGGTAGGAGGTGATGCCCAAGCCCGAGGGGTACTGCAGGGTGTATTCGTTCACCGTTTCGGTGCTTCTCGCTTCGTTGGAGAGCGCCAGCGACATACAGCAGAAGAAAAGACAAACGGGCAGGGAAGCCGAGATCACCGTTGGCAGGTAGTGGCTTTTCATTCGCTTCAGGGCGATCTGCGCCATACGGAAGGGACGGTTTGCGCATACCATGCGGGCGGAGCGCTTGGGAGACTTTACCATATCGGAAACGTCGGCGGCTGTGAGCAGGGTTACGCAGGTCTTTTTCGTCACTCCTCTTGCAACCTGCGCGATTGCAACGATCAGCATCACCGCAAAGCTTACCAGCACGCGGATCACCTGAATGGGCGCGATTGCGGCGTAGGAAACAAAGCCGTAGATTCCGTAGGAGATGAGGCTTGCAATCGCCAGCGCGGGAAGGAGCGCCACCAGCCCCAGCGTCATCATCTGACAGAAGATAAAGCCGCGGATCTTTTTGGTGTTGGCGCCAAAGGCGATGTAAAGACCGTACACAAATTTTTTCAGCTCCACCGAGGAGGAGATCATTTTGGTGAGAATGAAAAATGCCGTGAGAAACCACGTCACCGCGGCGAACACGAAAACGGCGGTGTTTTTGGAGCCCATGGAGTTCAATTGCTCGGTGAGGGCATCCATGGCGCTCTGCAGGGCGAGCTTATTGGTGTCGGTGAGGGCGGTGGCGGAGAATGCTTCATAGTCGGCGCGCACCGTTGCCTCCACGGCAAGATTGTTGGCATAGGAAAGAAACAGGATGCAGAGAAGCAGCTCCAAGATGACGATGACAGAGAAGAGATTCAGAGTGTTTTGTCGCTCGGAAAGCAGATTTTTCCAGGAGGGCTTCACGGTGTCGTTCCACCGATCCCGCAGCCGTTCCCAAAGATCCGAAAAAGAAAAGAGCATAACGACCTCCGCTTTTATAGTCATACTCTATTATCATACCTCATTTTCGTGTAAAATGCAAGATGTTTTTGTGAACGGATGTAAAAAACTTTTTCCAAGAAACGGTTTTTTCGGAAATTTTTGTCGAGGGAAATCCGACAAAGCCTTTTTTGGAACGAACAAGCGCCGTTTTTGCTGCATTTTGCGATAAAAAGTGCAAAAAACTTTCGCGCGCCCTCTTGATTCTGTAGTGTAAATATGATAAAATATAAAGAGAATATTCCGTGATCGGCGCGGGACGCCGTTTATCCGTGAAAATAAGCTTTTGGAGGAACTCATGATTCAACACCTTTCCATGTTTACGCAAGCCTCCTCCCATTGGATGGGGAGCAATTTGTGGTTGCTGATCGGGATCGCCGTGGCGGCTTGTGTGCTGGGCATTCAGGTTGCGTGCATTTCCATTCTGATCCGCAAGGTGAAGCAGGCAAAAATCGAAAAGCTGGCAAGAGAGGAGGAGGAGCGCAGGGAGAGCTATCGGGCGCCCATGCTCCTTGCCGCTGCGTCGGTTCCGTTTTCCGCGGAGCTGGTGCTGGCGATCCTTCTGGGACTCTCTGCCGTTGCCTCGGTTGTCTTTCTTGTGCTGTTGATCGCGGTGCGCTCCAAGGGATATGATTTTTCGGTGCAGGGAGCATCCCGAGCGGAGACATCCGCCTTCAAGGAGTCCTCGGCGGAGCCCGTTGCGGA
>SVSC01000075.1 GCA_015064525.1 Oscillospiraceae bacterium
ACTTAGCGGACATCTTTATCGCTTTGGCGATGGGTTCTTTTTCGCAGGAATACCCGGGATTGTACTTGCGCCGGTAGATATTGTTGTCATCATTGCTTCGGGAGTTGTTGCGGCAATCACCGCAAATGTAGTCCGCAACAAAAATACATAGGTCTCGTTTGCAAGCATGGAGCAGCACCCCGGAAGATAGCGGTCAAGTGCAACTCCCATCATCGCCAGGGGGCAAGTGTACCCTCACGGCAAAAATCATGGACTGTTTTTGTACGGTAGCCTTATATGGTTCTATTTTGTAAGGGTGTGCCAACAAAAAGCCTAATTTGTCTACCGGACAAATTAGGCTTTTTTGAACGAAGTGTTCCGCTTGCGCGGAACGTGAGGTATGCCTCGCAAGGGGGAAGCACCACTACATTATATGCCGTTTTTCTACAACCGGCTACCGATGCATGAAGTAAATGGCAGACCTGATCCCGCGCCTTCACGAAACGGCTCGTATTTTCCCGCAAATTGATTTCCTGCCGCAACGAGTCGCGGATGATATGCTCGTCTCAAACGTAACTTTTCTGCGAAAAAAAGGTTGAAATCTTCGCCGATCCGTGATATAATGTGGTGGAAAGAAAAACCACGGAGGAAGGAATATGAGAAAAATCGGTATTTATCCCATTTCAAGTCCCGATCTGTCCTTGTGCGAGCGCATACGGATCACCTCACAAATCGGCTTCGACTACATTGCCGCAGGGAGCATGGCGCAGCTGCTCACGTCGGGGGAGGATGGATTCCTCGCAACGGCGGAAAAAGAAGGCCTTGAGATCGACAACGTGCATTTGTCGGGAAGCGGCACCAGCAAAGTATGGCTCCCCGATGAGTTTGGAGATCAGGTGATCGACAGATACAAGCAAGAAATGCAGCTTGCCCTCTCCGCGGGGGTTCGCAAGGGCGTGGTTCACGTTACTTGGGGCTACGAGGAGGTTCCCGTTAGCGAGATAGGAATCGAAAGATTCGCACGACTTGTGGAATTCGCGGAAAAAATCGGATTTGTGATCTGCTTTGAAAATTCCGTGTCCGCACCTCATTTCAGAAAGGTGATGGATACGTTCCAAGCCTCATCCTCGGCGATGTTTACGTTCGACACGGGCCATTGGAATGCGTTCTGTCCGCAAGAGCGTATCTATCACGACTATTCGCACAGAATCGCGGTTACCCATCTGGCAGACAACGACGGATTGCGCGACCTGCATCTGATTCCCCTTGACGGATGTGCCGACTACAAAAAGCTCGGCCCCGCCCTGGCGCATCTTGACCGCCTGACCTTTGAGCTGTCGGGACCGAACAAAACGACGAAAACCACCGCCTCTATCGAAGAAGAACGAAAGAAGCTTTCCAATACAGGGGTGTACTCGGAGGGTCTTGTGAATTTCTACGAACAGAAATTTACCGTTTACGAAAGCCTCAGCTATGAAGCGTTTTTGAGCAGAGTTCTTGAAAACGCCAAAAAGCTATGCGCTCTGTTAGATGAGGAGACGTAAGGCTCGAAATAAAGGCTTGCGTTTCAAGTAATGGAGCATTCAACCACACGGGGGAATGATATGAGCGTTTTTGCAGGCGAATTTCGGAAAATTTACGATCCAAGCTATACCGACACAGCCGTTTACGCAAGCAAAAACCCGTTTTATTTCGTCGGTGATCCCGTTGGGCATATTCCCTCTCATGCCTCGGAGATTCTGAAGATCAACGGTGATTATTACATCACGCATTGCGGTTGGGGGCAGGACGGTGTTTATATAGCGCCGTTGTTCTTTGATTGGAAGGTTACGTAAACCGAAGTCATCCCCTCCCCCGTCGCGGCTCAATCCTCGTCGGCGCTTGCCCACGCAACGCGCGCGTCGCACCCCTCAAGCCAACCGTTATCCCATCCCTCGGGCTTCTCCGAGGCGGCGCAACGCACCACCCCGAGATCGTAGCAATCGGTAAAAATTCCCCTGCCCAAGCAGGTCACGCTTTCGGGAAGAAACACGTTGAAAAGATCTCTGCAATGGGCAAACGCGCCGTTGCCGATGGAGCGAAGCGCCTTTGGCAATTCAATGCTCGCCAGAAATTTGCAGCCGGAATATGCTCCCTCCCCTATTTCCGTTACAAAACCCGGAACAGAAACGGCGCCGCGAAGCGCAAGATCTCGAATATTCTTAACCGCAATTATGCGGCACCCGCCGTCCTCCGTTATTTCATACTCGTAGGGCGCCATAAGTTGTCGAATTGTTTTTTGGGAAAGCTTTTCCATCGGCTTTTCCTCATAGCCGCAGAACCGACACACCGTCAATCCCTTTTCCAATTGCATCATTCCGCACATAGGACAGATTTTCATTTTTTCGTATCCTTTCGTCACTTTTTTTGACATCATCATATCACACATCGAAAAAAAAGTCAAGGGGGCTCGGTAAATTCGCAAGGGCAGTGTAGTCACTGAGATGGCGTTAAACGACGGACAAAACGAGAAAACAGTTGATTGGAACAATCAAAAGCCTCCGCCCTCCTCGCAATGCGAGGAGGGCGGAGGCACTTTTCGATTCTGCCGCAATCACATGGTTACCACAGCAAATTTCGCAAGGAAGATCAGCGCAATAATCGTTGCAACGATATCCTTCTTGGAAAATTTACCGGTGAGAAGCGTGATCAGAAGATAAGCAATGCATCCGATTCCAATGCCGTTGGAAATGGAATACGTAAGAGGCATCATGATCAGGGTGAGAAACGCGGGGACGGCGCTTCTCATATCCTTCATGTCCACATTGCTGAATTTTTTGAGCATCAGCACTCCCACAAAAATGAGAGCGGGCGCCGTGGCGCAGGAGGGAACAATGTTGGCAAGAGGCGTTAAAAACAAGCAGACAAAGAAGCACGCTGAGGTAATCAGGCTTGCAAAGCCGGTTCTCGCGCCTGCGGCAACACCCGAAGCACATTCCACAAAGGTGGTGCAGGTGGAGGTTCCGAGCGCGGCACCGGTAACGGTTGCAACGGAATCGCAGGTCATCGCCTTTTCCATATCAATCGGATCGCCGTTTTCATCCAACATTCCCGCCTCGGTAGCGGCTCCGTAGAGCGTTCCAACCGTATCAAACATATCAACGATACAGAAGGAAATAATCAGAACAATTGCAGAGAACACACCGCCGATATGCGATCCCGTGAAGGCGAGTCTCCAGGACTCGGGATCAAACAATCCCACCACACCGATTTCACCGAAATCCTTGAATGCCTGACCAACGGCGGAAAGATCAAACTGCGGAACCTGCCACGTAACAACGTAATAAAGAATCGCGGAGGATAGCACGCCAATGAGCACGGCGCCCTTCACTTTGAGGTTGGTGAGAATCGCAATTACGGCAAGTCCCGCAAAAGCAATCACGGCAGGCGCGATCTGACGCCATGCATCCATAGCGGTAAAGCCGTTTTCGCCAATTTGAGAAAACGCGCCGTTAATGTCGATAAACTGCACAAAGGTGTATTGGCTTCCAACCACCAGTCCCGCGTTTTTTAAGCCGATAAAGGCAATGAACAGTCCAATCCCCGCGGGAATCGACTTTTTCAGGCAATCCGGCATTGCCTTGGCAATGTAAGCTCTGGCTCCCGTGATGGAAAGGATCATGAAAACAAGTCCCGAGAGAAACACCAGCACCATGCCGGAATGATAGCCGCCAATAAGATCCACGCCGGCAAAATAGGCTCCCGAAATAAAGCAGGTGCAGAAAAAGGAGTTCAAGCCCATGCCGCACGCTTGCGCGTAGGGTAGCTTGGCATAGAACGCGTAAAGCAACGTTCCCACGCACGCCACAAGAACAGACGCGATGAATACCGAATTCCAGATTCTACCCAGCGCAAGAGAATCGGCACCCATTTGCGCCAACCATCCGCCTGCTCCATCGGCAGCCACCTGGGCGGGGTTGACGAAAACAATGTATGCCATTGCAAAAAAGGTGGTGAGACCGCCAACAATCTCTTTTCTGTAGGTTGAACCTCTTTCCGTATTTTTTCTTTGTTTCCAAAGGGATCACGGGAATATTTCCGCCGTTTATATTGACAGAACGCGGATTTTGATTATAATTTATTATAGACCGATCATTCTTGTATATAATTTCCGTTGGAGGTTTTTTATCATGAGAAGCACCTATACCCTGAAAATTGCGGGACTGGAAAGAGATCTCCCGCTCTGCCCCCTGAACCAAGAGCTTTCCATTGCCGCATTCGTGATTTTCGGTGACGTGGAGCTGACCTGCGCCTGTGCCCGCGAGCTGCTGAAGCTGGCGCCCGCGCATGACATTATGATCACCTCGGAAAGCAAGGGCATTCCCTTGGTTTACGAAATGGCGCGTCAATCGGGCAACAATCGCTACGTTGTTGCAAGAAAAATGCAGAAGCTCTATATGCGTGACGTCTTTTCCTGCGAGGTAAACTCCATTACCACCGCCAAGCAGCAGGTTCTGCATCTGGACGGCGCGGATGCCGAGCTACTGCGAGGCAAAAGGGTTTTAATCGTTGACGATGTGATCAGCACAGGCGACTCTCTGCGCGCCATTGAGGAGCTGGTTACGAGAGCCGGGGGTAATATTGTTGGCAAAATGGCGATTCTTGCCGAGGGTGACGCCAAAGACAGAACCGACATTCTGTATCTGGAAAAGCTCCCCTTATTCCACGCCGACGGAACCGAGCTTTAAGCCCTATGAAAACCTACTATATCGACCTACTCAACGGTTGCGCCGACGCCGACGGTCTCTCTCCGTCCCATGCCCGCAACGCCTATGCAGACCTGCCGCTGGAGGCGGGAGACACCGTCCTCTTTCGTTGCGGCTCCTTTGTGCGCGACTGTTTGCATACGGTCCCCTTTGTACGCTACGGTGCCTATGGAGACGGGGAACTGCCCACCTTCTGCGGATCTCTCGACGTAAGTCGCCCCACCGACTGGGCGGAAACCCAAACCCCAAACGTTTGGAAATGCCTGACCGCCATGCCCGGGGACGTTGGCAATCTGGTATTTAACGAAAACGATTGCACCGCTACCCTCCGTTGGGAAATGCGTGATCTGCGCTGTCAGGGAGACTTCTACGGTCACGGTACGGTTCCCACCGAGCAAACCAAAACCAAGGATGAGCAAACCACCCTCTATCTCTATTCCGCAGGCAATCCCGCTTTGGTCTATTCCCACATAGAAGCGGTTCCCTACAACCACCGCCAGCTGGTAAAGCTCCGCCAAGGCATAACCCTTGAGGATCTTCGTTTCATCAACAGCGGCGTGCATGGCATGGCGGGTCAAGGCGATCACATCACGGTGCGAGGCTGCGTGTTTGAGAACATCGGCGGCTGTCCCTGGAGCCGCGAGCTGCGGATCCGCTTTGGCAACGGGCTGGAGATCTGGCATTTCGGCAACCATATTTTGGTGGAGGACTGCTTCTTTAAAAACGTCTACGATTCCTGCGTAACCCATCAGGGTCCCGGAGAGGACACTCGCCCCGCCGAGCATTTTATTTGCCGCCATTGCGTTTTCGACACCTACGGCATGGCGGCGTTTGAATACCGCGATAAGCTGCCCGTAGCGTCTGTCTTTGAGGAAAACGTCTGCCTGAACGCGGGCTGTGGCTTTGCCATGCTTGGCGAGGAGCTTCCCCGCAAAAGCGAAATCTGGCCGCAGCCCATGGGGCATCATATCTTCCTTTGGCGCATTCCCTCCCCCACCGAGGGCGGCAGCCTGCGAATTTCGGGAAATCGGTTTGGAGCAGCTCCCGTTGGCGCGGCAATCTATTCCATCATCTCCCCCGAGGCGGAGGCGCAGATCACCCTTGAGAACAATCTGTACACGCCAAACAGCACCCTGCTCGTTCGATTCGGCGGAGAAAACCACACCGCGCTTTCGGAATATCAAGCCGCCACGGGTAAGGACGCGGAAAGCAGCTACGCTTCAGAAAAGGAGTCGCAGGCATGGAAAAAAGCCCCACGGGGACATCAAAACGCCGACGTGTATTTGCAGCTTGCGCGCCGCAGCTGTGTAACAAACGTTTCGATATTTGCGATTTTTACAGTCTTTTTTCTTGCCCTGCTGATCAATTTGCTGCTTCCAAAAGAAGCGCTTTCCGCCGAGGAGCTTTTCTACAACAACTATACCTTTATGAGCTATGAGCGGATCGCCACGGGAGGCCGTCATCGCTCCTACCACTATGAGATCACCGTAACGGAGCTGGAAGAGCCTCTGATCATTGACAACATTGTTGAGGATCGCATCGACCGAAAGCAGTTAGACGCTTTGCGGGCCGGAGACACCGTGACGGTAAGCCTTCAACAAAACAGCCGAAAGCAACAAGAGGTGCTGTTTCTTTCCCACAAGGAAACCGAGCTGCTGCCCTACGAGGTCTACCTGCAGGCACACGCCTCCAATAACACCATTGGCATTGTGGTTTGCTCTTGTCTCTCGTTGGCGGGAGTTGTTGGAATTGTTGTGGATATCAGCCTTTACAAGCGCACTACCCGTAAGTATCAACAGAGGCGCGATTCATCCAAAGGAGGAACACGCTGAATCATGTGGATCGGAATTTTTCTCGGCGTTTCCGCGCTGGCGATTGTTAGCGGAGTCTATCTGGTTCGTCGGGCGCTGCTCTGTAGCTTTTGCCAACGCCTCTATGAAAAAAACAGAGCGCTGGGCATCCTCTCGGCGTTCTGGCCCATCGCCCTCTGTCTCCCGTTTTTGCTTGTTGGGGCAGTTGCCTTTGTGATCGTTTTTCTCCATCTCGTTCTCTTTTGGCTCCTCACCGACGCCGTTGCATGGGCGATTCGCAGGTTGACCAAAAAGGAGACGGCAAAGCGCTATCGCAACGGCGTGATCGCCCTCTCCCTCACCGTTCTCTACCTGACCTACGGCTGGGGGATGGCGCACACGGTTCTGCAAACCAACTACCAAATCACAACCAACAAGCCTCTTGAGGGGGACAAATTGCGGGTGGTGGCACTTGCCGATCTGCACGCGGGCATGACCTTGAAGGGCGAGGCGCTCGTGGCAGAATGCGAGAAAATCAACGCCCTCTCTCCCGATCTTGTTTTGATCTGCGGCGATTTTGTGGACGATGCCACCTCGCGCGAGGAAATGGAGCAAGCCTGCGACGCAATGGGGCTCTTGAAAGCCACCCACGGGGTCTACTTTGTGTTTGGCAATCACGACAGAGGCTACCGCAGCCCCAAGGCGTTCACCACCGAGGAGCTTTGCGCCCGTTTGGAGGAAAACGGTGTGCAAATTCTCGCCGATCAGGCGGTTGCGGTGAACGAAACGCTTACGATTGTTGGAAGAGAGGATGCCTCGCGGAAGGGGCGCGTCTCCGCCGCCGAGTGGATGGAGAGGGTAAACGGCGATAGCTTCGTGATCATGATGGATCATCAGCCCACCGACTACACCGCCATCGCCGCTGCCTCTCCCGATCTTGTGATCTCGGGGCACACCCACGGCGGTCATATCTTTCCCGCGGGGCAGATCGGGATGCTGATGGGCGCCAACGATATGCTCTACGGCATGAAAACGGAGCGCAACACCACCTTTGTTGTTACCTCGGGCATTTCCGGTTGGGAGATTCCTTTTAAAACCCTCACCCGCTCCGAGTTCGTTGTGATCGACGTTCAAGGAGGAGCATAGATTTTCCACAAAAGCAAAGCCTCCGTCCTGCCACAAAAGCTCGACGGAGGCTCTCAAAAGCACTCTATTACCCGAGAAACGGGGCGCAACGCTCTGTTTCTCATTTTTTTTGCAAGTCAACGCTTGTTGCCGCCTCCGCAGCCGCCCTTCCCTGTTTTCGTCCCGCAGGATTTGCAGTAGGGACAGCCCACGCACTTGGCGCCCCTCCGCTTGGCGCGGATCAGGTATGCCACGGCGCCGCCAACGATCAACAGAAGCACGGCAACGGCAATCCAATCAGCAGGGGTCATCGTTCATTCCCACCTTTCGTTTTTTTCAGACATGGGCTTGCTGAACCGATCTGCCTCCTCTCACCATCAGAACGGCAAGAGTGATGCCGAAGCAAGCCACCAGCGCCCAGCCCAAAAGGGGTTGCCAAAGAGCGCCAAGCTTCGCTCCCGAAAGAAGCGTTCCAAAGAAATACACCAAAAAGCCAACGGAATAGCCAACGCCGAACTGCAGTCCAACACCTGCAAACAACCATTTTCTGCTCTTCATTTCGGCATTCATGGCGCCGATCGCCGCAAAGCACGGAGGCGAGAACAAATTGAACATAAGGTACGCCAGCGCTGCCGCCTTGGTGATGGCAAACATTGCGGCAACCTCCGCGCCTGCCCCCTCCATGATGGAAAGCTCCTCGGTGTTGATCAGATTTTCCAAGCCCACAAAGCAAACCGCCAGCGTTCCCACCACGTTTTCCTTTGCAATGAAGCCCGTGATAGCCGCAGCCGCCAGCTGCCATGCTACAACACCCACCACAGGCGCCAGCAGATAGGCAAAGGGCTGTGCAACTGTTGCCAAAATGGATTGACTTGCGTTCTCCGCGGGTTGGAAGCTCCAGGTAAAGCTCTGCATCAGCTGTACCGCAAAATTGCAGACAAGAATCACGGTTCCCGCCTTCACGATGTAAGCCCATCCCCTCTGACACATGGAAATTGCCGCCTTACCCAACGCGGGCAGCTTATATTCGGGTAGCTCGATGATGAAAAAGGATTTTTTCGCCCGATTGCCCGTGATCCGATTGATGATCAGGGCGCAAACAAAGATCAGGAAAATTCCCACAAAATACATCAGCGTTCCCACCCAAGCCTCTTCGCCGAAGAAGGCACCCGCAAAAAGGGAGATCACGGGAAGCTTGGCTCCGCAGGGCATAAAGGGCGCGAGCATGGCGGTGGCTCTGCGCTCGCGCTCGTCGCGAATGGTGCGGCAAGCCATCACACCGGGAACGGCGCATCCGGTCCCCACAACAAAAGGGATCACCGATTTCCCCGAAAGTCCCACTCTTTTGAAAATGGGGTCCAACACCACGGTGGCGCGCGCCATATAGCCGCAGTCCTCCAGCAGCGCGATGAGAAAATACATCACCATCACAAGGGGCAAAAAGCCCACAACGGCACCAACACCGCCAATGATACCGTCCACAATCAGCGATTGCAAAAGGGGATTTGCCCCCTCCATCAGTCCGCTCACCCACTCGCCCAGCCAATCAATCAGCGTTACCAATCCCGGAAGAGCAAGCTCGCGCTCGGTTCCCTCCCACAGCACAACGCCCTCGGCAATCCATGCGCCGAGCCACGCCTGAGAGATCTGGAAAACCAAAAACATGACGGCGGCAAAAATGGGAAGTCCCAGCCATTTGTTGGTGAGAATATCGTCGATCCGATCCTGCGCGTTGCGGTTTTTGGTCAGCACACGGCGAACCTCCACCTGCCGCACCACGGAGTTCACAAAGGAATAGCGTCGCTTATCCGCCGCCAAGACCGCTTTCTTATCGGTCAGATCAATTTTCCCTTGCAGGTAGGGCGCCTTTTGCACGGCTCCCTCCACCGAAAGCAGGGCATCCATCACCTCTCGAAGCCCCTCGCCCGAGGTGGAAACCGTTTCCAGAACGGGACAGCCCAGCAAGCGGGACAGCTTTTTGACGTCGATGGTGTTTTCCTTTTTGCGGTTGGCGTCGGTTTTATTCAGCGCCACCACAACGGGGATTCCCAGCTCCAGCAGCTGGGTGGTGAAAAACAGACTGCGGCTCAGGTTGGTGGCGTCCACCACGTTCAGAACAGCGTCGGGCGCTTGATTTCTCACGTAGGCTTCGGTCACGCTCTCCTCGGAGGTAAAGGGAGACATGGAATAAGCGCCGGGAAGATCCACCGCAATGATCCGACGATCTCCGCAGTAGAGCTTTTTCACAGCGTGCTCCTTTTTATCAACGGTTACCCCTGCCCAGTTACCAACCCGTTCGCTCTGCCCCGTGAGGGCATTGAACATGGTGGTTTTTCCGCTGTTGGGGTTACCTGTCAACGCAATTTTCATCCTTGTTCTCCTCAGCCTTCTGTCAACTTTTTTCTGTTTCCGATCCTATTGGGACCGTTTGTTAGCATAGACTAACATTCACGCAAAAAGAACCCCGCGATCTCAACTCTGCTTCAGATTCGGATCGCCTCTGCCAGCGCGTTGTCAATGCTATACCGACCGTCCTTAATGGACACCACGCAACCGCTTCTCTTACGGGAAATCACGGTGATCGGCTCCCCCGCATAACAGCCCAGCGTAAAGAGAAAGGAATCCAGCTCCTCGTCATTGGTGCTGATCTCTCGGATCAGATATTCTTTTCCGATTTCAGCCTCACGCAGATTCATTATCCCACACTCCTCCTCAGCGGTCATTTTTGCACGCGGATTTTTTGTTAGCAGCTGCTAACACGAAATATTATACCGCAAATCACAAAAATTGTCAAGTACTTTTTTTCCATTTCTTGATTTTTGTTCTTTTTTACAATTTCCATCCGAGCAGTTGAAGCACGAAATGTTGATATTCCACATTTTCATGTAAACCAAACTACACTTGACATTTACAAAAAATTACTGTATAATGGTAATATTACATCAGAAAGGTAACGATCATGAAAGCATCTTCCCGCGCTTTTGCAACCGCCCAAGCATTCTTTTGGGCGCTTCCCCTGTTGGCTCCTTTTTGCATCGTCTTTGCCTTGCTTTCCTATCAGTTCGGGCTGCTTGGAGACGACGGCGGCGCCGCGATCTCCGTTCCCACTCTGCTCCTCTCGCTGATCTCTCTGATCACCGCCATCGCGCTGACCGTAAAGCGACGCCGCGCAAAGCCCGAGCGCATCCCAAAGACCTCCGCCTCCCGCAGGCTGGAGACTGTGGCGATGCATCTTCTCGGTGCCGTTCTGACGTCTGCCGTTGAGCTTTACGTTCTCCTCGCCATGCTCTTTGTGCGCCCCGCTTACGTAGGCTTTCCCTTGCTGATCTTTGGCGCGATCCTGTTTTTCTGTTGCTTCACGCTGTTCCGAAGCGCTCTGCTCTATGAAAAGGCTCCCAAACCGCGCAGAAGCCTCGTTGTTCATCTGATGTTGATCTGCTATTTCGTTTTCTATCTGCTTACCGTAAAGCTCCTGCTTGCCAATCTGGCAGTCTGCATCGGTAGTGGCGCGATCACGGTGGAGCCTTGGGGAATCGTTTGTTTCCTGCTCTGTCTGATCTTTGCGTATCTGTTCCGAAGAATCATTGCAAAATCCCAATAACCCGACGGAAACGTTACCGTTTGTTTACAAAGCGCAACCTGGCGGCGCCGACCTGTCGGCTATGCTATCGTCCATCATGATCTTCAGAAAGGATTCTCTCACTATGAAACCAATCAAAGCCCTGCTCTGTCTCCTGCTCGGTTTGCTGCTGCTCACCGCCTGCGAAAAAAACGCGGCGCCTCCCGCAGTCTCCACCGAGCCTCCCCACGTTCACGCCTATGAAAGCCACGTGGTTGCTCCCACCTGCACCGACGTTGGCTACACCCACCACGTGTGCGCCTGCGGAGACAGCTATTCGGACAATCAGCTTCCCCCGCTCTCCCATCAATACAACACCACCGCGCCCGACGTGCATTGCAATCAATACGTCTATCAAATTTACATTTGCGAGCTGTGCGGCCATCAGAATTCCGAGCCAACCGAACAAAAGGGCTCTATCCATGATTTGAAAACCACCGTGGTCTACCCCACAAAGGAAACGGGAGGTTACACCCTGCACGCCTGCAGTCGGTGCGACTACTCCTACACCGACAGCCACACCGATCCCGTGAATCATTCCACGGGGCTCGCCTACGAAAAAAGGAGCAACGGCTGGTTCGTTGTCGGAATCGGCACCTGCGGCGA
>SVSC01000076.1 GCA_015064525.1 Oscillospiraceae bacterium
AAAGCAGGCAGGCTCTGTTGGCGGTCAGATGGTGAAGAAGATGATCGAGTCCTACGAGAACTCGCTCAAGTCCAACTGATCGAAGGAGACATGGCTTTGCGGTAATCGCGCGTGACGGGGCGGTGGAAGCACCAAGCTGATCCGAGCGGTTACCATGGGAGCGTCGCAAATTTTGCGGCGCTCCTTTTTGTGTGAATTTCGTTCTGTTTGCGACAATAGAAAATCATATATTCTATTTGCAAGTAACCTTACAAAAAATATTTGACTGCCTTTAGTACTTGACAAATATTTTTTGATGTGATATACTTTTACTGACTTTAGGTGGACTTTTTGAGGGGGTACTTATGAAGCGTTCTATTGCCGCAGTTCTTTCGCTATTCATGATTTTGCTCGTGGTTTGTTCTTGCGGTTCAAGCAAACAGATAAAGTGTATTAAGGTTGACGGTGTGGAATATCGCCCTGTGTATCTATACTCCTTTAAGGATGCGAAAATTGATGGGGAATATTCAATCCTTTCCATAGGTGAAGAACCTACAGAAAGCGGGTATGTTTATTCAACGGAGAAACTTGAAAAGGGCGATACGGTCAGAGTTTGGGAAAACTTATATTTTAAGGGATCCGATAACTCATATACCACCGGGAATGCGGGTACTACCGCAATCGTAGATAAGGTTTTGAAAACCAATTATGTAAAAGCGGAAAGCAAGAATGACACCTATATCTTGACTTATTATAATTTGTCCTCTCGGACTTCAAATAAAACGGCAACAAATCGGTCTGATTTGGAAGAACAATTAGAAGAGATAAAAGCGGAGGTAACCAAAGAACGTGTTACCATATTTTATCGCACTGATAAATAAGTGAAAGGGGAAGGCACACGATTCCGTTCATACCCAACCGTCGCGCAGTTACCACGGGAGCGTCGCATTTTGCGGCGCTCCTTTATTTTTTGTTTGTTTTATGGGTGGCTTTGGCGAAAAGAAGAAGGGTCAAAATGGCGAGCGACAGCACTAAGGTCACCGCCAAGCCGCCCTCCAAGCCGAAGCTGCCGCCGTTCCATAGAGGATGGGCTTCCGAAGGCTGTGTTTTGAGGGGCGCGGGAAGGGGGGACAAGCCGCTCACCGAAATGCCGAACAAATTGCCCTGGGTGAAGTTCCAAAGGCTGTGCATCCCGCAGGCAAGCCACAAGCTGCCTCTGCGGATGACGCAGAGGGAAGCAACCACGCCAAATAAAAAGACGTTGCAAAGGGCGAGGAGGGATACGCCGTTGTTGCCCAGATGCAGGAGGGCAAAGACAAGCGAATTCACAACGGTCGCCGTTCCAAGGGAATATCGCTCGGCGAGGATCGGAAACAGATATCCGCGGCAAAGCAGCTCCTCGCTTGCCCCTTGTATCAGGAATCCTGCCAAAAAAAGCAGCCACGTTCCAATCGGAAAGGATGGGGACGGTTGAATGTGCAGGCTCTCCGTGAGAATACAGATCAGAACCGAAAACAAGAGCATCAGAACGCCTGCGGCGGCTCCCCAAAGATAGTCCCTCCACCCATGAGCGCGCGTAAGCCCCAACCCATTGGCAGGTCTGCTTCGCAGGTGCCGCCCCAACAGACACACCGAGAGGATCATAAACACGGTGGCAAACAGGTTGATCAGAAGAAGATCGACGTGGGAGAGGCTCGGACTCCAAAGACTGATCAAAGCCAACAACAGACCCTGAGGAAAGGAGCCGACAATTAGAATGGCTAAAAAGGAAAACAACTCACGGAAAAGCCCCGCGCGTTGCTCGGGCGGTAGCTTGGGGAGCATCGTGGGGCGGTTCAAGAGGGACATTGGCAAACTCTCCCTTCCAATTTTTGTAGGTCTATGATACCACACGCAACGGTTGAGGTCAATAGGAATGGGAAGACTTCACAATTATTTACAGATCATTCAAGGAGTGGAAAAAGTGGGGACATATTCAAAATAACGGCAAAACTGTCGAGTTTTGAAGATTTGTGACCTCATTTTTTTGTAATTTTTCATCTTGTTTTCTTGCATAGATTGTGCTATAATAATGATAATTTTATTCAAGAAGAGGGTATGGTTATGAAAGAAAAACTCAAAGCACTTTCCAAACGGTATTTCATTGATGCCATGGGCGCCATGGCGCACGGTCTCTTTGCCTCTCTGCTGATCGGTACCATTTTTAACGCCATCGGCTTGATTCCGGGGCTGTCGCTCTTTTCCAAAATCGGCTCGGCGGCGGCAAGCGTTGCGGGACCTGCCATGGCGGTTGCCATTGCGTTCTCCTTGAAGGCGTCTCCCCTGGTGGTTTACACCTGCGCTTTCGTGGGCTTTTTGGCAAACTCCTATGGCGGCGCTGGCGGCCCCTTGGCGGTGCTGCTCATTGCAATTGTCGCTTCCGAGGTTGGAATGCTGGTGTCGAAAAAGACCAAGGTAGACATTTTGGTCACGCCCTTCGTCACCCTTTTGGTGGGCGGCGCTCTGAGCGTTTGGCTGGCGCCCTACATCAAGGTTGCGGCAGGCTGGGTGAGCCAGCTGATTTCGGTTGCCATGACGGCGCAGCCTCTTGTGATGGGAATTGTGGTATCGGTTGTGGTGGGTATTGCCCTGACGCTGCCCATCAGCTCCGCGGCGATCTGCGCGGCGCTGGGACTTTCGGGATTTGCCACGGGTGATGCGGGTCTTGCGCTGGCGGGAGGTGCCGCCGTGGCAGGCTGCTGCGCCCAGATGGTAGGCTTTGCAATTATGAGCTTCCGCGAAAACCGTTGGGGCGGTTTGGTTTCCCAAGGCATTGGAACCAGTATGCTGCAAATGCCCAACATCGTGCGAAATCCCCGCATCTGGATTCCCACCATTGTGGCGTCTGCCATTACGGGGCCTCTTGCCACCTGTGTGTTCCAAATGCGGATGTACGGCGCGGCGATCAATTCGGGAATGGGTACCTGCGGCTTGCTTGGCCCCATCGGTATCATTCTGGGCTGGCTCGATCCTGCCAACGGCTATCCCGAATCGGTGGGCGTAATGGATTGGATTGGTCTTGCTTTGATCTGCTTCCTGCTTCCCGCGCTGATCTCCCAAGGGCTCACGCTCTTGCTCCGTCGGATCGGCTGGATTAAGGAGGGTGACTTGACCCTTCCCGAAATGTAATCAACAAAAGCGTAATACAATATAAAAAGCGAGAGGGCAACCGCCGAAGCGGTTGCCCTCAAAATTTATGCGTAGACCGAGCGGATCTTTTCCAAACGGAAGGGAAGCTCACGGCGGATTGTTGCCAACGCCGCCTCCGCTTGGTCAAGGAGACGGTCGCTGATGGAGGTGTTTTCCACCATCGTCAGCATTCCCGCCAGCCAATGGGAGGCAGCGGCGGCAAAAACGTCGCTGAGGGGAAAGGAGTCGGTCAGCAATAGACCGAGCGCCGCGGGGAGCGATTGAGGCTCGTTCCCATGCGCCTCCCGATAGAGCCGATCCAATCGGGCGTTCTGTTGGCAGAAGATCGCCAACAACTGCGGTGCGCGGCTTTTATAGTCGGCATTGTTGGGATGATCCTCCTGCTCGCCGCAAAGTCGCAGAGCCGCGTCATAGATCTCTCGGTTTGTCAAGGTATGGCACCTCCCAAAGATCAGAGCAGGCAGAACTTCATCAGAACAATCTCTCTGGGATAAACCACCTTGGCACCGTAGAGATGAAGTCCCTTCATGCCGTCGGCAAAGCGCAGCTCGGGGCGGTATGCCTCAATCTCGGAAAGCTGTTCCGCAAAGGCAATGGCGCGACGGGTGCGCATCATGCAGGCGTAGCAAGGGCCGTCGGCATCATCCAGCTCCGCAATCGAGGAGGAGACAAACACCTTGCAGCCAACCACGTTTCCGATGCAACCGGTCTCCATCACGTCGGTGCTATCCAGATTGTTGAACAATTTGGATTTGAGGATCAGCTCAGCCACCTCAGGGGAAACCTCCAGCACAATGTCGTTGGGATCGTTCACGCCCTCGCGCATCAGCTTGGTGCGGGCTTTGATGATCGTCTCGATCACGCTGTCGGGCGTGGGAGAGGGATCCACCACCTCCAGCGCGGCGTTCTCGACGAGACTGTAAACATACTTGTCTGCCTCCTTTGCCAAGGCGCTTGCAGCGTTGCGGAGAGCAAGATCCATCAAGCCGGGAACGCTCTGGGCGCGATCCACGTCGTCGATCTGGAAGTTGAAGTACTTCGCCTGATCGATCACCAGCTCAACTGCGGTGTCGGAAAGCACCTCGGGAGAGGAGAGATCCTGGTTTTTTTCATAGTCGCCAACGGTCACCGCGTTGAGACCGCAGATCTTCACCTTGCTTCCTTTTTCAAGAATTTCGCCCTCGTATTCACGGTTGCAGTTGGAAATGCCAACGTACTGCTGATCCATAGAGCGGAGCAAATTTTCGCTCCAAACGGTAGGAATAAAATTTGTGATAGCCATAATAAAATCCTTTCTTTTTTTAATAAAATTTATTCTTATTCTTGAATAAGATGAAATAAATGATTTCTTTTGTCGAAATCAATGCCATTTTTGCATGGAAAGCATGATCCGACTGTAATTTTTGCGAACCTCCGAGGCGCTCATGGCGCGTACCTCCTCGGGGGTGAAATACCCCGAATGGGGCTCCTCCAGAGCGCCCGTTGATCGCGTGGCGTTTTCGCGATTGGCGGCGCGTGCCAGTTCGGCGGTACGCTCTTTTTTTCGGCAGGACAGGGCGTAGGCGGCGGAAATAGGCACGCCCTTCCGCGCGCTTTCCCAAACCTCGTCGGGAATCTGATCGGGAGAAATATTGGGGTAGAGGGCGCGAAATTCCTCCAGCTCGTCGCTTATTTTGGCAGGCTGACCTTCGGAGCGCTTCATCGCCGCCTTCAAGTCCTTCAGCTCTTGTCGGAGGAATTCCAGCTCTCCTGCAAAAGCTGCCGCAGCTGACGAATCAGCCTCGGGAGTTGCGTTAGCACCAGGTTGGGGATCAGACGCTTCAGATACCGCAGGATCAGCCTCAGGAGCGGGCGGCGCCGCGTCTTCTCCGTAGGCGATGCTGCCCTTCGATGCTTCCTCCTGCGGTTGAGCTTCCTCTTGAACCATTTCCTCTTGACCTCTCGTTGCTTCTTCTTGTTCATACATTATTCATTGTCTCCTTTCTCTCCAATGCTTTGCAAAAGAGCGTTTTTGTCACCGAGACAGCCGTCGGGCAAATGCTCCAGATATTGTCTCAGCGTGATATGACCCCGATCCAGAAGATGATCCAGCAGGGAGACGGTTGCGGCAGGCGTGAACCGATCCACCCTGCCGGTTTCGGCAGTGGCGTGGATCAACTCGTTGCGGAGCAGACGGTAGTCAATTCGCTTGGCGCGAACCTCCCCCTCCTCCCTTACGGGGATCAGACGCTCGGGGTGGGAATAGGTGCAGAGCATATCCGCCCAAATGGACGCCAGCTCACCGAGGCAGCGATCCAGCCGCGCCTCCACCTGACGAAGCGCAAGGCGAGAGGCGTTTTGCAATGCCAGAATGGCGCTGGTGTTGTTGGCTCGCTCCTCTCCCACCGCCGATTCGGTGGCGCCCATCATGTTTTTGGTATCCTCCAGAACGTTTTTGATCACGTCCAGATAGCCATCCTGCAGTTGCCCGACTCCCACCACCGAAACCGCGTCGGCAACGTTTCCGCCTCCAAGCGCCGCGATCGCCTCTCCAACCTCGTTGGACCATTCGGGGATTCGCGATTTATCGTAGATCACCTTGGAAAAGGCGGTATCGCTCATGTGCTTCATCACCATGGCGTAAGCGGAGTTGACGTATCGCTGATTGGGGATCATTTCGCTGATCGGAGAGCTTCCGTGAAAAGCGTTTTTCACGGGATACCAATGAAAGCAAGCCACGGGATAGTAGCGCAGTCCCGTTTGGGAATAACGGATCAGATGGGTTTTAGTGGATTTTTCAAACACCACCTGACCGTCTTCCCGCCAGAAGCGGAGCAGGTAGGTGGCTTTGCCGTCGGATTCGGCGTCAAAGCTCTCCGAGGCGTCCACGTCGGTGTCGGGCAGAATCTTTTCCGCTTCTGTGGGAGACATTCCATGCTCGATTGCCTCTCTGCGAAGAGAGACAACAGAGGCGCGTCCCGAAAGCAGAAGATAGTCCTGCCCCTGCACGTCGCTTTTTTCGGGATCGGCGGGGAAAAAGGACGTGTTGGAAATCAGATCGGTTTTGATGTCGCCGCAAAAGGGCTGACCGCAATCGCAGGAGCCGTCCCACCAGCAATAAAAGATTCCGTCGCCTGAGATGGCGGCGTCCAGTAATGCTCGTTGGGTCAGTTCTCCCATGCGGTTTTGAGTCCAGCGATAGGCGGCGTTTTTGTTGAGGAGGGAGATCCCCTCCACCACCCGATCCCGCACCGAGGCAACGTCCAGAAAGGGAAGTCGATCGTCGGTGTAGTGGATGGCGGGCTCTCCCGGCGCAATGGAGCCGATGAGAAAATCGGTGATCCGTCGCACCAGATTGAATACGGGGCGCGGCAGACCGTCGTCTGAGGCTTGCCATTGCTCGCCTCGATAGAATTTTTCGTTACGGCGAACGGTTTCGTAAAGCCCCGTTCGCCGCTTGTAAGCCTTGCCCACCTCATAAAGGCGCCAGGCTTCGGTCACTTGTTCTGCTTTCATGCAGAGAAAACCTCCTTTTTGGGTCAATGATTTGCCGAAAACGACAGAAAATGAATTCTGCAGCGCTCCACCGATTGGGAAATGATGCGGTACCGCAGAAATCGGAATTTGCCAACGCTTACCCGACGGTCAAAAAGATCGGGGGTACTGTCGCACGCTCCGGGAAGAATGAGAGGAAAGCTGCCTCGATCGGTGTCCAGCTCCAGGGTCAATTCTCCCGCCCCCACGGTGGCGCCAAGGCAAACACGCATACATCTTTTGAGCAGCTCGGGGTGGCTTGGCTCCAGATAATGACTTTGATAAACAGCAGTGATTCTTTTGCCGTTGTCATACTCCTCGGTTTCATCGAAAAGGTAGATCCCACCGCTGTCGGTGGAAAAGCAAAGTTCACCGTCCAATTCAAAGAAATTGTTTGCGGGGATGCCGTCGTAGGTGAACCACACCTCGTTCTTTTTATCGTAGATGCGGATCACGCCGTTGGGCGCTGCGGGATCAAACCACCAAAGCTGATCGGCGCGCTCGCGGTAGTAGAGCAGGCTGCTTTTTGTGAAGACCTCGCCGGGGGAATCCTGCAGATCCTGCGTGATTTGCTGAAAGGTACAGAAGGAGGGATCGTTTACAGGACTGTTCATCAGGTAGATCTCCCCCAGCTGAACGGTTGCCAAACGGTTGCCGCAAACCAAGGCGCCCTCGCGGGCGGAGCAGCCGATTCCTGAGGAGAGCAGATAGATGCGGGGATCGTTGTCGGAGGGGTCGGGATCCGCCTCCGTTGGTTCGGAATAGCGGAGCGCCCATACCGACTGTTGGTTCATGATCAACGCTTGCTTGTGAAATTGGCATACGCAGGTGATAGGATGGGTAGGACTTCCAACGGCAAAGGTGTTGTCCTCGGGGAGGTAGAGCGGATCGCTGCCCGTATAGATGCGCGCGGACTCCGCAAGCATCTCATCGGTTACCCGACGGGAGCAGTAAACGGTGTAGGGAGAGGAGCCGTAGATCAGCACCGTTTCCCGAATGGGATCGGTGTAAAGCGCAGCGGTGCTATTGGAAAGCACCTGATCTCGCTGATCAAACGCATCGGATCGCACGAACGAAACCTCCACCGAACGAACGGCGGAATCAACGCTGCTGATGGTAAAGGTGGAGGTGTCGGGCGTGAAGCTGTAGCTTGTTACCGCCTTGTCGTCCAGATAGAGGCGATCAATTTGCTTTGCCGTGAAGGGAAGCTGAAAAACGGTGGAGCCTGCGGTGTTCA
The DNA here is from genome assembly GCA_015064525.1 of Oscillospiraceae bacterium. Lineage (GTDB taxonomy): Bacteria > Bacillota > Clostridia > Oscillospirales > CAG-272 > UMGS1865. The sequence goes on from SVSC01000076.1 coordinate 7,919, forward strand.
GGTAGTGAATCCGCACACGGTTCTGAAGCAGATTTACGGGTTCATTCACCTTTCCCATAGAGGTGGGATGCCAATTTCTGCCATAGAGAGGCGTGTAGCCTTCGGCAACCGAAAAGCTGCCGAGGGCGGGGCGATAGATTAGCGCCGAAACACCGTCCAGAAGATATAAACGGTTGCGGTACATGAAAAAGGTGACCCGTCCGCTGTTTGTGGTCAGCTGATAAACAGCCGTCATCGAGGATTGATCTGCGCGCTTTCGGTAAACGGTATTGCCGCCAACCGCAAAGGTTAGCGTTTCACCGTTGAGGGTTCCCTCCCAAACTCCCCGAATGGGGGCGTTGAGATTGTGAAGCACCCGATAGCCACAGCGCTTTTCCAAAGAGCCGTCCTCCAGAATACGGAAATTTCTCATCATGGAGGCGCCCCGATCGGCTACCACGGAGGCTTGCTTCAAGCCGCCAAAGCGCGAGATCCTGAGCTGCTCCGCGGCTTGGGGTGTGTTGAGAGTTGCCATGGGCAAAGTCTCCTTTCTGTTGATGCTTGCTCGCCGAGGCACGGAAGCGGAGGGAGACGGCGAGCGGATAGATTGATCAGAACAGGGTGTTCTTATGACGGGTGTGCGGAATTCGGAAATTGCGATCGGGCTGATCCTCCTCGGCGTAGGCGGCGAAGCGGCTCATCACGCCATAGCGCAGTGCCTCGGGGGAGTGGGTTACCGCATGAGGCTCGCTCGACGCATCCTCGGGATGCTCAGCGGAGCAAAGGAGCGCCTGGAGAGAGGAGATCAGGTTGGCGCATTGAGAGCTGATCCTTAATTTTGGAGCTCCGCCGTTGGGATTGAGAAATTCCCGCAAAATTCGCCAGCCCGGAACGCGACGGTTGTCGGCGGCGGTCATGGGGGGCATCCCGGGAACCGCCTGCATCACCTCAAAGCCGCTTCTGCCCGTGTCCTGACGGCGGTTCCAGAGGTCGGGAGAAGCCGTGAGATACTCCACCCGAGCGCCTCTGCAAAGCGCGCTTACTGCTTCTCCTGCCTCCCGCAACGTCAGTCCCGGTCGGCAAAGCTCCTTCAGAACGTATAGGTTCCCATTTCTGTCGGCGCCCAGAAGAAGAACGGCAAGCATATCGAAGCCATAGTCCAGAGCAGCAAAAAAGCGCAGATTTTTGGGAATCTCCGATGGGGCGCAAACGTGAAGCGTTTCTTGAAATTCAGGAAAGAACTGTCCCTCAAACACATCCCATCTGCCGTGGAGCCAAGCATCCTTGAGCTTTGGCGGGAGACTTTCCAGCTGGCGAACGTAGTCGGGATCCGCCTCCATGAGAACGGGGTTGTCGTAAACCCGCGCGGAGACAAACAAATAGTCGTTGGGGTTTTCGTCGCCGTGAAAGGCGCGATCCACAAACAAGCGCTTCACCCAGGCGTGTCCGATGCCACCGGGATTGCAGGTCAGATACATACGGCGAGGGCAATCGCCAACGCCACGCAGACAGGCCTTAAAAATAGAAAACTGATATTCGCTCAGTTGCGTTGCCTCGTCGATGGCGATGATATCGTATTCCTGACCCTGATAACGAAGGACGTCTCGGTTGGAGGAGCAGTAGCCCAAGGCGATGCTGCTTTCATTTGGAAAAAACAGACATTTTTCACCCTCACGGTAACGAACCAGCTCCCCGTATTCCTGCAGAATGGGACGAACGTGATTCGATTTCAATTCCGCGTAGGAGCGTCGCACCAGCAGGCAACGGATGCCGGGATAATTCAGGCAGAGAGTGACCAGCTTACGGCGAAGCGCCCAGGACTTTCCGCCGCCGCGTGCGCCACCGTAGGCGGTGTAGCGCGCGCGGGAGGCAAAAAATGCCTTTTGTCGGGGGTTGGGAACGCCGCTCACCCGCAGGATCCGACGGTTGGCGTCGGGCTTGGTCATGCGCCGTCCTCGAATACGTCATGCTCGAAGATCACGCGCATCTCGCCGCACTCCGCGCCCGAAACAAGCTCGGGCTTGTCTCCGTAGCCCAAGCGGCGCTTGAGGTAAGCGGAGATCACGGTGGGGGAGAGCAGCGCGGTGTTCAGCGCCTCGTCCTCCATCACGGCGCAAAGGCGGTCTGCCTCAACGGGATGGGTGAGACGAAGCGCCTCCACCTCGGAGATCCCACAGCCAAGCCAACGGCAAAAGCCCGCCAGATTGGGGAATCGTCCGCCGCCCTTTTTGGGGTCGGCGTTTGGAGGCGGCTGACAGCTCTCCAGATAGCGGCTGAGGTAGCTTTTCAGCTTTCCGCCCGTCACCGCCGCCTCCAGAGAGATCGGTTTACTGAAGCTCATACAAGGAACATCACCTCTTTTCTTTTTTTGCTTCCGTGCGAGCATATTGTAGCATGAAAAAAAGTGCCACGGCATGACAGACCGTGCCACACCGTGCCACAAAAAAACAGCTCCCGATTCAAAAGCATCGGGAGCTGAAAGCGATTTTTGAAAATATGGGATCAAGAAACAGGGCTTCAACCGTCAGCGGTCGGTGTGAGATGCCTCCGCGATCTTCTCGGAGATCAGCTTGTAAACCTCGTGAACGGTTTCGATCATTTCAAAGGACGCGGTGACGTGAGGCGCCGCCGACCGACGGTGACCGTAGGACGTGTAAACGTTTTGGGAGCGGAAGTAGATGGTTCCGGAATTGCCTCGCACCGATTGAAGCGACACACCGGAAAGATTGGAAAAAAGGAAATCGACACATTCCTCACCGCGCGCGGTTGACGAAAGAATGATGGCGCGGCGGTCGGTTACCGCGTAAACGGTTTTTTTCAGCTTGCGGCGGTGTCCGAGCGTCAGTGCGTAGAGGGTATATCCTCCAATGGCAAGGAAGGGGATTCCAAAGAGTCCGAAAAAGCCGCCAACAGTGGTGGCGGTCACCGTCCAGAACACGGCAAAGCCAAACCAGAAAATCATAAAGATCAGCTGAAAAAAGGGGGGACGGTAACGAACGCCCACATAGGGCTGACCGCACCAAAGAATTTCCTCCCGATCTATCAGATAGGGATATACGCGAGAGGACAGAGTTGAAAAGTCATTGTTTAAATCGGAATACATCGTTGGCTCCTTTCAAGAAATCAAACCGTTTATCAACGCGGAAGGCGCAGATATATTGTAGCACAAAATGGGAGGTCTGTCAAGGGAAAAGAAACATGAAAGACGATGAGAAACGGTATTTTGGGGGTAAAGCCGAGGAATGCGAAAAAAAATAAAAAAATTTCAAAAAGGTATTGACAAAAGGCTCGGGTTGTGATATAATATCAACGTTCCGAAGCGAACAAGCCGAAATAGGCTTCTCGCTGGTGTGGCTCAATGGCAGAGCAGCTGATTTGTAATCAGCAGGTTGTTGGTTCGACTCCGATCACCAGCTCCAAAGAGTCCACACAGGTGGACTTTTATATGGGAGATTTCCCGAGCGGCCAAAGGGGGCAGACTGTAAATCTGTTGTCATTTGACTTCGGTGGTCCGAATCCACCATCTCCCACCAACAAAAAGAGAACTTTTGTCTACCAAAAGTTCTCTTTTTGTTTATCCAAGCCGCAGGCTTGGCATATCATCAGCCCCTGTGGGGCTGGATATCATCACGGCGAAGCCGTGTATCTCATCACGCGTCAGCGTGTATCTACCTGCGGCTTGATGATATGCCGCAACAAGTTGCGGATGATATACAGTGCTTCGCATTGATGATATGCAATTCCTTCGGAATTGATGATATACAAGGCTACGCCTTGATTTATTTGCGAAAGTATGATATAATGGAGTCAAGGAAGGCGGTGAAATGATGAACACACAGATGTATTCTAAGGACAACTTTATGGAAATGGATCCTATGCATGATTCAAATGCTTCAAAAATACAGGTTATAAA
>SVSC01000077.1 GCA_015064525.1 Oscillospiraceae bacterium
GGAGGTCTGCGGGAACGATGTCTCCCTCCTTTAGGAGAACCAGATCCCCAACCACCAGTCTATCCGCGGAAATTCTCTGTTTTTTTCCTTCCCGCAGAACAAGTGGAGTGGGAATACGATACCAAAGCAGCGCGTCGCACCGCTTTTGCATCCGCCAAAGGTGCAAAACGCCGTATCCGAACCAAACAAGAAAGGTTCCCAATGCCAGACCCGCCGACCATACTTCTCCAAACAAAAACGCCAGCAAGGCAACCGTTAGAAAAATCAGCTGTCCCGGGTCGGTCAGGAATTGCCTGAACAGCGGAAGCAGGCGCGGCACCGCGCGGAACAGCGTGTTGGCGCCGTTCTTCTTGAAACGAGAACAAGCCTCCTTGCGGGAAAGCCCGCAGGAGGCGTTACTATGAAGCCTGACGGCGGCTTCCTCCGCCGTCATACAGTGCCATTTTGGTTTCATTTCCTTCATATTGTTTAAAGACAGTTGACGCGCAATTCATCACCCTCCACCGTAACAGAGGCGGTGGTAAAGCTCTTGCGATAGTCAGAGATTATCAGCTCCGCCAGCCGATCCTCGATCTCGCGCTGAATGAACCGACGCATATTTCTGGCGCCGTACTTGTGGGAGAAGGACTTCTCGGCGATCATGCAAACCGCCTCATTGGAAACCGTTAGCGTCATTCCCTTTTCCGCAAGGGCCGTGCGAAGCTCCTCCAGCATAATGCCTGCGATTGAGCGGAAATCCTCCTCGTTCAGGGAGCGGAAGGTGATGATCTCATCCACACGGTTGAGAAATTCGGGACGCAAAAATCCCGCAAGCGCCTTTTGGGTCTTGTTCTCGGCAGCAGTCTGACCGTCCGCCGCAAAGCCCGCCGTGGCAGCCGACTGATCCGATCCCGCATTGGTGGTCATCACGATCACCGTATTCTCGAAATTCACGGTCTTTCCACGGGCATCGGTAATGCGACCGTCGTCAAGGATCTGCAACAGAACGTTCAATACGTCGGGATGCGCCTTTTCAATCTCGTCGAACAGCACAATGGAATAGGGGCGTCGACGGATCTTTTCGGTAAGCTGTCCCGCCTCGTCGTAGCCAACGTAGCCGGGAGGCGCTCCGATAATCCTGGAAACCGAATGCTTTTCCATAAATTCCGACATATCCAAGCGGATCAGCGTTTCGGGAGAATGGAACAGATCGGCGGCAAGAGTTTTCACCAGCTCGGTCTTTCCCACGCCCGTGGGGCCCGCAAAGATGAAAGACACGGGCTTTCTCTTATAGGAAATTCCCGCGCGGTTTCGCTTGATGGCTCTGGCAACGGCAGAAACCGCCTCGTCCTGCCCTATGATTCTGCCCTTCAGGCGGCCTTCCAAGCGGTCAATCCGCTCAAACTCATTTTCGGTAATGTTAGTGGCGGGGATGCCCGTCCACAGTTCAATCACGTTGGCAATCTCATTTTCGGTGAGCGTAACCGACCTTGCGGCAGGCTCCAGCTCTGCAAGCCTTGCCGACAGCCGCAATTCCTCGGATTGCACCTTGGAGATTGCTTCGTAGCGGTTCTGTTCAACCACATCTCCGCCCGCGATCTCCGCCTCCAGCGACTCTCTCTCCTGCTTCAATTCCAGCAATCGGTCGCGAATAGAGTAGCTTTCATCCAGCTCGGAGGAGGACAGCGAAAGATACGATGCCGCTTCGTCCAGAAGGTCGATCGCCTTATCGGGGAGGAAACGGTCGGTGATATAGCGCTCGGAAAGCACCACGGTGCGGCGCAGAACCGCATCGGGAATCGCAACGCCGTGAAACTCCTCATAGTAATGCTTGATTCCCTGCAGCATCTCAATGGCTTCCTCAATCCCCGGCTCCTCCACTGTGATGGGCTGGAAGCGACGCTCCAGAGCGGCATCCTTTTCGATATACTTGCGGTACTCGGTGAGCGTTGTTGCGCCGATCACCTGCAGCTCGCCGCGAGAAAGGGCGGGCTTGAGGATATTGGCGGCGTTCACGCTGCCCTCAGCCTCTCCGCTTCCAACGATGTTATGCACCTCGTCGATCACAAGAATGGCGTTGCCTACCTGATGCACCTCTCCGAGAAGCCCCAAAATACGGGACTCATACTGCCCGCGGAACTGTGTTCCCGCCACAAGCGCCGTGAGATCCACCAAATAGATCTCCTTTCCGCGTAGCTTATAGGGAACGTTTCCCGCGGCAATGCGATTGGCAAGCGCCTCGGCAATGGCGGTTTTGCCCACGCCCGGCTCACCGATGAGGCAGGGATTATTTTTCTGACGGCGGCAAAGAATCTGGATCACGCGGGAAAGCTCCCGCTCTCTGCCAACAACGTTATCCAGCTTCCCCTCTCTGGCAAACTGCGTGAGATTACGGCAATAGGTGGTGAGAAATTTCAGCTTTTTCTCTTCCTTTGCCCGTTTTTTATCTGCTGAGCGATTGTTTTTTTCGTCCTTTTTCGAGGATTCGCCTCCGTCATGCTTGGAGATCAGCCCCGCATCGCGGAACAGCTGCGGAAAATCAATAGCAGGAGCTCCGCCATCCTCGTTGTCGTCGGAGTTGGCGGGAGGCTGAAGTCCCCCCAGTATAGAAGCAAGGTCGTCCTCCGCGCTTTCCAGCTGCTCAGGGGAGATCCCCATCTTTTCCATCATATTTCCAACGATATTATCAACGGGAACGCCGAATTCCTTGGCGCATTTCATGCAGAAGCCCTTCGTCTCCTTTTCTCCGTTTTCCATTCTCGTCATGAAAACGACCGCCACTCTTTTCCCGCATTTGGAACACATGGTCATAGCGATTTGAAATTTCCGATCAGAATCGGATCCTTTCTGAAAATTCTTTCGATGATGAAGGAAGCATTACCCTCCCCACAGCAGGGAAAGGTAATGCTTCTCTGTTGCAAATTGTATCAGATCCCCAGCTCGTGGATCTTATTGAGCCATTGATCCACATTGAGCCATTGAATGGTTTCCAGAAGAGAGGACTCACCGAAGAACTTCACAAGCAGGGATTCGGTGTAAACTGCCTCGTCTCCAAAGAAGTACTTCATAGCGGAGCCTGCCACCAAAAGAACCACCCAAGAAAGCGCCAGACCAAGCAAAGCGCCCAAAAGGGAATCCAGCTTGCCAACCAATCTGATCTTATCCTTAATGCCCTTAATGATCAGATATACAATGGAAAGCACCAGGAATGCGGCAACAAACACCAGCACGTAGCCGAGGATGGCGCAAACAACAGAGGAAAGAGCGCCCGCAACGGTATCGGTGAAAGAATTCACCAAATCCATACCGGCACCTTGTATGCCGTTGAGCTTATCGGTGAGCGCATCGCTCTTCAGAAACTCGGGAATATTCTCCAGAACGGTGGCTGCGTTAAAGCCCTCCGTTGCCCCCTGATAGATCGTGTTGAAGCGGTTGAACACAGCATCTCGGATGGGCTGATTGAGGAACTTCTCACCCAAGAACGATCCAAGCGCATCTCCCCAAAGGTACGCTGCCGCAACAGACAAGATCAGCTTGAAAAACTTGAGCAGGGTGAGGATAAATCCTCTTTTGGCGCAAACGATGATCGTGATGATTCCGAACAGCAAAAACAACCCGTCTGCAATATAGTTTGTGAATTCCATGTTTGTACTCCTTTTTAGTCATTTTATCGGGTAAACGTGTGAAAAACAGCCTGCTTGGCGGAGCATAACAGAACCCGATCACGGTCTAACGCCAGCATCGTGCGCTGTTCGGTGACGCACGGAAGCCGCGAAAGCTCCAAATCCGAGGGATCTGCCCGAAGAATTGCGTTGGGGGTTTTCAAAAAAGCAACTCCGTCGCACAGGACAGCCGCCTCGACTGTTTCATCAACAATACTATTATACAACACTTTTCCGCTTTTGTCAAATAGAATTACACTTTTTTTGAAAGAATTTTTATTTTTTTTCAAAACGACCACGCATCCGTCGCCATTCATATCGAAAGCCACGGGCTGATCCCCCTCAAAAAGCAATTGCTCTTCCAATTTTCCTCGAACCGAGGTATAATAGATTCCGTCCCCGCAGAACACTGCCACCGAGCCCGCGTCGGTAAAGCCGCACCGATATCCAAGAGAACTTCCGAGCTTCACCTCGGAAAAAAGCTCGCCCTCTCCGGGTCGGTAAACCCTGACCCACGTTTCCAATGCTCCCCTCCGATGCTCGGAAACGGGAACTGCCAGATAGCTTCCCTTGGGGTGGATCGCCACCTCCGAAACGTAGCCGTTGTAGGGATACCGATTGATCAATTCAAAATCGCTGTTGAACAGCTCCACCACGGAGGGGTTCCGCTCGGTTTGGGTGACGATGGCGTACATCCCGCTGTCCGACATGGTGGCCGACCGTATGGGAGCCTCCGTTTTTCCCGAATGAATTCGGGTGTAGGAATTATAGAGGGAATACTCATTGCCCCCCAGATCGTAGACCAACAGATACTTTCCCGAGCCAACCGCGGTTGGATTGCGGTAGAGAATGCTTTTGCTAACCGTTTGCCGCCCCCCCGCCGTAAAGACCGTGACCGAGTCATTTCCCGCCACCGCCAAGCCCTTTCGATAGAGCGTAAAGCTTTGAGAGACTCCCGTTGGATAGCTGAGGGAATCGTTTTTGAAAACGTCCACCGTTTCCGCCGAGGCATTGAGATCCTTGACGAAATAGTAGAGATTTTGATAGGTGATCATCCCCGTGTTGCCAAGAAAGGAAAGCACCACAAAGGCAAGCAGGAGAGAATAAAGGATCACCTGCGCAATGCCGTAGCGCTCGGAAACCGCCTCATAGTAGGCGTTCACGGGAAGCTCGGCATCAGACGTTCGACGCCTGCGCAAGCGTTGCTTGAAGGAAAAGCCTTTCACCGTTGTCCCTCCCAATCCGCAGCCAAAGCGCTTTCGGGATAGATGACGCGGTTCAGATACAAGCCGTGCGCGGGCGCGGTGCTTCCCGCGCGACGACGGTCACAGGACGCGGTGATCGCCGGAATTTCCTCGGGAGCGAGCTTCCCTTCTCCAACCTCCAGAAGCGTTCCCGCGAGGATCCGCACCATGTTATAGAGAAACCCGTTGGCTCGCACGCGATAAAGAATCAGATCTCCGCTCCGCTCAAGGTCGGAGTGAAAAACGGTTCTCACGGTGTCAACAATTTTGGAGCCCTGCGCCATATAAGCGGAAAAATCATGGGTTCCAACCAGGTATGCCGCCGCCCGACGCATCCGCTCCAAATCCTCCTCAGAGAATCGCTTGGGAACGTGAAATGCCCTGCCCTCCTCCAGGGGAGAACGAACCGAACGGTTATAAATCCGATAGAGATATTCCTTTTCGGAAACGTCATATCTGGCGTGGAATTTTTCCGACACCCACAAGGCGTCAAATACACAGATGTCCTCGGGCAGGTGCGCCGAGAATGCCAAGGGAATCCGCTGCACGGGGATCGAGGTTTGAAGCGTCTCCTCCCCCTTTTTCGATACCGTTGCGCAAAATTCGTTGGCATGAACGCCGCTGTCGGTGCGACTGCAGCCAACGATATCGCAGGGATATCCGAACAGCCGCTCCGCCGCCTCATTCAATTTTTGCTGAACGGTGACGGCATTCGGTTGAACCTGATAGCCGCAGTATGCGCCGCCCAAATAGGAGATTTTCAATAACAGCTTCATGTCATTTGAGTGTGTATCCGATGCCGGATCGGTTCAAAAACAGAATTCCAACGCCAAACGCCACCACGGAAAACACCGCCACAAAATCCGAAGGGCGGAATTTCAAAACCTTCAGCTTGGTGCGCCCCTCTCCGCCGTGGTAGCATCGACAATCCATCGCGTTTGCCAGCTCGTCCGCCCGCTTGAAGGCAGAGCTGAGAAGTGGGATGAATACGGGAAGCAGAGCCCTTGCGCGCTTGATCAGTCCTCCGCTCCGAAAATCGGCGCCTCTCGCCCGCTGGGCGTTCATAATCTTCTCCGTTTCCTCCATCAGCGTGGGAATAAACCGCAGGGCGATGGTGATGATCATGGTGAGATCGTGAACGGGAAACCGCAGCGCCTTCAGCGGCGACATAAGGCTCTCCAGCCCGTCGGTCAATGCGATGGGCGTTGTGGTAAGAGTGAGAAAAACCTCGGTGGATGCCAGCAACGCCACGATGCGAAGCATCATGAACAGAGCGTTCCACAGTCCCTCGGCATAGATCGCGATCCGCCAGTCGGGGGGAGTGAGGAGTGTCTCTCCCTTTGTCATAAACACGTTGATCAACGTGGTGAACAGCAGGATAAACAGCAGAGGCTTCAGGGTTCCCAGCACCAGCCGCAGGGGTAATTTTGCCACACGGATCAGCAAAATACAGGATAAAATCAGAACGCCGAAGCACAAAACGTTTTTGCACAAAAAGGTGCAAACGATATAAAAGAGTGCCATGAGTACCTTCGCCCTCGGATCCATGCGGTGGATCACCGAATCGGCGGGATAGTATTGCCCAAAGGATATATTTTTCATATGTGTGTTCCTTTATTTGTCATTTTGGGAAGCGCCGTTTTCAGAATTTCCACAGCTTGCGCCACCGTGTAAACGTTTTCGGGCAGCTCCAGCCCTCTTTCTCTTAAAAGCCGCATAAGATGGGTGATCTGCGGAATATCCAGCCCCACAGCCTCCAGCTCCTCCACATGAGAGAATACGGTTTCTCTTCTGCCGTGAAGAATGGCTTTCCCATGGGACATAACGATAATATCATCACAAAATCTCGCCATATCCTCCATGCTGTGGCTGACGATCAGCACCGTGGAGGAGGTTTCCCTTTGGTAGCCAACAATCTCACCAAAGATCCTGCTTCTGCCTCTGGGATCCAGCCCCGCGGCGGGCTCATCCAGCACCAGCACCTCGGGACGCATGGCAACCACACCCGCAACGGCAACCCGTCGCTTTTGTCCGCCCGACAGATCAAAGGGCGATTTTTCCAGCCAATCATCCTCCACGCCGTTGAAGCGCGCAGCCTCCCGCACACGGGTGTCGATCTCCTCATGGGAAAGCCCCATGTTGGTGGGACCGAAGGCGATATCCTTATATACGGTATCCTCAAACAGCTGGTATTCGGGATACTGCATGACCAAGCCCACGCGAAAGCAAAGCTCCCGCTGTCTTTTTTTCCATTCCTCACGGATAGCACGCTTGGCGCGTCGCTTGGTGAGCGAGGCGTACTCGGGTAGCCCGTTCCATTCCTCATAAGCCTTTTCAAAGGTGCTGTTGATATTGTAGCCATCCAGAAGCACCTGCCCCGAGGTGGGCTTGATCAATCCGTTGAGCAGCTGCACAAGGGTGGACTTTCCCGAACCGGTGTGTCCGATAATTCCCGTGATCTTGCCGCTTCGGATCGAAAGACTCACGTCGTCCAGCGCCCGCATCTCAAAGGGCGTTCCCTCTCCGTACACGTAGCTGACGTGATCCAGAACGATCTTTTCGCTTTGCTCCATTGAGTTACCGTCCTTTCTCTTCGATGACGCCGAGGCTTCTCAAAATCATCTCCGCGCAGCCCTCCACCGTGGAGATCTTCTCGCCCTCAACCGAAAAGCCCGCGTCTCTTAAAAGATGGATCAGCTCGGCGCATTGAGGAACCTCCAGCCCCACGCTACGCAGCTCGGCTCGGCGGGCAAAAATCTCGTCGGGCGTGCCGTCCATCAGCACCTCGCCGTCATTGATCACGATCACACGGTCGGCAAGCGCCGCCTCGTTCATATAGTGCGTAATATTCAACACCGTCATGCCTCTCTCCCGATTGAGCATACGGATGGCATCCAGCACCTCTCGTCTGCCCAAGGGATCCAGCATAGCGGTGGATTCGTCAAAAATCACGCATTCGGGCATCATGGCGATCATGCCCGCAATGGCAACTCTCTGCTTTTGTCCGCCCGACAGTCGATGAGGCTCGTGCGCGGCGTATTCGCTCATACCAACCGCCTCCAACGCGCGATCCACCCGCTCCCGCAATTCGGGATGCGGGATCCCCAAATTTTCGGGTCCGAAGGCAACGTCCTCCTCCACCACCGTGGCAACCAGCTGGTTGTCGGGGTTTTGAAAGACCATTCCTACCCGACGGCGGTGCGCCAGCAGCTCCTCCTCGGTCAGCTCCTCGGCGGTCAGATCCACGCCGCCCACCACAAGCTTTCCCGAGGTAGGCTCCAAAATCTGATTGAGGAGCTTTGCGAAGGTGGATTTTCCGGAACCGTTATGACCGAGAACCGCCACGTACTCCCCCCGTCGGATATCCAACGAGATATCCTTCACCGCGGGGATCGCATCCTTTTCGTCGTCATACGCAAAGCACAAATGCTCCGCATGAATGAAAATTTCCGTTTCTGTCACTTTTTTATCCTTTCAAGTGCGTCTTATAAGCTTATTTCGCATACCAACGGGAGGAGGCTCCGCAGGGAAGATAGGCTCCCGTTTGGGTGACCCGAAGTCCCAATTCTCCCGACTCAATCGCACCGCCGTAGCGCTGCTTGACCTTCAGCTCCAGCAAATAGCTCATGGTCATGGGAGAGAGCCCCGTGGTGTAGGAATTAACCAAAAAGAACAGCGGATTCTCCGAGAGAAGCTGTGAGGTGAGAGAGATCAGCTCGTCGATACTCTCCTCCAGCTTCCAGACCTCGCCTCCCGGTCCCCTTCCATAGGAAGGAGGATCCATAATGATGCCATCATAGCGATTTCCGCGACGGATCTCCCGCTCCACAAACTTTTTGCAATCGTCCACGATATAGCGGATGGGCGCGTTTGCCAGGCCCGACAGCGCCGCGTTTTCCTTTGCCTGCGCCACAATTCCCTTGGCAGCATCCACGTGAACCACCGACGCTCCCGCCTGCGCGGCGGCAACCGTTGCGCCGCCGGTATAGGCAAAGAGATTCAGAACCTTCACGGGGCGCTTCGCCTCGCGAATCAAGCCTCCGAACCAATCCCAGTTTGCCGCCTGCTCGGGAAACAGCCCCGTGTGCTTGAAGCCCATGGGACGAAGCACGAATTTCAGATCACCGTAGGTGATATTCCATGACTCGGGCAAGCGATTCTGCACCCAAGCGCCACCTCCCGAGCGGGAACGACGATAAACGCCGTCGGCGCGCTTCCAGGCGGGATGTCTTGCCGCGTTTTTCCAAATGATCTGCGGATCGGGACGAATCAGAATCAGATTTCCCCAGCGCTCCAAGCGCTCTCCGTCGGAGGTATCCAGCAATTCATAGTCCTTCCAGTTATCTGCTCCCCACATATATGATCTCCTTCTCTGTCGGTCAAATCGTATTTTTGTTAAAGTAAGACGCCAGCCGCGAGCCGCCGCTGTGAGCATGGCAAATGGCAATGGCAAGGGCATCGGCGGTATCGTCGGGCTTTGGCACCTCCCGCAGTCCCAGCAGCATGGTAACCATGGTCATCACCTGCTTTTTTTCCGCCTTTCCGTAGCCAACCACCGCCTGCTTCACCTGCGCGGGAGTGTACTCCTGAATGGAGATCCCCGCCTGATGCGCCGCCAGCAAAAGCACACCCCGTGCCTCCGCCACACGGATACCCGTGGTGACGTTGGTGTGAAAGAACAGCTCCTCGATTGCCATGGCATCCGGACGGTATTCCCGCAGCAGCTCCTGCATTCCGCTATAGATCAGCCGCAGCCGCTCCTCGGTGCAGATTCCCGCGGGTGTTCGCAGGGCTCCGTACGCCACGGTCTTGAATTTTGACGCCTCGTAGTCGATCACGCCCCAGCCCACAATCGCAAGTCCGGGGTCAATCCCAAGAATTCGCATTTCGTTCACCTGTTTCCATAATACTCCAACTTATATTATAACACTTTTCTTTCGGGAAGTCAAACAAATCTTTCGCTTTTTTGAAAAAAACGTATAAAAAAACAGATTTACGGTTTACAGAAGGCTTTTTTTATGTTATAATATGGGTAGTGTCGCCAAAAACGGCGAAAAAAACAAGGAACTGATAGCAAAGGAAGGTGTTCCCCGTTGGCAGTAATCATCAAAATACAAACGGGCGACCGTCTCAAGCTGAAAAAGCCACACCCCTGCGGCGGCTCCGAATTCACCGTTTTGCGGGTTGGCGCGCAGGTTCGCGTGGTGTGTGCCACCTGCCAAAGAGACATGACCGTTGATCGAATCAAGCTGGAAAAAGCCATCAAGCAAATTCTCCCATCCGGGGAGGAAAGCAACGAGAAAGGAACGAATAAAAGCCAATGAACAATGCTCCATCCACCCATTTTGAAAAACAGCTGGCTCTCCACGATAAGCAGCTGAAGGGATCCCCCAAAAAACGCGGCTTCAAGGCATTTTTCAAGGAATACGGCTATCTGCTCTTATGCATGATCATCCCCGCCGCCTTGGTCTACCTCATCTATTTTTCCAGAGAGATTTACCCGATTGGCGACGGTAGCGTGCTGGTGCTGGATCTGAACGGTCAATACGTTTGGTTCTTTGAGGCACTCCGCAACTTTGCCAAGGGCGATGCCGAATTGCTCTATTCCTTTGCGCGCGCAATGGGCGGGGAGTTTCTCGGCATCTATGCCTACTATCTGGCAAGTCCCTTCTCCTTTATCGTCTGCCTCTTCCCCACCGATCGGATGCTGGAGGGACTTTTGGTGCTGTTCCTTTTAAAAACAGCCATCTGCGGCGGAACCTTTGGCTACTATATGCACAAAACCTCCAAGGAGCGCCGTCCCGTTGCCATTCTGATCTTCGCGATCTTCTACGCCGTTTCCGCCTACGGCATCGTTCAGCAGCACAACACCATGTGGATCGACGCCATGATGTGGCTCCCCCTGATCACGCTGGGGATCGAGGAGCTGATAAAGTACGGCAAATTCAGAATGTACACCCTTGTTCTCGCCGTTACCCTGTTCAGCAATTTTTATATCGGCTACATGGTGTGCATCTACTGCTTCTTCTATTTCTTCCTTTACTATTTCGGACACTCCGACAATCGCATCAACAATCCCCACCGTGAGCGCGTTCACTTTTTGAAATCGCTGGGGAGAATGGCGTTCTTTTCCCTTTTGGCGGTTGGAATGGCGCTGGTGATTCTGCTGGGAGCCTACTATTCCCTCAGCTTCGGAAAAAGCACCTTCTCCGAAACAAAATGGATCTGGGATACCAATTTCGACATTCTCGATCTGCTCTACAAATTTCTCCCCGGATCCTACGACACGGTTCGCCCCGACGGCTATCCCTTCGTTTACTGCGGCGTTCTGACCATCCTGCTCCTGCCTGCGTATTTCCTCTCCAAGAAATTCTCCATGCGGGAAAAGATTTGCAACGCGCTGCTCGTCTTTCTCTTTATCGCCAGCTTCTCTCTCACCGTTACCGATCTGATCTGGCACGCCTTCCAACGCCCCAACTGGCTCAACTACCGCTATAGCTTCATGCTCTGCTTTCTCATGTGCGTGCTTGCCTGCAAGGCGCTCACGGTGCTGGAGTCCTATCCCCTCAGAACCGTTGCGGGCACGGGCGGGATCCTGGCGCTCCTTTGCGTGATTCTGCAGAAATACACCGACGACGCCTACGTGAAGCCCAACGATTTCACCTGTATCTGGTTCACGCTCCTTGCCATTGCCTTTTATCTTGCCGTTTTGGGCATTATCCGCACAGGAAAGAACAAGGAGGTTGCGTGCGTGGCGCTGGTGGCTGTGGTTTGCATTGAAACCTTCCTCAACGGTCTTTGCTGCATGAACGCGCTGGACAAAGACGTTGTGTATTCGGGCTACAGCGGCTACAACAACTATCTCAAGGAAACCCGCCCCATCGTGGAGCTAGTTGTTGTAGCCGCTGTAGC
>SVSC01000078.1 GCA_015064525.1 Oscillospiraceae bacterium
CCGTGACCAAGGTGATGACGCTTCTGCTTTTGATGGAGGCGGTGGAGGCAGGACAGATCACCCTGAACGATACCGTTACCGTTTCGGCAAACGCCGCCTCCATGGGGGGCTCTCAGGTCTTTTTAAAGGAAGGGGAACAGATGCGCATGGAGGAGCTTTTGAAATGTGTGATCATTGCGTCGGCAAACGATGCGGCGGTGGCACTGGCGGAATATCTGTGCGGTAGCGTTTCGGTTTTTGTGGATCGGATGAACGAAAAGGCAAGAATACTGGGAATGTCCGCCACGCGTTTTGAGAATGTAACGGGCTTGGACGATACGGCGGAACAGCACCTGACCTCTGCCCATGACATTGCCGTTATGTCGAGGGAGCTGATCCGCTATCCAAAGGTGCTGGAGTACAGCTCCCGTTGGATGGATACCATCCGCAACGGCGCCTTCGGACTCACCAACACCAATCGCTTGGTGCGCTTTTACCGTGGCTGCACGGGTCTGAAAACAGGCTCTACCGCCAAGGCGGGCTTTTGTGTGAGCGTAACCGCCCAGCGAGATGACTTTTCCTTAATCTGCGTGATCATGGGAGCTGAATCGAGAGATGTTCGGAATGCCGCCGCTTCCTCGCTGTTGGATTGGGGCTTTGCCAACTACGGGCTGTTTCGTTCGGAGGGCGGCGCGCTGTCTCCAATGGTGGTGACGGGGGGGAAAAAGGACTCCTGTGAATTGACCTACGGCAGCTTTTCCTGCGTTGTGGAAAAAAACGCGATCTCTCGGGTGGAGCAAAGGATCGAGCTTCCCGAAGCCGTTGCCGCTCCCGTGAAAAAGGGAAGCGCTGTTGGGCGAATAACCTATTGGATCGGTGACCGTGAGCTTGGCGGTGTGAATATTGAGGCAAACGAGGAGATCGGAAGGATCAATTTTTTTGAGATTCTCAGGCGCATGATTGCCGCATTTCTTCTGATATGAAAAAAGAAGAAAAAAGTTGAAATAAAATCAAAAATAGGTCTTGATATTTTTCGGTAAGTATTGTATAATGATATATCATATCTATTTATAAGGACGGTTTCCGAACATGGCAATTCAATTGAATGATCGTTATCTTTCAGGCTTCATCAATCCCTCCGAATACAGCTCCATGGATCCTCAGATCCGCGCGGCGCACACCATGCTCCGTGAAAAGAGCGGTGCGGGCAATGCCTTTTTGGGATGGGTGGATCTTCCCACCAACTACGACCGCGAGGAGTTTGAGCGTATTCTCGTCTCCGCGGAAAAGATTCGCAAGAGCTGTGACGTTTTGATCGTGATCGGCATCGGCGGCTCCTATCTGGGCGCCCGTGCGGTGATCGAATATCTCAGGTCTCCCAACTATAATTTGGTGAGAAAGAACACTCCTGCCATCTACTATGCGGGTAACTGCATCAGCGCCGACGCGCTGAACGAGGTTCTGGCACTTTGCGAGGGGAAGGATGTGTGCGTGAATGTGATTTCCAAGTCGGGAACCACCACCGAGCCCGCCGTGGCATTCCGAGTGTTCCGCAGCTTCCTGGAGAACAAGTACGGTAAGGAGGGCGCAAGAGAACGCATCTTTGTGACCACCGATAAGGCAAAGGGAACCCTCAAGCAATTTTCCACCGAGGCAGGCTACGAAACCTTCGTGGTGCCGGATGACGTTGGAGGTCGCTTCTCGGTGTTGACCGCGGTGGGGCTTCTGCCTATCGCCGTGGCGGGAATCGACATCAGAAAGCTGATGGAGGGAGCCGCTCACGCCGCTGAAATTTACAACGAGCCTGACCTGATGAAAAACGATTGCTATAAATACGCCGCGATCCGCAACATTCTCTACCGTAAGGGCAAGAGCATGGAGATCATGGCAGGCTACGAGCCCTTCGCCGCAATGTTCCACGAGTGGTGGAAGCAGCTTTTCGGTGAAAGCGAGGGCAAGGATCAAAAGGGAATTTTCCCCGCGTCCGTGGTATTCTCAACCGATCTGCATTCTCTCGGTCAGTTTGTGCAGGATGGCAGCAGAACCATGTTTGAAACGGTGATCGACGTTGCCGACGTTGGCTCCACCTTCCCGATCCCCGAGGATCCCGCCAATATCGACGGCTTGAATTTCCTCTCGGGTATGGATCTCAATCTGGTTAAGCGGATGGCAATGCAGGGAACGGTGCTGGCGCACGTGGATGGCGGTGTTCCCAATATCCTGCTTGAGGTCAGTGAGAGAAGCGAATATGTGTTGGGCGAAATGATCTACTTCTTTGAGCTTGCCTGCGCAATCTCCGGGTACGTTTTGGGCGTGAATCCCTTCGATCAGCCCGGCGTGGAGTCCTATAAGAAGAATATGTTCGCGTTGCTCGGAAAGCCCGGCTATGAGGAAATGCGCGCCTCTCTTGAAGCAAGACTGAAAATTTAAAGAAAAATCAAGCGAAATACACAAAAGGTATTGACTTTCATTCCTTTATTTGGTATAATAAAATCACAGGATGAAATGTGTGTAACATTCTGATTTATGGGAGGTATCCAGCAATGTTAAAAATGATTATTGGTGTAAAGGGCACCGGAAAAACCAAAACCCTGATCAATATGGTAAATGACGCTCTCGCGGCAACCAAGGGAGATGTTGTTTGCATCGAAAAAGGAACCAAACTGAGATATGATATCAAGTCTGCCGCTCGCTTGGTGGACGTTGACGAATATAATGTCACCAACGCGCAGTCGCTGTATGGCTTCATCGCAGGTATTCTTGCAAGCAATCATGACGTTACCGATCTGTTTGTGGATGGAACCCTGAAGATCTGCAACCGCGACGTTGCCGCCTTTGAGCAGATGGCTCTGGCTCTGTGCAAGCTGGTGAACCAGATCGGTGTGAACCTCACCATGACTGTTTCGATGGCTGAGGAGGAGGTTCCCGCAAGCGTGAAGGCTCTGCTTTGACAGAAGGCTCTGCCGAGCTGAAATCGTCAAGGAAATTCCGCAATTCTGTGTGAATTTTTTCGTACAGAATTGCGGTTTTTTTATCCTAAAGAAAAGGGGGGAAAGAGATGATTCTGATCATTGCCGAAAAGCCGAGCTTGGCGCGGAATATTGCCGAGGGGATTGGCTCCATGCAAAAGAAAAACGGATATTTGGAGGGGCAGGGCTATCTGATTACCTGGGCGTTCGGTCATCTGTTTTCCCTTTGCGACGTGGAGCATTATTCACCGCAGGAAAACGAACGCAACCGTTGGAGCATGGATTCTCTGCCGTGTTTTCCCAAGGAGTTTGAATTTGAGCTTCGCAGGGGAGAGAACAAGCAGGTGGATAGCGGCGTGGAGCGTCAGTTTCGGGTGATCAGTTGGTTGTGTAACCGCGAGGACGTGGATACGATTGTGAACGCGGGGGACGCCGATCGCGAGGGAGAGATCATTGTTCGGCTGTGCATCCGACACGCCTTAAGGTCGCCTAAAAAACAAAAACGGCTGTGGCTTCCCGATCAAACCCCGCAAACCGTTGCAACGGCTTTGAAGGAAATGAAGGACGAGAATGATTACGATCTTCTTGCCGCGGAGGGCTTTGCCAGAACCTATATTGACTGGCTCTATGGGGTGAACCTCACCCGCTATGCCACTTTGAAAACGGGAACGCTCCTTCGGGTGGGACGGGTGATCATTCCCATTGTGAAAGCGATCTATGACAGAGATCTTGCCATCCGAAATTTCGTTCCGGGGAAATATTTTGCCTTGGTGAGCCGCGAGCAAACCAACGGAGAAACCGTGGAATTAACCTCCAAAAACAAATTTGAGGAGGGGCAGAGGGCGCAGGCGCAGGCGATGTGTGACCTCTATAATGCCACGGGCGCCGTTGTCACCTCTGTGAAAAACAAAAAGGACAAGCTGTTCCCGGGAAAGCTCTATTCGCTTTCCAAGCTGCAGAACGTGCTTGCGAAAAAATACAAGATGTCTATGCAGGAGAGCCTTGCCATTGTTCAGGGGTTGTACGAAAAGGGCTATCTCACCTATCCGAGAACCAATTCGGAGTATCTGGCAACGGCGGAAAAGGATAAGATCCGCCAAATTTTGGCGGGATGCAAGAGAATGGGCTATCCCGTTGCCTTCAAGGACAGTAAAACGATCTTCGACGATAGCAAGATCGAGTCGCACTCGGCGCTCACTCCCACCTATAAGATCCCGCAAAAGAATCAGTTGAGCGACGCTGAAATGAAGGTTTATTCCACGGTGTTCCGTCGGTTTGTGGCAGTTTTCTGCGCCGAGGATTGCCTGGTGTCCAAAACCGAGATCACAATTGCGGTGGGAGAGCTGGAAAGCTTCACCCTCAAGGGCATGGTAATGCTGGAAAAGGGGTGGACAAAATACGATGATTATACGCAAAAGGACAAGGTTCTGCCCGCGCTGAAAAAGGGTGACGCGGTGAATATCTGCTTCCGCCCTACCGAAAAGGAAACCTCTCCGCCCAAGCACTATACGGTGGAGACGCTGAATAACTATCTGAAAAATCCCTTCAAGGAGGAAAAAAGCGCCGCGCGAGAGATGGAGGACGGGCTCGGAAGCGACGATGCCGCCGACTACAAGGCGATTTTTGAGGGCTTGGAGCTGGGAACCGAGGCAACGCGAACGGGAATTATCGACAATGCCCGCAAAAGCGGCTACATTGATCTGAAAAAGGACGTTTACACCATTCTCCCCGCGGGAGAATTTTTGATCGAGGCACTGGTGCAGATGCAGATCAATATGGATAAATATAAGACCTCCCAATTGGGACAGGCGTTGAAAAAGGTGTTCCGCGGAACCATGAGTGTGCGGGATAGCGTTCGCTTGGCGGAGGAGGAGATCGGTCGGGTGTTCCGCATTCAGAGAGAGGGACTGGATCCTCATTCGGATATCGGCTTCGAGGGAGATCTTGTGGGGAAGTGTCCTCTGTGCGGCAGAGAGGTGCGCCGTGTGCGGAGCTTCTATAGCTGTACGGGCTACCGTGATGGCTGTCATTTTTCGATTTATCTGATGATCTGTAAAAAAATGATTCCCTTGGAGCAGGTGAAAAGATTGCTGACAAACGGGGAAACCGATTTGATGGAGGGTTTTGTTTCTCCCAAGTCGGGAAAGCGCTTTGAAGCGAAGCTTGTGTTGAGGGACGGCAAAGCGGTTATGGAGTTTGCGGATCGGGGAAATGACGAGGAATCCGTTGGAAAATGCCCAAGCTGCGGCAAAAAGGTCTTTAAAAAAGGAAAATTCTACGGTTGCGAGGGGTATCGCGAGGGCTGCAAATTCACGGTGAACACCGTGATCTGCGGCAAGGAGATTCCCTTGGAGCAGGTGCAAAAGCTGCTTTCGGAGGGAGTCACCGATGAGATTGAGGGCTTCCTTTCCGCACGAACGGGAAAGAGCTTTTCCGCCGCGTTGCGGTTGGAGGAGGGAAGGGCGGTGTTTGACTTTGCAAGGGCAAGCGCTCAGTTGCCAACGATGTTGGTAAATACGCCTCCCGAGCAAGGCGATATCCCACTTCCCGAGCCACCACCCGAGTTCTGAAAACAAAAGGAGGCTGAATACAAATGGAAGATATGTGCGTGCCTTGCGGAAATGGAATTCTGAACGTTCGCGTGGGTGCCATCATCATGAAGAACGGAAAGCTGTTGATGGTGGGAAACGAGCGAGCCGACTACCTCTATTCGGTTGGCGGACGGATCAAGATGGGGGAGACTGCCGAGGAGGCGATTGTGCGTGAGGTGATGGAGGAAACGGGCGTTCGCATGGAGATCGACCGTTTGGGCTTCGTGCATGAAAATTATTTTCACGGCGACTCTCCCGAAAAGTCGGGTCGGTTGGTCTACGAGCTGTCCTTCTATTTCTATATGAAGGTGCCGTTGGGCTTTGAGCCTATCTGCCAAAGCTTTGCCGAGGGGGAGACGAAGGAATACCTCCATTGGGTGAATCCCGCCGAAGCAAGGAAGATTTTTCCCGCCTTCTTCAAAACCGAGCTACAGCCCTCGGTGCGTTATGTCCGCCATTTGGTGAATGACGAGCGCTGACCAATATAAAAATTTCGGAAACAGAAAAGAAGGATCGCCGTTAAAGACGATCCTTCTTTTTTTTAAAAAAATGTGAACCGGGCTTTGGAAACCGATATTTACCGTGGGAGCGCAGGTGATTTGCCTGCGCTCCCATGAAAATGCTTATTGCTCCCGCTTTCTCCACGCCATGCCAAGCAGTGCTGTGAATAGCACGGGCAGTATCGCGCCAACCGATACGGCGGAGCCGCAACCGGATTCGCTTTCGTTGCCTTCTCCAACTCCGGGCGCTTGTGTGGGTTCTTCCGTTGGGGAGGTAATTACGGGAGGTGCGATCTCATCCGTAGGCGCCTCCGTGGGCGAATTGGTTACGGGAGGCTTCACCTCATTGGTGGGCTCATCGGTAGGAGGCGTGATCACGGGAGGATCTACCTCATCCGTGGGTTCCTCGGTGGTATCCTCTACGGGAGGCACCACCACAGGGGGATCCTCGGGCTTTTCGGGAGCCGCTTGCGCCTGAGAGGGAGCGGGAATCTCCTCATATGCCACGGTAATCGTTTTTCCATCCTCAGAAAGCGCGAAGGGCTTAACATCATCCAATCCGTTCAACACCGCAACAACGGCACTCAGATCGGTGGATTCCTCCAGCACCGCGTTTCCTTCATTGGCAATGGCTGACTGACCGTAGCCCAGCACCGCGGGATAGCGCGTGTAATTGTTCAGATAGGAAAGCTTTCCCTCCGAGCCGCCAATGCCGCCAACGTACTTTTCGCCGCCGTATTCCAGCGTGCCAAGATCCAGATTGCATTTTACCTCGCCCGAGGCGCTGGCGCGGGCAAGAATACCTGCGGCAAAGCCGTCCGACGTGAAGGAGCTGAATGCCGATCCGAGATTCACGCAATGCGTCACGCTCACGCTCGCCTTATTCTTGGTGTTCAGCTGAGCGATCACACCGGCAAGATACCGTCCTGCCGACTCCACCCGCGCCAGATTCACGCAACGGGCAATCTCGGCGGTTCTGCCGTCGGCAACCATAGAGCCGAACACACCTCCGGCGTAGGTTTCGTTGAGGTTTCCTCCGTTTTCACCCGTTGCCTTGATGGTAACGGTTTTTCCGTTCTCACCGCCAACCACGCAATCGGTGATCACAAGATCCTTGCAGGCGGTATTGAGGCCAACATAGGCGCAGATCCCCGCCGCCATGGAACTGGCGGTCACGTTCGCGGCGTTGATGCAGGAACGGATCTGCACGGAATAATTTTTGCTGTATCCATGAATACCGCCCGCAAAGCCGATGGCGTTGATTGCCCCGTGATTTACACAGTCGGTGATCTTTGTCACGCCGTTTTCACGGTATTCGCCGTAGCCCAAAATGCCGCCAACGTGTGCGCTTCCGCCGCCCAGAGGACGGGAGGTGATGCTGCCCAGATTCTCACAGCCCGTGAAATAGGCAGTTCCGTTGGTATAAGCGCAGATGCCGCCAACGTAGGTGGCGCTTGCCGCGGAAGCGGAATTATCAATGGTAAATGCTCCGAAATTCTTACAATTGGTAAAGGTGGTGATCTCTTGGGTCACACCTGCGATTCCTCCGGCATAAACCCGACCGGAATTGGATCCGGAGGAAATATCAACGTAGGACACGCAATTTTCAAACAGGGTATTGGTGGGATTTCCCACAATGCCACCCAGCTGAACTGCCATATCTGCCACGTTGTTGGTGATCTTACCGTACACAGTGAGATTTCGGATCTCAGCGTTTTTGGAAATGCCGAACAACCCCGAAACACCCCAGTTGGTTGTGGCGGCGTTGTTGATCTCCATGCCCACAATGGCAAAGCCGTTTCCATCCAGAGTGCCCTCAAAGGTTGAAATGGGCGACCACGGCTCGGTGAGGTGAATGTCGTTCATCAAACGGAAATTGCCCGTGAGCAGCTTGGAGATATCCTTCAGCTCCGCTTCCGTGCGGATCTCAATGACCTCAGCCTCGGGAATCTCCTTGGAGTAGACAGCCAGCGTTTCCATCCATTCCTCCACCTTGGGATAGATCAGATCGTAGCCTGCGGCGTTGGGATGAATGTAGTCGGGAAGAAACTCATTGGTGGTCACCTTGAGAACGTTATTGCAAAATTCCTCATCCTCATAAAGGTTCAGGTAGGGCATATCCCATTTTTCGCAGATCTGCTTGGCAACAGCCACGTAAGCAGACATATTGCTCACCGTTCCTTTGGTGCAGGAGGGAGCCTTGAAATTGATGATATAGCCCAAGCGCGCGTTGGGGAACAGGCGAGTTGCCTGATAGAACATTTCCTCCAATCCTCCCGCAAAGGTGGAGGTATCAAAGCTCTGAGGAGAAAAACCCTCGGAAACGGTTCCAACCGTTTCGGTATCCCAAGCGTCGTTCACACCGCCGTGGAGGATCACGTAGTCGAAGGCTCTGTCACCGTTGGACATCAGCTGACTCACGATCCGCTTGGAGGGGCGTGTGGTGGAGCAGGAGGCTCCCGACACCGAGGCGTTCACGTAGTCCATTTCGTTAACGGAACCGATTCTTCCCGCCCACGCGCGGTAGTAAAGGCTGTTGTCCTGGCTTCCGCAGCTGATGGAATCACCTACGAACAAGGCAGACTTTTCATGCAGTACCGAGTCGGTTCGCGTGCCGAAATACTGACCGAAGGATTTGATGGCATCGCCGCGCCCCTCGGCATTCCAATATTCGTAGAAGGTTTCTACGGAAAACTTTTGATTATGAGTGACGGTAAAGATGGCGTTGATGGCAGAGGCATTGGCAATACGCACCTGGGTGACGCCCTGAGGAACGGTATAGGCGTAGATCACATAATTGCCGAAATTGTCCACCACCTCCAGCCGATCTGCGCGAACGGTGTTGTCAACAATGGCGTTGGCGCTGTTATATCCGTGGAGATGAAAGCCCTGGGTGGGATTGGCGGGACCAAAGGTAAGCACGTCGCCGGGCTCCACCTGCAGGTAATGGGTGGTGTAGTGGGAAGTACTGCTTTTCTCCGCGTTCTGACCTGTAATATATCCCGCAAAGCTGCGAGCGGGATCATAGAGATTGTTCAGGTCAGAGGCGGAAACAAAGTCCTGTTCCTCCGCTCCGCTCACGGGCAGGAGCGCGGTTACACAAATGGATAAGACCAAAAGCAGCACTACCGCGGTTCGAAAAAACGATACATTTTTCATATGGTTCTCCTTTTCTGAATGTTGTGACGGAGGCTCTCCCGTCTTTACCTCCATTATATCACTTCATTCTTGTATTGTAAATCCCTTTTTCGCACAAAAATATCGGTTTTTCGCGACTTGTGTAGCGAAAAACCGATATTTTTTATTCAAGTTTCAATATGATTCGGTAGAAAATACAGTTTGCGCTCGGCGGGCAAGACTTCCACCCGACCCGATTTTGAAACGAGGATTTTATTCGTAATCCACCACGTCTGCCCACTTCAAAAGCAGGGCGCGCTCTTCTTCGTTCCCCTTTACCGATTGAGAAGCGGCAACGATGGGGAGCCATTTTTGCACGTACTGCAGAGCGGTGTCGCTCTTTTTGCAGAAGACCTTCATATAATATTCAGCCGAGTCCTTGTCGCCTGCGAGGCAGAAGGTAAGATAGGTTCTGGCGGCATCTGCTGCGGCGTTGCCTTGCGTTGCGTGCGCCCAGTCAATGATAAAAGGGGTTCCGTCCTCGCGGATTACCACGTTGGTGGGATTGAGATCGCCGTGGCATACCTTGTTGTGCTTGGGCATTCCCTCCAGGCGGGTGTGAAGCTCATAGCGGGTGGTTGCGTCCAGCGTTGTTTGAGAAATCTTGGTGTTCATTTTGTCCTTCAGTTTTTTCAGAAGGGGAGACTTTTTGCTCACAATCTCCAGTTGAAGCTCTACCAACAAATCAATATATTCCTGCTTTTTTTCGGGAAATTCCTCCATCAGCTGCGCCAAGGTCTTTCCGGGGATATAATCCATGGCAATGAACCATTTGTTGTCCACCTTGCCAACCTCGTGGATTTTTGGAATATTCAGCCCCGTTTCCTCCACGCGGGCATGATTGAGCGCCTCGTTGAGAACGTCTGCCTTGGAATAGCTTTCGTCAAATACCTTGTACACAACGGTTCCGTCCAAATAAAGCACCTTTCCGATGCTAACCGTTAAAACGTGATCTAATTTCATATTCTGCCTCCTGTTATACGGATTCATGCTTACCGTAGTAAGCGTTGAGGTACATCTGCTTGATCTCGCTCATCAGAGGATAACGGGGGTTCGCGCCGGTGCATTGGTCGTCGAACGCTTGCTCTACCATGTCGTCAAGGCGCGCGAGGAAGTCCTTCTCGTCAATGCCGTAGTCCTTGATGGTTTCCTTGATGCCTACGCGAGCCTTGAGGTCGTTGATCGCCTTGATCAGACCTTCAAGCTTCTCCTCGTCGCTTGTACCCTTGATGCCAAGGTAATCAGCGATTTCAGCGTAACGGGCAAGGGTGTGAGGATGATCGTACTGCGAGAAGGTACCCATCTTCGCGGGAGCTTCAGCAGCATTGAAGCGGAGAACCTCTTCGATCATCAGAGCGTTTGCAACGCCGTGGGGGAGGTGGTGGAAAGCACCGAGCTTGTGCGCCATCGAGTGGCAGACACCCAGGAATGCGTTTGCGAATGCCATACCTGCCATCGTAGCAGCGTTAGCCATCTTCTCACGAGCTTCAACGTCGGTCTGACCGTTATCGTATGCTCTGGGGAGGTACTCGAAGATCACCTTGAGCGCGCGGAGCGCAAGACCGTCAGTATAATCGGTTGCGAGCATTGCGGCGTATGCCTCAACCGCGTGGGTTACCGCGTCGATACCCGAAGCTGCAGTCAGTCCCTTGGGAGCAGACATATGGAAGTCGGTGTCGATGATCGCCATGTTGGGAAGGAGCTCGTAGTCAGCGAGAGGATACTTCACACCGGTCTTTTCATCGGTAATCACCGCGAAGGGAGTTACCTCAGAGCCGGTACCCGCGGAGGTAGGGATCGCAATGAAGTATGCTTTTTCGCCCATCTTGGGGAAGGTGTAAATTCTCTTGCGGATATCAATGAATCTCATTGCCATATCCATAAAGTCTGCTTCGGGATGCTCGTAGAGAACCCACATGATCTTTGCGGCGTCCATTGCCGAGCCGCCGCCGAGGGCGATGATGGTGTCGGGCTGGAAGGCTCTCATAAGAGCGGCGCCCTCGGTTGCGTTTGCAAGGGTGGGATCGGGCTGAACGCTCCAGAACGTAGTGTGCTGAATGCCCATCTCGTCGAGCTTGTCGGTGATCGGCTTAGTGTAGCCGTTCTGGTAAAGGAAGTTGTCGGTTACAACGAACGCCTTCTTTGCGCCTCTTACAGTTCTGAGCTCATCAAGAGCAACGGGGAGGCAACCCTTCTTAATATAAACCTTCTGGGGGGTTCTGAACCAAAGCATATTTTCTCTCCTCTCGGCTACTGTTTTAATGTTGAGCAGGTGCTTTACACCTACGTTCTCGGAAACGCTGTTACCGCCCCAAGAGCCGCAACCCAAGGTAAGGGAAGGCGCGAGCTTAAAGTTGTAGAGGTCTCCGATACCGCCGTGAGAGGAAGGCGTGTTAACGAGGATACGGCAGGTCTTCATACGAGCGGCAAAGGCATCCAGCTTATCCTTTTCGGTTACTTCGTTAAGATATACGGAGGAAGTATGACCATAGCCGCCATCGGCCACAAGATGCTCGGCTTTGTCGAGGGCTTCACTGAAGTCCTTTGCCTTATACATAGCAAGTACGGGAG
>SVSC01000079.1 GCA_015064525.1 Oscillospiraceae bacterium
CCGCGCAAGCGGTCGCACTTGTGTTTGGTATTATAGGCGCACTTATTCTCGGCTTTGGAATGAGCCTTTGTATGACCGATCTTGGAGAAATCCTCGGTTCATATAAAGATATGGCTATGGTCATCGGTATTATTGTGGGCGTTGTCGGCGGCGTTCTTGCAAGTCTCGCCTATCCCATCTATAACGCTATCGTAAAGGCAAAGCGTAAGAAGCTTGCACCTGAGATCATTCGCCTTACCGACGAGCTGATGAAATGAGGTACGAATAGGAAAGTTGAAATTCAAAATGCTATCTTGGAAATACTCTCAGACGACGCAACCGCCAGCGATTTGAGTGACACCGCCGAGAACTTCACTTGGGTGTTTGACCATGTAAAAAATAATGCCGAGCAGATGAACGAGATCGTGATGAGGGAGTATAATAAACTGTTTGCATGAGCGCGTGTTTCATATAGCCAAAATTCAAGCCCTCCGCTTCATTGTGGAGGGCTTTTACAAAACTTTTAAAATATTTTCTTTCGCAAATTGCAATAGCAAGTTGCGGAAAAAAAATGTAACATACATATTACGTCATTATTATCATTCCAACGCCTCCGCTTGACGGATAGGTCACGGTAACGGTGCATTCACCAACCTTGGTGGAATCCGCAAGGGAAACTGCAGTGATCTTAACCGTTCCAACACCGGTACCTGTTACAACACCGTCCGCGCTCACGGTGGCAATCGCATTATTTTCGCTTTGCCATGTGATACCGCGAACCGTTGCATTGGCGGGAGCCACGGTTGCGGAAAGCTGTTGGGAAGTTCCCTGCACCAGCTCTACGGTGGCAGGTGCCACGGTTACAGAATCAACTGCCACCTCGGATGCACCCGCGGCGATCACGTAGATCCGCAAAGAAGCGGTGAAAAGGGCGTTGTCATCCGCAGTTGCGGAAATCACGGTTTCTCCCTCGGCGACCGCAACGATTACCCCGTTTTCCACGGTTGCAACAGCCTCATTGGAGCTTGCCCAGTGAACAACCTTGTTGGTGGCGCGGTCGGGTGTAACCTCGGCGGTGAGCGTGAAGCTTTCACCTGCCTTCAAAACCTTGTATACCAAATCGGCGGGATCAAGCTTCAAGCCCGTTGCGGGAACCGGCTTCACGGGCGCCGTGGGATCGGTTACCTCAACACGGCAGCTTGCCTTGATATTGGGGTTTTCTTCCAATTTCACCATGATGGAGCAGGTTCCGGCTCCAACCGCCGTTACAACTCCGTTTTCCACGGTTGCAACATTTTTGTTTCCTGTTACCCATTTTAAGGTCCCGCCCGATGCGTTTTCGGGAAGAATCGTTGCCTCCAGCGTGAACAATTCACCAACATTCAATGCTTTCTCACTGAAGTTCAACTGAATATCGGTGATCTGTATTCCTGACGACGGTTGCGTTTCTCCCTCGGTTACGGAAGGCTTGGTTTGCTGTGTTTCCGACGGGGTATTGGAAGGCAGCTTCACACAGGAAGCCGCATTCAACAGCAAAAAGATTGATAGCAAAGCACACAACAGTTTTTTCATGGGATCCTCCTCTTGCCTCTCGGCATTTTTATTTTTTCTCCGACCTTCGGAGTTGGGGTTAGATCAAACCGCCCGTCACCATATCCTTCCAGATATTGCGATAGACATACTTTTTTGTTTCGCGATTTTTACCTTGGATCGCAAACGGAAGCTGTTCCTCTTCCAGCTCGGGAAGCGACGGAACGCCGCCCTCTGCATATTGCTCTAAACGCAGACGCGCGCCGATCAACCGCTGGCGCAAGCCGCCCAACCGAATTTCCTGGGTGGAAAATCCAAAGGGCTTGTTTTCGCGGTGCCACTGATCGCGAAACGCCTCCAAAAACCGATCCAATCGCACGATCACCTCGGGAATCTCCTCCCGCGCCAATTTTCGCAGCTCAGCGAGGTCGCCGTTTCGGTAGGCTTTCCGAATTCGAATTCCCAAGTCGCATTTCTTTTCCAGAAGCAAACACAACCGCTCCAACGTTACGTAAACATATCCGAATTGGGGATGTGATACGTACTGCCGCAACCGTGCTGCGTTGCTTGCGAACGCCCTTGGAGCGGTTTCCTCATCCAAGTGCAGATCAAAGAATCCCTCCATAGGGTCGTTGTATAAAAGATACTTACAGGGATTGTAGGGATACCGATCGTCGTTCACGATGCCGGGCAGCTCATTGGGCGCATCCATAGTCAGCAATGCTTGATACCCAATTCCAAACACATCCATCGCGCGCTTTTCCAACCATTCGTTGCTAACAGCTCCCCTGCGGCAGCCTTCCGCATAAAACAGGATGGTTGCCATAACCGAATTTTGGGATGCCTCCGCCCCATCGTCGCCCCATGCGGTTGCGATCACCTGATCGATTCCGTTCTCCCGCACCACGGGAAGCTGATGCGACAGCGTTTCCACGGAAAATCGGTTGTGGGGAGCAAAGCCGGACCATTTCCACGCGCCTCCCGCAAACGCAACGGGATTTCCGAAGCGCAAATGGGTTTTCACCATATGGCGAAACATTCGTTCGTCATAGGAAAAGTAATCCCAGTAGATCAGCGTTACCTCCTTGGGCACCTTCTCGATCACCGACTGCGGGATCTCCCCCTCGGGAACATAGTATAAGCCTCGGAAGGTCATGCGATAGAACATATCGCTCCACATCATGGGAGCGTACCCATTGTTGTTGCATATTTCCACCAAACGCGCCAAATGCTCTGCCATGATCTCTTCCTTGGGGCGGTAGCCGTTGAGTGCTAAATATCTTCCCAACCCCAAGTTGTGGGCCTCGTCCATTCCCAAATTGATCCTGCGGCTTCGGAAGCATTGAGACAGCACCTTCAGCATGGCATCCGCCAAACGATAGGTTCGGTCATCCCCCACCAACAGCATTTCGGGCGTGTCTCGGAAGGACGCCAGCCCCGGCCAGCGAATTGCCGTTGCAAGATGCGCCAGCATCTGCACACACGGAATGATCTCAATTCCAAAAGCGTCGGCATAATCATCCAGCTCTTTCATTTCCTCCAAGGTCAACCGTCCGCGCATATAGCCGAAATAGGGATATTCGGGGATCTGATAGGTGTCCTCGGTGTAGAGCATCAGGGAATCAAAGCCGCAAACCGCCAACCACCGAACCATTCGCTTTGCCTGCTCCATGTTGTAAACCGCGTTTCTGGAAAGATCCGCCATAAAGCACAGCAGCTTGGGCAAGTCCTCCTTTCCGCTTTCTTCTCCGGCATTCATTCGGATCCCAAGAGAAAATCCACGGAACAGCTCGTGAAGGCTGCGGTACACGATCCGCAGCTCGCTTTCCGTGCGCTTCACGGAGAAATCAAGTCCCTCCTCCGCGAGAAGCAAAATTCCATTCTCGGCAAGCGCAAAAGGCAAGGTTCCAACAAGCTCCTCAACACAGCGGCGTTGACGGTCGGAAAGTTTTGACGGATTGAAGGTTAACATAAGCACCTCTGTTTTCGATTATTTTTTTTAAAAGACCTTGCAAACTGAATAAAAGTTTGTTATAATGGATTTACGTTCAAGAAAATTCAGGAGGCCACGATGATCTATCCCTTTTCAACCTGCCCCTATATTTCGTCCTTCGTTTCCCATGTTGGAAGATGGGAGCCAAATGAGCAACGGCTCCATGAGCTCCACACGGTTCCAAGAAAAAATTACGCGCTGGTTTATGTGGAAAACGCAACCATTCAATACAAAAGCAACGGGATCGACTTTGTGGTGAATCCCGGTGAGATCGTTCTCATTCCCAAGGGACTTTGCTACGAAAACCATTTTCTCACCAAGGGCTCCTGCATTGCCATCAACTTTTTGGTATCCAACAGCGATGCCTACCAACCGCCCTTTTGCAAAATTAAGCTCTGCCACCCCAGAGAAACCTATGAGCTGTTCCTGCGGTTTATCCGCGAATACACCTTCAAAAGTCCTGGATATGAGGCGCGGCTGCTAAAGCTGTTCTATTCCATCATACAGCGCATCGAGCAGGATAGTGAATTCAACCGCAAAAGTTACCGTCAGCGGCAGAAAATCGCTCCGTCGGTTGCCTATATTGAGGAGCATTTTCGCAATCCTCAATTGAATCTGGATCAAATTGCCGAGCTTTCGGGGATGAGCAAGGTTTGGTTTCGCAAAAACTTCACCGAAGCATATCAGATCAGCCCTTTGCAGTATGTGATCAATTTGAGAATCACCGAAGCGAAATCCCTTTTAACGGGAACCGACCACAGCATGGCAGACATTGCCGAAAAAAGCGGCTTCTCGGATATGTTCTATTTTTCCAAAATGTTCCATCGAAAAACAGGAATGACACCCGGAGAATATCGCGCAAAACGAAACGATTCCGCCGATTTTCAGAATATTTAGACCTCAAAAAGCAGATTTGCACAAAACAAGCGCAATTCCATCTACCTTTATTATACACAAATTTCGCATTTTGGCAATGTTCAAAACGAACGGTTTTTGTACAAAAAGGAACAGTTTTTTGAAAAACCGAGCATAAAAAGAAACAACACCGCACCCCAAAACAGCATCTCACCTCCCCGCCTCCTTTTCTGCCCGTTTCGCTATAAAAAGGAATCCCCATAGGCGCGGGCTCTACGAACAGATATTTATTCGCAGCGCTTTCGGTGAGGGTGTAAAGCTTGCCGTCGGGGATGCTCCCCAAAAGGGAGTTCAAAAGAGTTGTCTTACCTGAGCTTGTACGTCCCGCCACCACAAAGGAAACACCATAGCGCAAACACATTTCAAGGAAAGAGAGCTTTTCCTCGGCAATAGATTCGGTTCGCAACAGATTTTCTCTATCAACCCTTGCCGGGTGAAGCATACGAATGGATACGGCGATCCCTCGGTCGGCATCCACGATTGGCTCCTTGAGCGCGGTGATACGAATATTGTTCGGCAAATGCCCCTGCGCAATGGGAGAGGCATTGTCGATGATCATACCCGAATGCTGGAGCAGCTTTTTCACCACGTCCACAGCGTGTTGGGGCGAGAAAAAGTGTTCCCCGGCTTTCTCGATCCGTCCGTCGAGATGTGTGAGTGCCACGTCGTCCCAACCGTTGATGTTGATCTCCTCAATGTTGGGATCTGCCAAGTGATCGGTGAGGATCGAATACTCCGCCATTTCACGGTAGAGCCGTACAATCAGAGTATCCCGTGTATAGCCCTCCACAGTATATCCCGTGTCATAAAGGTATTTCCCGATATAGGCTTTCAGCTCCACGCCCTTGGATGTGTCGATGAGGGCGGTGGCATAGTTCGCGGAGATATACTGTTGGGTGAGTCGGAGCAGCGACTCCAACGCGATGACCTTCATCGCACCGCCTCCACCGCCGCGCGGATCGCTTGCATATACCGCTTGTCATGGGTGGGTAAGACCAGCTTTCCCTCCAGATATTGCTCTCGGAGCGTTTGGCTGTACGGCACGACAAGATCCACCTTTCCAAGATGCGCGCCCGTATCGGTGGAAAGCATTGTGAGATCGTCGGACGGGATATTCATAATCAAAAGCTGCTCGGGCGGATAGTAGCCACCCGTGGTCATCACACCGTTTTGAGATTGGTAAAAGCCGAGGCTTGCGAGATCAGGAGTGGCAAGCTTACAGAGAATATCCGACTGTTTCATGGCATAATCGGTCAGCACACTGTTTTGTGGATTGGTCTCACAATCCACCACGATATAATCCGCAATTTCCCTCAGGGCGCGGAACATCTCATCCACCTTTTCAAAGCTGTATTCGGGAAAGCTGAATCGGTTCTCTCGGCTCTTAAATCCAAGAAAGCCAAGGTTCATGCGCTCTTTCAGGGTAACAAGATGGGAAACCACGTCGCTCGCAAAAATTGCCACCTTGGAGAGCACTGCACCGACAGAATACAGCTCCTCCGGCTTCTGATTGGGAAACAGGATCGGTAAGGTGGGAGTTGTGATGTCACAAAACAATGACGGTCGACTTGCTCTTTTCATACAAAGTCTCCGCCATTTTTAATGCAAAGGTGGTCTTTCCCGAATGGGGCGGTCCCCAAACGGTGATAATCTTTTCTCGCTCTGCCATATCACGCCCCCTTGTTCCCCGACTCCTTGAAATACTGCTCTTGGATATTCAGATATTGCTGTGCGATTGCGGGATCGCCTCTGTACTCCAAGGTGAAGTGCATGGAGGCGGTCTTTTCGTACTTTGCAAGCATTTCCGCTTGCTTCTGATTGACGAGAAGCGTGACCGTAACGGGTTGACTACGGTCGGTCACGTCGGCTTTGTCGATGCCGCTTGACGTGGTGGAGGTGATCACGCGGAGGTAGGACAGTTCGGTGGGCGTGAAGGCAGTTTGATCCTTGGAATTATAAACGATCACGCTGATAATATCGCCCGTTTCCAATTTGCCCGAAAGACCGAGGGCAAAGGAACCGATGCTGATACTGATTGCCTTTTTATCACCATCAAGGCTTCCGAGAATATCCGTGGCGGTATTGACGTCGGTGGTCAGGCGTTCGGGCAGGATATACTCTCCTTGGTACATATCCGACGTAAGATATTTGCCGATGACTTGGCTTTTATCCCGAATAACCTCATTGGGAAGATTGTAGGCACCGACCTTGACGATCTCCACGTCATTCTCTCCGATACAGCTTCCCTTGACCAGCGTGTTTTTCATTCTCACGATCTCCACCTGTTCCTCCGACACGCGGTTGACAATCGGGGCTACGCCAAAGCATACAACGAATGCCGCGATGATACAAACGATGCCGATAATGGTTCGATTGCCGATCTTCCTCGGCTT
This sequence comes from Oscillospiraceae bacterium, assembly GCA_015064525.1. Taxonomy (GTDB): domain Bacteria; phylum Bacillota; class Clostridia; order Oscillospirales; family CAG-272; genus UMGS1865. Next base: position 6,811 of record SVSC01000079.1, read on the forward strand.
CCCGGCAGGCTTCTGTTTTTTGATCTTCGGTTTGATAAACTTCATATGATTTCCTTTCTATGGGGTGTTCCCCATGGTTTTCTTGGGTTAAATCAAGAACATCACCATTGCACCAACCGAGAGGAACGGAATGAGTGCAAAGGCTTGTTTCTTCTTTTTCCTGTTGAACCTTTGAACGATCAGCATAACGATGACCGCCAAGAGAAGCCCCAACAAGAGCGCTGCAAGACCTTTTTGCCAACCGAGCAAGAAGGCAACGGCGGTAGAAAGCTTAATATCCGCACCGCCGAGTGCCTTATGTGGCGGTAAGAGCGCAAGCAGGATCTGCGGAACGAATACCATGGCGGCACCGATCAACATGGACGGCAAGCCCACGCCATAGCAGGACAAGAGTCCGAGAATCCCGACCATTACCCACAGATAATCGTCCATGGTGTGCGAGGTCAGATCCGAACAGGAAGCGTATAGCAGAATTAAGAACAGCAAAAGCCCCTGCATTGCCACAAGACTGACTCCGTAGCGAAGCGCAAGCGCCAAAGAATAAAAGCCTGTAAGGATCAGGAACAGCGGCAAATGCGTTGGGAATCCCCTCTCTCTCATATTGCGCGTGAGGATCAGGCAAACAAGCAAGGCAACACCAACAAAGGTCAATGTTCCCAGTACTGCCCCGACCAAGGAATATGGAAATGCTATCATTCAATCACTCCTTTCTTCGGGAGGGCAACCGAGGCTGCCCTCCCTCTCTTTTCTTATTTCTTACGGTCTGTGAATCTCCGACCAAGCATCCGACCACGTGAGTCCGTCTGCACTGGTTGCGGTATAGTTTGTAGATCCGGTTTTGAAGGTCAGCTTGAAGCCGGAGCTATAGGTGAGCAGGAAGTTGCTGGTATTGCCGTTATAATCCCACGCTTTGCGAGAATTCCACGTCACCCCTCCATCCTCGGAGGCAATTACATGGAATTTGTTTCCGTCTATCACAACAGCACAGTAGGTGGGCGTTTCCTTTCCGTCACTGACAAAGGCTTTTACGCTTGCGTCCGCACTCATATCCACCAGCTCTGCCTCAAACCACTGTTCCCCGTCATAGGTGTACTGAAGGTGATACGCGCCCGAGCCGTCCAGCTCGCAACGCGCGCTCATGTTGTCCTGCGATACGTCGAACAGCGCCTCGATTCTGGCAGCGGTGCTATCAAGGATCACGTTGTCAAAGAGCAGATACAACCCGCCGAGGATCAGCGCACCGATCACCACATCGATGATGATCTTCATCGCGGTGCCGATATGCCCTTCTCCACGTTTGTTTTTCAGAATGTTACGCATACTATCCTCCTTCATCAAGCAGCATTACCCGTATAGGAGAACATTTCGGTGATCTTCTCGCCCAAGGTGGGGATCACCGTGGTGTTGAACAGAGCATACAGCCCGGCAAGCAGAACACCGCCGATCACCACGCCAATGATGATCTTGACTGCCGTGTCGATATAGCCCTCACCGAGCTTGTTGCGAACCGTCTCCTTAGCGGTTTCGATGCGGTTGTGAACGGCAACGCCTGCCTTGTTGAATCTTGCCTTGAGGTTTCCAAAAAATTTTTTCATGTTACTGTTTCCTTTCTGTTTTCAAAAAATGAGGATTGATGGGTGAGTCGATCAGGCAGCAGCGCCCGTGTAGGAGAACATTTCTCCAATTTTGGTGGTGAGGGTGGGGATCACGGAGGTGTTGAACAGCGTGTACAGCCCGGCAAGCAGAACGCCGCCGATGACCACACCGATGATGATCTTGACCGCCGTATCGATATAACCCTCGGCGCGCTTTTCTACGATAACGTTTTGAACGGTGGTAACGGACTTCTGGAACTTGGACTTGATTTTGTTGATAAGATTTCTCATGATTTTCTTTCTCCTGTTTTTTAAAATTTTTATTTTTTTGGGGGGTGGAACCTTTTGAGAATGTGTTCCGTCATTCATGGGATTAAGGGCTTTTGCAATCAGGTCATATTTATCATCACCTCGATATATTAAAAATCCCAAGAAATTATATACGTCGTATATCCTCTCTCGGTAAGTAATCCTTGGTCGGAAAGTATTGGGGGGTTAGGGTGTGGGAAAGGGGGAGAACAGAAAAAGTCTGCCTATTGTTGTAAAAATAGGCAGACTTCCCTCTTGTATGAATTTGTTATCGTTCGTCACGGTTGGAGCTTCGCCGCCGTTGCCTTTCCTGTTCCCGGTAATACAGTTCCAAGGCATCTATAATCACGGCTTCGATCCTTTTGGGCGGTGTTCCGCGCGGAAAATACTTTGAAAACCGTTCCGCAGGAATCTTGATCTGCTCCTTCTGATTGGGCTTTTCCTCGCGCATGATCTCAAAGATGGTATCCATGTCCAGATTCCCTTCCTTGCTCAACTCCTTCATGCGAATGGCTTGGGATAAGGACGGTGTGACATCCTCGCTATCAATGGTTTCCCACAGATCTCTTTGCTCGTCCTCGGTCAGATAGGACAATTCCACCGCAGGACGGAAGGCAATACGCCCTTGGTCTACAAACTCTAAAAGCTCGGATGTGAGTTCCGTGAGGCGGATATAACGGAATACTTGACGACTACTATCTTCCGTATCTTTTGCCACTTCATCAGCAGCATAATAATTAGTGACCACTGGACACTCATTTTCTTTACTCGGTCTCCCTGCCTTTCTTTTCATCGCCTCCATCTTCATTTTATAGGCAAACGCTTTCTCGCTGGGCAAGATGTGTTCCCTCTGCAAATTGGAATCCACCATGGTAATAACGGCTTCATCGCGGCTCATATCCCGCACGATCACGGGTAAACGGTCAATTCCAAGCATCTTACAGGCGTATTTTCGCCGATGCCCGGAAATCAGCTCATAGCGTTCTTCCCCGATCTTACGGGCAACAACGGGAGTAATCACCCCGTAGTCTTGAATGCTTTCAATGAGCTTTTGCATCTGCTCATCATTTTGGATCTTAAACGGGTGTTCGGGAAAGTCCTCGATCTGCTCAATGGGGATCGACCTCACCTTCTCCCGTTTGACCTCTCTGTTTTCTTCCATATTATAAAAGAAACTCCTTTCTGTAATTTGATTTCTATTTAGGAAATAAAAAAAGCCGACCTTATTTCTACTTTCGTAGATCATAAGATCGGCTATATGCCTATTCGATTATCTCGATTCCAATGCATCAAGGCATTTGAGAATGATGTCGGAGACGTCCTCGGGATCGTTCCCCTCCGCCTTCATTCTCAAACGGCTGTCATTCAGAGCCTTTACCATCACACGCAATTCAAAATCTGTCAAGTTCAAACGATACTTCTTTTTCATGGGTTCATCCCTCCCTTTCGCTTATATTGTATCATAAATGAAAGAAAAAAGCAACTCTACAAAAGTGTGTCGGGTAACTGTCTGTCACCCGAAAAGCAGCGGTACTTTCTCATGCTAATGGAGGTTTTGTTTTCTGTTACAATCATGCGGTAGAATTTAGGCAACCGAGTGGTTGTAAACGGTAAAATCGTGAATGTCGCACATTCAAATCTTGCAAAAAGCAGGCTTTTGGATAGAAAAAGCCCTTCAAAATCGTGAAATTTTGAAGGATTTGGTGGCTCCCCCTGCTGGGCTCGAACTCAGCTAAACTTCGCCCCGCCGATGGCGGTTCTCGTCGCAAACTTCCCTTACGGGAAGATTTGCACCTGTTCCTCCCTTCGGTCGGAGCAGCTTGTTGCCACGCCTCCAACCCAACAAGAAGGAAACAAAAAGCAGACCGCGAAGGCGTACCTGCGATAGAGCAGGTACGCCTTCGGTGTTTGTATTGGTTTGGATGCGAGGATGAATTGTAGTATAATCAAAATCTAATTTTGGAGGATACTACAATGAAAACTAACTTTGATTCCCTTTATGAAACTTTCGGCGGAACTTACCACGAGGAGAACGGACACCTTGTTCCTAACGTAACCCTTCCCGAACAGACCGACTATCAGATCGGCAAGTATGGACGGATGCACCTTGATTATATCAAACAACACCGTCGCGGAAGGTACATAACGCTACTGACCGAAGGCAAGTTGAACACTCGTTTGCACGAAATCGACCTTGAAGCAAACGAAATGCTTGAAACTATCATCCCCCGCCTCACTATCGAAAGAGGTATTGACGAGAACTTAAAAGCTCGCGATATACTCCGTTGGGTTGTTGAGATGAACAACATCAAGGAAAGCGCGGAAGAAATCGTTTTGCGGGAGGTGGTGTTGGTATGAAGTCGATTATCAACGAGCTTTGGCACGGAAATATCATACCGCAAGAGGACAGCAGAAACAACTCGAAGGAAATGAAGGAGCTGCTTGGATACATGGCAAGGCATCACGAGGAATTGGAAAAGACCTTCACCGACGAGCAGAAGGAGATCTTCGAAAAGTTTCACGATTGCTGGGATGAGTACGTAAGCCTTGCCGAAGCAGCCATCTTCGAGTACGCCTTCAAGCTCGGTATGCAAATTGCTATTGAAACACTAATCGAATAACACACGGCGGCGGGGCTTGTCCTCGCCGCTTTTTATAATTCTGTCGATTTTTATAATAAATTGATTGTTTTGTGTA
>SVSC01000080.1 GCA_015064525.1 Oscillospiraceae bacterium
GAGGCGCAGGCGTCGGCTTGGCGGGTCAGCTCCTCGGGAAGGATCAGGGCGAGGGCGGTAACGGTGCCGTAGTCTCCGCCCGTGTAGCGGGTGAGCAGAGCGTCCAGCAGAGCGGCAAATTCGGGGGCGTTGGGGGCGGTGTCAATCTCCAGGAGAAGGGTGATCTGCTGGTTGTGTCGGGCGGCGTCGGTGAGAAGGGCGTCGGCAAGGGCAATCCGATCGGAATTTAACTGATAGGAGGTGCCGTTGAAGCTGATGGGAAAGCCGTCGCCCTCAAACAGCCGGGAAAGCCGAAGCTCCAGAACCGCGTGATGGGCGTTGAACGCGGTGGCGGCGGAGGCTCGTCCCGCCTCCAGCCCTTTGATGGTTCCGCCGTGGGGAAAGGGCTCGGTTGCCGCGCTTGCGTTGGAAAGAGATACGGGAAGATGGCTGAGAAGGGTGCCGTCCGAAAAGGCGAGAAGATAGGAATTGTATCGCCTTGTGATGCCGTTTTCCTCCAACGGAAAGCGAAAGCGAAGGGTTTGCTCCACGTTGCAGGAAAGGATGGGGGCTCTGCCCGCAAGCGCCTCCTCGGACTCTCCGGGGGCAAGCTCGTAAAGGTATGCCTTTTGTCCCGTGTGGCTTTGGAGGGTTACGGCGTCCAGCGCGGTGGCGTAGGTGAGGGTGCCGTCCTGCAGGGTCAGGGTGGGGGCGGAGGGGGCTTTCTCGGCATTGCCGCAGGCGGGCAGGCAGGCAAGGACGAAAAGCACCGACAGCAGGGTGAGGACGGCGCGGAGTGTATGTTTGGTCATGGATAGATCTCCTTGTGAACTTCTTGATCATAGTAGAGCCTCGGCACTCTTGAGGAGAGGAGACAGAGACATTCATAGTCAACGGTTTGCGCGCGATTCGCGTAGGCGGAAAGCTCCTCGGGAGTGTTTCCGAAGAAGGTGACGGTGTCTCCCTCACGGGCGCCGGTGTCTGTGACGTCGATCATGCATTGATCCATGCAGATCCGACCAACGATAGGGCAAACGCGGGGACCGTTTTGGGTTTCCACGGTAACGCTCGCGCCGCTGTACGCCCGCAAAAAGCCGTCGGCATAGCCAATGGGCAGGGTTGCGATCAGGCGTTGGGTGTTGGAGGTAAAGTCACCGCCGTAGCTAACGCTTTCTCCCGGCAGGAGCCTGTGCAAATGGGAGATCACGGTTTTCAGCTTCAGAACGGGACGGAGGGGGAGGAGAATCTGCTCGGACGGGCGAGCGCCGAAGAGCAGGATCCCCAATCGCACGCCGTTGGCGCGACTTTGAGGACGCCGCACCGCGGCGGCGCTGTTGCAGAGATGGTGAAAGGGAATGGCCGCGTTGCGCTCCTCCAGCGCGTGGCGCAGCGCCTCATAGCGTTGGGCTTGAAGCTCGGTAAAGCGATCGCCCTCGCCGCCTGCCTCCTCGTCGGCGCGGGCAAAGTGGGTGAACATTCCTTCTATTTGAATGCCCGAAAGGCTGCGAAGTCGCAGAACGGTGGCAACGGCGGCGGAAAGCTCCTCCTCGCCGTGGGCGGGGATGCCGATGCGGTTCATGCCCGTGTCCACGGCAACGTGGGCTCGCACCGTCACCCCCGAGGCAGTGGCGGCGTTGTTCAGCAGCAGGGCGTAGCTTTCGGAAAGCAGGGTTTGGATCAGGCGATATTCGGCAATGCGGTAGGCAAGGGAGGGCTGGGTGTAGCCGAGGATCAGAATGTCGGCTTCCTTTTGCTTCTCGTTGCAAACTCTGCGGACCGCCTCCGCCTCGTCGATGCAGGAAACGGCAAAAAAGTCGCACCCCTCGTCCAGCAGAACCGAAACGCAGGCGGGCGCGCCATGACCGTATGCCTCTGCCTTTACCACCGCGATCATCCGCACGTTGGGATCCTCGGCGGTAACGATGCCGCGGAGGAGACGGTAATTGTGTCGCAACGCCGACAGATCAATCTCTGCCCGCGTTTTGCGCTCTTCCGACTCGCCCAGCGACGAATACAGCTTATAAACGCGCTCCATTCCGTTTTTCCTCCTTTGATCGTTTATCAGCAGAGCTCTGCTAATACATTATATCACAGCAAGACAAATATTGCAATGGGGTTTGAAAAGAAAAATGCATGAAACGGCAAAAAAACGCATAGGGATAAATGAGATCAAAAGGAAAGGATGGGAAGCATGAAAGGGAGAAAACAATGGGGAACGGCGGCGCTGCTCCTTGCGGCGGCGCTGCTGCTGTGCGCTTGCGAGCCTGCGGAAAAGGGCTGTTTTTCCTATTTGCGTGGAGATTTTGAGACAGAGGTGGAGGGAAACAGCCACGGGCGGGCGTATTCCTGCCTGCTGGTCTACCGTGATGGCGCGTGCGCGGAGGTGCGCTATCTGTCGCCGCCCGCCCTGTCGGGACTCACGCTGGAGCGGAGAGGGGAGGAGTGGCGATTGCGCTATGGCTCCTATCAGACAAATTTTGACACGAAGGACGCGATTTCGGGCTTGCTTCTCCCCATGCGTTTGCTGGAGGCGGGGGGACGGGAGGAGCTGGTTGCGCGGGTGCAAAAAACGGCGGAGGGACGATTGTTTCTGGTGAACGCCTCGGATAACCTGGGGGAGCTAACGGTCACGGTGAACGCCGCCGGAGATCCCATCACGGTGATGGGGGAGGGAAACGTAATGGGCGTGAAGCTCCGCCGTTTTGAAAAATGAAACCACGCAAAAGCTCCAAAAACGGTTGGTGACACGAAAAAATGATGAAAAATTGAAAAAATATTTACAATCGGAGGGGGAAAATCTATTGACTTTTCGCAAAAATTACTGTATAATGTATGGAGAATAGTCTGCAAAGCCTCGCGCTTTGACCAAGTGAGAAAGGATATGAAAATCATGATGAAGAAATTGCTTGCTCTCCTGCTCGCCCTTTTAACCGTTGCAACCTTTTCTGCTTGCTCCGATGAAGACGAGAACAATGAGGATCTTTCCGTCTTCAAGCAGGAGGAGATAGTGTTAACCTCCGTTACCAATGAATACGGAACCTTCCACTTTGAACTGCTGACCTCCGATTCCGTGGAGATCACCAAGTATGAGGGAAGCACCGATCTTCACGCGGTTGTGGTTCCCTCCACCGTTCACACGGGTGAGGACGTTGAAGCAACCACCAAAAAGGTAACCGCCATCGGCAAGGATGCCTTTAAGGGCGTTTCCTCCATTACCGCAATCACGCTTCCCGAGGGCATTACCGCCATTGGCGAATACGCCTTTGCCGACTGCGCCCAGCTGGCAACCGTTTCCCTGCCCGCGTCGCTGGAAACCATCGGTCAGGGTGCTTTCCGCAGCAGCGGTCTTACCTCTCTGGTGTTCCCCGAGGGCTGCAAGGTAACCGAGCTTTCCGTTGCGTCGTTCTCCAACTGCACCAAGCTGGCAGAGGTCACCATCCCCGGCACCATCACCACCATCCGTCAGGGCGCCTTCCTTGGCTGCTCGGGCTTGACGAAGATTGTGCTTTCCGAGGGAGTTTCGGTTGTGGAAAAGCAGGCATTCCAGGGTTGCGCTTCCTTGGCAAGCCTCACGCTGCCCTCCACCTTTGTGAACACCGATCCCATGGAGGATCTGGTATTCTCCGGAACCGACTTGCTTTACAGAGAGAACGTTATTTGTCCCGAGAATTCCGCGGCGGCAGCGTATGCCGACAAAATGCCCCTCTCCTCCGCTCCCGATGGCGAGGCAACCGCATAACCGTTAAAAAATACCCACCAAAGAGACAGAAGGTTGAACGCCTTCTGTCTCTTTTTTGCGGGGAACGGTAAACAGCGATCGTCCACCTGCCGTGAATCGGGGAGCATGATTGGAATTCCTCCGATGATTTCGTTTTTTGCTCCCCGATTTGTCATTTTATCTGTTATTATGAAGTTTTTTGTCTCAAAAAACGGAAAAAAAACACATAAATGGGAAGTTTTTTTGTAAAACCTACTTGCATTTTTCAAAGGCCTGTGATATAATTATCATAACTACCTATCCCGTTTCGGGATGTAGAAAAAACCGCAAAGGAGAGACAACTATGAAGAAGAAAGGTTTACTTTCTTCGATCCTCACGATCGCGCTGTGCATCAGCCTGATCGCGGGATCGACCTTCGCCCTGTTCACAAGCAATTCGACGGTTGACATTGCGGTCACCTCGGGTGGCGTGGAGCTGAACGCTTCTGTGGATATGAGCGGACTCAAAACCTACTCGCTGAATCAGCCTCAGGCAATGGGCAAATTTGCCGCAGGCGGATCGGCAACCATCCTCAACGGAGCTCTGATCTTTAATAAGATCGTTCCCGGCGACAGAGCCGAGTTCCCGATCTCCCTGATCAACCGCAGCGATATCGACGTTCAATATCGCGTGGTGGTGAGTGTTGAGGGCGAGCTGGCAAACGGACTGGTGGTAACCGCTCTGCTGAACGGCAAGAGCTATAACCTCACCGATCCCACAGCCAACAACTATGCAGGCAAAACCCAATGGTTCTTCTGGGATGCGGAGGCAGGCGCAAGCCGCAATCAGATCGACATGGTGATCGAGCTTCCCAAGAACGCGGGCAACGAGTTCCAGAAGAAGAGTGCCGTGATCTCCGTAACCGTTGAGGCGGTTCAGGCGAACGCGGAAATCTGGGACGGCGAGTCTGTGAATACCGACTGGTATGCAGACTATGGCACCGCGTACTACATCCGTACAGGCGCCGATTTGGCAGGTTTGGCTCAGCTGGTTGCAAGCGGCAAGAGCTTCTACGGTAAGACCGTAACCCTGATGAACGACATCAACCTCAACGAGCTGCCTTGGACTCCCATGAATCAGGGTACGACCGGAGGCTTCAACGGTACCTTCGACGGTAACGGTCACACCATCAGCGGCTTGTACATTGATCAACCCGATCAGGAGTACGTTTCTCTGTTCGGTCGTCTGGATCACAGATACGGTGGCGTTACGATTAAGAATCTGGAGATCGACGGCGCGTTCGTTCGCGGCTCCAAGTACGTGGCTGCCATTGCTTCTCACGGTAACGCAACCGTGATCACGGATTGCACCGTAAAGAATTCCACAATTATCGCAACCGAGAAACGCGCGGGCGCGTTGATCGGCTACGTTTGGGATGAAGCCAAGAACGAGGATCCCTCCATCGACAACAACGTGGTTGAAAACGTTACCGTTTATATCGCGCAGGACGTTGATCAGCCTTATGACGCGGCTATCGGAACCGCTAATCCCAACCCCGCTGCGCACGTTGCAGATGAGGTAACCGCCTCCACCAACACCATCGTGAACAGCGAGATCATCGTTGCCGACCGCGTGATCATGGGAATTACCGACTTCTTTGCTTTTGCAGATGAGGTAAACGGCGGCGAGCTGTACACCAAGAAGAAGGTTGTTCTTCACTCCGATATCAACCTGAGAAACATTCTCTGGACTCCCATCGGTGTGAACGGTACGTACTTCAACGGAACCTTCGACGGTCAGGGACACACTGTTTCCAACCTGTACGTGAAGAATGACGTGAAGGATGCGGCAGGTCTGTTTGGTCACGCGCGCGGCACCATTAAGAATCTGAACGTTGAAAACGCGAACGTGATCAGCACCTACAAGGCTGCTGTTATCGTTGGTGATATTTACGGTTACATTGATAACTGCTCCGTAAAGAATGCAGTTGTGGAAGCAAAGCCCATCCTCAAGGCGGGCGTTTACGATGAGGGTAACAACGCGGGTGTAATTGTTGGATACCTTGCAGAGGGCTCCACCAAGACCGGCACGGTTTACACCGTCACCAACTGCTCTGTTGAGAACGCTGTGGTTGCGGCATACCGTGACCTGGGCGCAATTGCGGGTACCGCGCAGAAGGAAACTAAGATTGCGGATTGCACCGCAACCAACGTTTCTCTCGCTTACCTCACCGTATTCCCCTATGCCGATGATGAAGTAAACAAGAACGCCGGCGAGATTGCAGGTCGCGCGCTTGGCACCGCTCTCATTGAGAACTGCACCGCAACCGACGTGAAGAAGGATATCTATCTGATCCGTCCCGTCAGCGAGCTGATCGCAGGAAACGCGTACACCACCATTTCCAAGGCAGGCACCTACGAGATCACCGAGAATATGTTCTTCTACGATAAGGAGCTGATCAAGGGTGGTCTGACCGGGGATATCACCGTTAACGGTAACGGCAATATCCTCACCTACAACGATGTTGCGGGCAAGTTCGATGTGGATTATTTTGAGTACATGGATGACTATGGCTACCGTCTTGAGTCCACCGGCACCATTACGCTCCGTGATCTTACCTTCCTCACCAACCTCCACGGTATCTACGTTGGAAAGTACGGAACCACCTGGAAGCCCGGAGAGAATCCCTACAAGGTTGTGATGGACAATGTTCGCATTTTGAATCTGGAAACACACACCGAGGCAATTCCCTCTACCTCTGTTGCGAATTATGCTGATCTCACTCTGAACAACTGCCAGATGATTGGCTCCGTGGATGCTCAGAACGAGGGAGAAATGATCTATGATTTGGTGTGCTACAACGGTTCTCAGGCATTCATCAACGGCGGTGAGTACGGTAACATTCTCACTTGGTTCCAGTGCAACGTTGTTGTGAATGATGCCACCGTGAAGTCGATCACCGCGCGGGCAGGCTTCAACACCTCCACCAAGGTGGAGTGGGCTGTGACGATTACCGGTAATTCCTACGTTGAAACCGTGGTTGTGGATTCTACTACCAGCCCCGGCTTGAAGAGAAACGTTAAGATTGGCGCAGGCGCGACTGTGGATACTCTTGTGATCGACAGCCTCACCAAGATCGATCCCGCCCGAATCGTCATTGAGGACGGCGCAACCGTGAACCACCTGATCGTTGAGGGTGTGGAAACCACCTACAACGCATGGGTTGCAGCTTACAACGCAGCATTGAATCCCTGATTCAAAAATTGCATCATCTAACTAAAATCAAAGGTGCGCCCCGTGGCAACACGGGGCGCACTGCTTTGTTTGCGGAGCCTTCTTTGGGAAGTTCGTTTTGGATGGATGGGGTGGATGTTATCTATTCCCTTCGTAGATCCCGATGCTACGCATCGCCCTACGGGTTCGGCTACGGCGGGCAAGCCCGCTTTCAAGGATCGACGTTCGTTCAGTTAAAATTTGATTATTCCGTCCCCGAGAATGAGATTTTATCTGTTTCCAAAACAGTTCAAACAAACTAACCTTATGGAGCGTTTGGGGTGGCGGGCGGGCAAGCCCGCTTTCAAGGATCGACGTTCGTTCAGTTAAAATTTGATTATTCCGTCCCCGAGAATGAAATTTTATCTGTTTCCAAAACAGTTCAACCTTACTAACATTGTGGAGCGCGCGGGGTGGCGGTACCGGCGCGCTTGCGGCAGCTATTGTATATCCCAGCGCACCGCGGATAGGCGGCATAAAACAAAAGGGAGTGCCGCTGTGTGTCGCGACACTCCCGAAAAAAAACTACGGGAAAGTTCTTGGAGGTGTGGAACCTTCTTTCAAGAAGGTTCCACAATCCACCCTTCCTTCAAAAACAAACTTCCAATCTCTCACAGATTTCTGTAGTAGCGGTTGGTTTCCTTGAGGTAGTTGATCAGCATGAGGGGCCAGTCGGTTTGAATGAGGTCGAAATTCTTGTTGGCAAGCCAGCCCCAGCCTTTTTCCATGTCCTCGCTGAGGGCGGTGTCGTCGGAGTGACCTGCCGCAAGCTGCGCTTTGTAGTTGTAAATAATGGAATTCACCCAAACCAGCTTGCCGTCGCGGTGCATTTTTTCAATGAAGGCATCGGAGGCAACCTCGTCGTCATCCGAGGTAAACAGCACCTCGGCGCCAACGTAGTTGATGCCCGACCGCATGAATTCCTCATGCATGGGGTGAGTGTGGCGGACGATCGGGATGTAGGGCAATTCGGGGGCAAGCTCCTTGAGAACGGTGAACACCTTTTCGGAGGGAGCAGACTTTACAACGATCTGATCCAGCATATTGTGGCGCTTGATCGCCTCATAGATCTCCTTGGGATGATCCCAGAACTTGTCCACGTTGATAAAGCAGCGACCCTTGAACTGCTCCATCAGATCGTCGAAGCGCACCACACCGAACTGGGTGGGGGCGCGATCGTAATTCACATAGCGGAGGGCGGAAACCTCCTCCCAGGTCATTTCGGGAATGTATTTGCCTGTTAAGCCCAAATGGTGAGGCTCTTCCTTGGGGTGGAAGATAACCAGAACGCCGTCGGCGGTCATGTTGGCGTCGATCTCAATCATGTCGGCGCCCTGCTTGAGGGCGGTTTCATAGGCGGTTGCCGTGTTGCAGGGAATATTTCCGCCGCAGGTGCCTCTGTGCGCCACGATCAGAATGTTTTTTTGGGCAGCGCTGTATAAATCAAAGCTCATCGGTGAATGACTTCCTTTCTTTTTATGAGAGATTTTTAAACATTGAATTCCTTGGCGACCGTGAGCCATTTGTTGATTAACAGCTTCATATAAAGTCCGCCTTGAACGGTGCGGTTCTGGAAGCCAACAATTCTGCCGCTAACGGTATCGTACCAGTCGGTCATGGGAACGCGGGAGGGAGACTCGTTGTACGCTTTCCAAAGGGGAGCGATTAAAGCGCGGAAAACGGCGGGATCGGATGCCATAGAGGCAGTCCATACCAGCCAATCCGACTTGGTGTAGTCGGCTCTGCTGTCCAGCGGCAGACCGTAGATATTGGCGTGGGTCAGATTGCTCCGCAGCTCCCTGTCGCGGAATTCCTGAGAAAAGAGCTTTGTGTTCCAGAGAAGATCCCACACCATATTATATTTCATGGAGTAGGTGTTGGGCTGATCAAAGGCGAGGCGGGAGGAGCCGTTGGCGTTGAGGGCGGTTTTCATCCATTGCTCTGCCATGCTTGCCGCAAGAGCCTCACAGCGAGCGGCTTTCTCGGCGTTGCCCAGCATTTTTTCAAGAATTGCCATGCCACGAATGCCCATGATTGCCTTGAGGGAGAGGTTGCAGTTATGCTCCAAATGCCCGGCAAAATCGTCGGTGCAGAGCTGATCGCCCGGATCCGAGCCGTATTTTTCCAGATAGCCGCACCAGGTTCGCAAAAGCTCCAGATGGTTGGCGGCAAAGTCGGCAGACCCGGTGACCATGGCAACGTTCGCCTCCATCACCAGCATATTGCCGCATTCCTCCACGGGCATCTGATAGCGCAGGGCATTTTTGCCGTAAACCTGACCGTTGAGCAGAGGATACTGACCAACGTCGTGGGGCGCAAAATCATATTTCAGCGTTTTTGCCCATTCCTCGCTCACGGCATACCGATAGATGGGGCGCAGCATGCCCTTCACAAGCTCAGGGTTGTAGAGCAGGAACAGGGGAATGGAGGGATAGCTGACGTCCACGGTGGCGGCGCAACCGTTGGAGAAGCATTCCTTAGAGATAAAGAGAAGCTCGCCGTTTTCGTCCAGCACCACCTTGTGGGCGGCGATGGCTTGACGGTAGGCAAGGGAAAGCAGCTCGGCATATTCCTCACCGCCCGCCGCCTGCGCATCCGAAGCAAGACGCTCCGAGAAGGCGTTGCAACGAGCCTTCACGGCATCGTATTCTCCAACAGCCTCGCAAATGGCTTGCTCAATGGTCTGACCGTTTCGGTTCCAATAGGACTTCAGGTGCGCGCCGAAATACTCAATGCTCACAAGATCGTCGTAGGCAAAGCAGTACAAAGCCCTTTCGCCCTCGTCAAGCTCCGCAATTGCCTCCATTCCCTCCAAACGGCGAATGGCGTTGGAGCTTTGAACGGTGGTGTTTTTTCCTTGAACCGCAAGGTAGCAGTAGCCCCAATCAATGCGGAGATCGTCGCCGCTTCGATTCAAGGGCTTTTGCTCGGTGTTTCCCATGCGGATCGCCTTCACGCAATCGCACACCTCCGCGGTTTCCACAACAATGGGACTTTGCTTTGCCCGATCCAAACAAAGCTCCTCGGAAACGGCAACGCGGCAGGAAACCTCATGGGGCTTTCCGTCCAGCGACTCATAAGTGACGGACAGATAGGATACGGGGCGGGTGAGGAGACGCAGGTCATCGAGGAGCAGGGGTGTTGTGAATTCCGCCCGCAAACGAACCGTTTCCGTTTCATAAACGGCAAGCGTGGAAAGCGCGGTGATTTCCAAGGATACCTGACGGAGCTTCGCAGCCTCTCGGTGATAGCCCAAAAAGGCATAGGAGCTTCCGTCAATGGAAACGGTTCCGTAAATAGAGTTTGGTTTTCCCGTCCAGTGAACGGTGGTGCTGTAGTTCAAATTGATTTCCTGCGACCAAACAGAAAAGTAAGGGTCCACGGTGATCAGCGGAACCGCAGGGGCTCTGAGCTTCATAATAGCGTCTCCTTTGCACAAAAAAAGTTATGACTAATTATATCATAATTTTTTTACAATTGCAATGGTGAACGAAAATATTCTTGAAAGAAGTTGGTTTATGGGTGGGCAAGCTCGCTTTCAAGGATCGACGTTCGTTCAGTTAAAATTTGATTATTCATTCTTGGGGACGGAACAAACGAATTTTCGCTAAATGAGGGTCGAGTTTGGAATAAATGACGTCTTCTATAAAGCAAAATCCCGCCCGTGTCATCCTGAGCGGAGCAAAACCGCAAGGCGGTTGCGAAGTCGAACTGCGAAGCAGTGCGAGGCAAAAACCGAGCAGGATCTCGGGCGGATAGTTGCTTTTTCCTTCGTAGATCCCGATGCTCCGCATCGCCCTACGGGTTCGACTGCGGCTGAGACTCGCTTCGCTCCTCACCGCCTCCGCTCAGGATGACACAACCATAAGCTCCCCTCTCCTAAACAAACTAAAATCGTGGAGCGTTTTGGAAACAGATAAAATTTCATTCTCGGGGACGGTACAAACGAATTTTCGCTAAATGAGGGTCGAGTTTGGAATAAATGACGTCTTCTATAAAGCAAAGTTCCGCCCGTGTCATCCTGAGCGGAGCAAAACCGCAAGGCGGTTGCGAAGTCGAACTGCGAAGCAGTGCGAGGCAAAAACCGAGCAGGATCTCGGGGGGATAGTTGCTGTTCCCTTCGTAGATCCCGATGCTCCGCATCGCCCTACGGGTTCGACTGCGGCTGAGACTCGCTTCGCTCCTCACCGCCTCCGCTCAGGATGACACAACCATAAGCTCCCCTCTCCTAAACAAACTAACATCATGGAGCGTTTTGGAAGCAGATAAAATCTCATTCTCAGGGACGGTACAAACGAATTTTCGCTAAATGAGGGTCGAGTTTGGAATAAATGACGTCTTCTATAAAGCAAAATCCCGCCCGTGTCATCCTGAGCGGAGCAAAACCGCAAGGCGGTTGCGAAGTCGAACTGCG
>SVSC01000081.1 GCA_015064525.1 Oscillospiraceae bacterium
GCCCTCCTCGCCCGTCGCAACGGGCGAAATTCCCCTAATCGGCGTTTCTTTTTGATAACTTTTTCTTTGCGCCTCTTTCTGCAAAGAAAAAGTGGCTAACAAATTAGTACCATTTAACGAACTGTCATTTTGGCAATACGGTTTGTCAGTGGTCTGACGGTTGCCCGATCCCCGTTGGGGGAGGGCAACCGTCTTTTTTGCGGGGGCTTTTTCTGTGACGTCAAAGCTCGTTCTTGAGCGTCTGCAAGCAGTTTTGGCAAACACGCTTGTCCTTGAACTCCACCAAGCTCTCGTCGGCTCCGCAAAAAATACAGGTTTGCTGATATTTTTTCAGGATAATGCGGTCAGCTTCGGTGTAGATCTCAATGGGATCCTTCACGTTGATGTTCATTAACTGTCTGATTTCAGCGGGGAGAACGATTCTTCCCAGCTCGTCCACCTTTCGTACCATGCCTGTTGCCTTCATGCTGTAATCTCCTTTCGGACGGGCGTAATTGTGATCTGCTTCTACATTATACCTCTTTTTTCGATGTTTGTCAAGAGAAAAAATGCGTGGTGAACGGCAATTCAGAGAGATCAGCAAAGCTCATAAACCAATCGTAGAAGAACACCCTCCAGAATCAGATAGCGTCCGATTTCGTCCTCTCCAACGGTTGCGGTGATTTGCGTTTTTCCGTTGTATTCTCCGAAATCAAACAGCATCAGCGTGTTGCCTTGCAGAGCGGAGGAGCCCTTTCCGAACAGCTCAGCACCAACGGCTCTGTCGTAGAGCATAAAGGTGCCGTCCGCGGTGATCAGCAGGGACCATTGGTGTTGCTCGCTAACGGAATCGTAGCGCAGGATCGGATCTCCGGGGGCATTGGCGGGGGTGTTGGTGATCACAGCGTGATCCTCGGGGAAGAAGCATTGAGCGCGATAGTAAAAGGATCCGTCGGGGATTTGTGTGGTGAGAGAGCTTACTGTTCCGTTTGCTGTGTTGGCGCGAAGATGGATATCATTGATGCCGCCTCGCTCAAAGCCGATGCTTCCGGCTTCTAACTCCTTTCCTGTGGAATCGGTGAGCGTGTAATGCCGGTCGCGGGTGATCAGGAGACGGTAGCCCGCAAGGGATACCCGAACATCAATCACTTCCATGGGTGGGAAGGGATCCTCGCAGGGGGTAAAAATCAGATCCCCGATGGTGAGACTGTCCCCGTTGGCGTGATCAATGTTCTCTGCACGAACCATTTTACCCTTGTGGTAGTAAACAAAGAAAGCCTTTCCGTTTTCCATGCCCCATTCACCCTTCAGCGGAGGATTGTTGGGGTTAATATAGTCATCGTAGTAGGGATCCGCATACTTTGGGTCGCCCGCCAAAAAGCTGCCGTCGGGATCCGCGCGCAGATATTGAATCGGTTCTCCGTTTTCTCCTATTGCCGCGAAATAGAGAGAGGGGAGGCTTTCCGCAGGCGGAAGAATGGATTTTGGCAGAAAAACCAGATCCATCATCCGAAATCTGCCATCGGATCCACGGGTTGCCTCCAGCAGATGATCCTCGCCGTTTTCGTCTGCATAGAGCAGGGCGATATACCCCTCGCTCACTTGCGCGTTTTCTCCGCGCAGGTAGAAGGCGTTCGGATTTTTTGGATCAATGAGATAGGCAACATCGAAAAGGCAGAACTGTCCGCCGGTGTAGATTTGCAATTGCATTTGCTCCTCTTGCGCTTCGTTCACGCCAACAAAGGCGAAGCGAAGCTCGCCAACGGGGAGTCCCTGCACCAGCATACTGTAATAGTACGCCGAAATTTCCTCCAAGGGAAGGGAAGCGCCCTCGGGATTGGATTGGGTGCTGTTATCAACGGTTTTCATGGAGGCGGAGGCTTCCTCGGTTTGCCATATCAGCCGCGTGGCGTTTCCGCTTTGATCGAACTCCGCGCGGAAGGTGACGCTCGGCGCATCGGGATCCCGCACGATGCTGCTGCCGTTGGCATATTCCTTGGACGAGCCAAGCATCCAAGCTCCCTCGGAGGTGGCTCCGCTTTCGGTGATCGCGCAGGAATAAAATTGGCTGTCTCGACGAACTGTGAGCAGATCGCAGATGCTGTTGCGGGTGATCACCGCCTCAGCCTCTCCTTCCCCGAGGCGTTGGGAAAGGATCGGACAATCGCCGTCCAGCATGAAACGAAAATAAACAACGCTTTCCACCTCAAAGCGCTCCAGCTGTGAAAGATCCACATTGGTGGTTTGAGAAAGCGGCGCGGAGACAGTGTGCTTTGCGGACGCGATGCTTGGTTGATAGATCGCAAGGATTCCACCATAGTAGTTCAGCAGATCTAATGTTTGAATGGAGGGGGGCTGCGGCGCAGGATCTGTGTGGGAGGGGCCAACCGTTTCAACAGGCTCTGGCGACAGCGCTTCTTGGGGGCGCAGGAGTGGCAAAAGGGCAAGCCCTGCCGCCAAAAGCAGGGTGATGGCGGCGGCAACGGCAAGAATTTTTTGGAACCGCCTATTCTCTCGGTCGCGCAAACGGCTCAGCTTTTTCGCAGTGTCGGTTTCCAGCGCCAGCTCAATGAGGGGAGAATCCAAATGGGCAAGGCTGTTGGAGAGTATTTCCGCTTGACGTTGCTTACTCATAAAAAAATCCCTCCTTTTTCAGTTGCGCTCGCAGTTTTTTTCGGGCGCGGTAAAGCTTAACCGAAACGCGGTTTTCACTCATATCGAATCGGCTGGCAAGACTTGCAACCGATTCGAAATATACATATCGCCGCAAAAATAAGATCTTGGTTTCGGCATCCAGCGTGTTCAAAAAATCCGAGAGCAGCCGATTTAGCGTTTCCGTGTTAGCTTCCTTTATGGGGGTGTCGGCAACGCATTCATTCAGCTCGTCAATGGTTTCGGCGTAGGTTGTGCCGCGTTTTTGTCTTGTGTTGTAGCGAAGGCGATCAATGGCGGTGTTTCTTGCCAATCTGCCGATGTAGGCTGTGAGATTTTGGGGGCGGTTGGGAGGAATCTGTGTCCAAAGCCCCATCCAAACGTCGTTTTCGCATTCCTCCACGTCCTGCGGGTTGCTCAGATACCGCTTGAGAATGCTTTTGCACAGGCCACCGTATTGCGTGGCAATTTCGTTCAGCGCTCGCTCCGATCGCTCAAACAGCAACCGAATCAACTCGCAATCTTCCATGGCACTCCTTTCTGAGGCGAAAACTTTTGTGTCGTCCTCGTGGTGTTCTTCACCCTTGATGTCGATATTTTTTTGAAAATATGACAGCACACTGAAAAAATTATAGCATTAAACGAAAAACTTTTCAATCGGTAACCGATATTTTCCAAACGGCGTTTAAGCAGATTTCCAACAGTCATATACTTCCTTGAAAAGATCCACCGCGTGGCGGAGAAAGGAAGTGCTTGGACCATGATGAAGGGAGCGCAGAAGCAGTTGATCGTTTTGAGAACGGGGGGAAGTCGGTATTTCGACGAAGCGTATTTCGTCCTCAAGCCCCCTGCGGCGGGAGAGCGGCGGGAGAGCCGCGATATGGTGTTTGAAGCGAATCGGATTCTGCGGGAGCATCTTGCCGATGCCGAGGAGCGGGGAGGGGATCGCCGCTGTGGGCGCCGTTGGTTTGCCGCGGGGCTTTTCGTTGGCGTTGCCGTTGGCGCTTTGGCGCTTTTGGCGATCCTTTGGATTTTTTAACGGTTTTTGGAACTTTTTCTCAAGCCCTTGACTTCCACTCGGAAATGTGGTATAATAATCGGGATATATGAGACCGTTTTTGCGGGGCGGAGGGCGGCTCCGAGACCCCGTTTTGCGAAAATCATATGAATACACAAGACCTCGTTGAATGGCGGCGTGCGTGATCGCCATTTGGTTGGGGTCAATTTCTGCGTGCCTTTTTTGAGGATACGCTCGTATATATCATTCATTACGAAAGAAAGGAAAACAAATGCCAAAAAAGAAGAAACCCACAGGAAAGCTCCGTGTGATCCCCTTGGGCGGCTTGGGCGAGATCGGCAAGAACATGACGGTGATCGAATACGAAAACGACATGATCATCGTGGACTGCGGTCTTGGCTTTCCCGACGACGAGATGCCGGGAATCGACCTTGTGATCCCCGACATCGCCTATCTGGAGGCGAATCGGGAGAAGATTCGCGGCGTGCTGCTCACCCACGGTCATGAGGATCATATTGGCGCGGTACCCTATCTCCTTCGCAGCCTGAACGTGCCTGTCTTTGGAACGCCGCTCACGCTGGGAATCATTCGCAACAAGCTCCAGGAGCACGTTCTGCAATGGAAGCCCGATTTGCGGGAGGTGAAGGCGGGCGACCGTGTGCGTCTCGGTGCGCTGGAGGCGGAATTTATCCGTGTGAACCACTCCATTGCCGATGCCTGCGCCATTGCCGTTCGCACCCCCCTCGGAATTTTGCTCCACACGGGAGATTTTAAGTTAGACCCCACCCCCATCGACGGAGAAATGATGGATCTGGTGCGCTTGGGAGAGTTGGGCAGAGAGGGTGTTCTGCTCTTGATGTGCGAATCCACCAACGCCGAGCGGGCGGGCTACACGCCCTCCGAGCGGAAGGTTGGAGAATCGCTGGAGTATATTTTCTCCACCCATCCGAAAAAGCGGATCATCATTGCCACCTTCTCCTCCAACGTTCACCGTGTTCAGCAGATCATCAACACCAGCGCCCGTCATAAGCGAAAGGTCGCCATCACGGGAAGAAGTATGCTCAATATTGTCAATGCCGCCATTGAGCTGGGATATATGAAGGTGCCGAAGGGCGTGCTGGTGGACATCAACGAGATCAAGCGCTTCAAGCCCGAGGAGCTGACGCTGATCACCACGGGAAGTCAGGGCGAGCCCATGTCGGCGCTCTACCGCATGACCTTCTCGGATCATTCCCAGGTGACGTTGGATTCCAACGATCTGGTCATTCTTTCCGCCAGCGCCATCCCCGGCAACGAAAAGCTGGTGGGGCGCATCATCAACGAGCTTTCCAAAAACAACGTGGAGGTGCTGAACGATTCGGTGGTGGCGGTTCACGTTTCGGGGCATGCCTGCCAGGAGGAGATCAAGCTGATGCAGGCGTTGATCCGCCCCAAGTTCTTTATGCCCATCCACGGCGAGGAGCGCCACCTCAAGGCAAATGCCGAGCTGGCGCGCTATATGGGAATGTCGGATAAAAACATTTTCATTTCCGAGATCGGAAAGGTGCTGGAGATCGACGCCGCAGGAGCCCGCTTCGGAGAGATCGTTCCCGCGGGGAACGTGATGGTGGACGGCTACGGCGTTGGAGACGTTGGAAACATCGTGCTTCGCGACCGCCGACATCTGGCGCAGGACGGCTTGATCGTGGTGGTTGCCACGGTGGATCTCTACGACCGTCAATTGGTGTCGGGGCCCGATATCGTTTCCAGAGGCTTTGTGTACGTTCGTGAGTCCGAGGGCTTGATGGACGAGGCGAGACAGATCGCCACCGACGCCATTCTGGACGTGCTGGATGATTGGGATAATACCGATCGGATGTATATGAAGAAGCGGGTGAAGGATGACCTGGCGCGCTTCCTGTACACCAAAACCAAACGGAAGCCCATGATCCTCCCCGTGATCATGAATCTCTGATCCCAAAACCGTATTTCGGAAGCTGTTTTCGTTGAACGGTCTTACAATTATTTATTTGTTCATATTAAGGACACAGTATTATCACAAATTAGAGGTATAATATCCTTTGTATGCGTTGCCCGTTGAGCGTTTCGCCGGCGGTAACGCCAAAAATTCACTGAAAAGAAGGGAAACCCGACATGGGAAAAGGAAGCAGAAACAGAATCAACCATCAGGCTGAGCCTCAGAAGCCTCAAGTTAAGAGAAAACAACCCAAATTCCGCCGCAAGCTCTCCGAGAGAGCCAAGAACATCATTGCGTACTGCGTGTGCGCGCTTCTGCTCGTTGGTATCGTAGTTGGAACGCTGTCCAGCAACGGAACCTTCAAGAGAAGCAACGTTTTGGTCAAGAGCTCGGACGGCAGCTACGACCTCAACCAGCAGATGGCAACCTACATGGTGTGGGATGCGCTCTACTATACGGGCTACTATCAGTGGTCCTACTACTCCAGCTCCATCAAGGAGTCCACGGGTATCACCAACCAAACCCAGTATTGCCTCTACTACGCGATGAGCGGCGTGCAGGATACTCTGCGTACCAGCATTGAGAACTACAAGGATACGCTGATGGAGTACGTTGCCGTTTGCGATATCGCGGAGAAGATGGGCGTAACCCTCACCAAGGAGGAGATCGAGACCGCGAAGGACGAGATTCAGGCAACCATGGAATACATGGCAACCTCCAATAGCCTCAGCCTCAACGGCTTTATCAACTACTACATCGGCGGCGGCGTAAAGATGAAGGACATCAAGAACGTTGCCGTGATGCAGGCGCTCTACGGAAAGGTTGTGGAGCTGAAGGAGGGTCAGGTAAAGGATTCGGTAACCGACGAGATCCTTGCCAAGTACCGCGACGATAACCCCGAAAGCTTCTATTCTACCGACTACTATCTCTACACCACCAAGGATAAGGACGATCCCCTCAAGCCTCTCCTGCTGGCGGCAACCACCGTTGGCGAGTTCAAGGAGGTGTTTGTGAAGGACGTGTTCGACGACGTTGCCTCCGGCTACACCAACGCCTATAACAAGTACGTGAAGATCACCATCGGTGACGCGAAGGAGAGCGTTTACACCTTTGCCTCCCGCGTGCTGACCGCCATTGAGAAGAAGACCACCGTTGAGGCGCTGACCGAGGCACTCACCAAGCAGGAAATGACCGTTACGGAGTACAGCAAGGACGATACAACCCTGAACCAGACCCTGAAGGATTGGATGTTCAAGGAAGATGCTGCTCAGTTCGCAGCTGCCGAGATTGATACCGAGGATAAGGTTTACGTGGTTGTGCTGACCTCCAAGCCCGAAAACGGTAAGGTTTCCGCCGCAATCAAGACCTTTGATCTGCAGTTCGGTGAAACCTACGGCGAGGGCGATAAGCTGGATCCCGATTTCAAGAATAATATCTACAAGACCCTTCTCGTGAAGTATGAGATCCTTGAGAAGAAGGATGACATGAAGCTCTACGACGAGTCTGAGGATGAGACGGTGAAGAACATTCTCAACGCGCTGGAGACCGCCATTGATAAGGCGATCCCCGCTGTGAAAACCCAGTACTACGTGAAGGAGCCCGAGGCGGACAGCTTCCAGGATTGGATGTTCGATAAGGATACCCTTGTCAGCCCCGTGAAGGCAGGCGCCGTGAAGGAATTCACCAAGACCGAGACCAACAAGGAAAACAAGGAGGAGACTACCTACAGCGTTTACATGGTAAAGGAAACCATGAAGCTGGATGAGAAGCCTCTGATCAATGGCGCGTACGTGACCTTCGACGGCTCCAACCACGCCACCAAGGCGCAGGAGTTCTACGCAACCCTCAACGGTCTCACCGGCGAGGCGCTGAAGCAGAAGTTCACCGATGCCAAGGGTACCGTTTCCGAGGCGATCTCCGAGTCCTCTCTGGACGATGAGCTGGCAGCATGGCTCTTTGACACCGCTCGCGCAGTGGATAACGTTGGCGTGGTTTCGGTTCCCAACACCGCGAAGGAAGGCGAGACCGACAACAGTTGCACCTATGTTGCCCTCTATCAGGGAAGCACGCCCACCTGGAAGAATTCCTCTAAGAACAGCTGGGTGAACGAGCAGCTCACCAACTGGGTGAAGGAGCTGATCTCCACCTACGAGCTGAGTGGCATGAGATTCATCAAGGACGCAAATCCCGTTGAAACGCAAACCACCACCGCGGCTCCCGTAACCGCTTGATCCATAATTGAAAAACGTGAAATGGCATGGAGAGATCCGTGCCATTTTGCGAATGTGGGAATATACTGCTAACAACGAAAGGCAAAGGATGATGGCTATGATCATTGAAGGTAAGCAAACAACCGTGGCGTACCGTTGCCCACACTGCGGCGGCGGTGTGATCAGCGCGGTGGGGCTCTTTTCCCTCAACGCGGATATGGTGAAGCTGAAGTGCGATTGCGGCAAGAGCCACATGACCGTGGTGTACGGGAAGGATGATAAGATCCGCATGACGGTTCCCTGCATGGTGTGCCCCAATCCCCATCAGTTCACCGTGAGCAAGTCGCTCTTTTTTGAAAAGGATCTTTTTGTTCTGCCCTGCCCCTATTCCGATTTGAACGTTGCGGTGATGGGGGAAATGAACGGTGTGAAGGCAGAACTGGCGAGAGGGGAATTGGAGCTTCTGGATCTTTTGGAGCAGAGCGGCATTGAGGATGCCGAGCGCTTGCGCCGTGAGGCGGAGGAGCTGCCCGATCCGCAGATCATGGATATTGTGATGTTTGTGATCCGTGAGCTTGATGCGGAGGGGAAGATCTACTGTCGGTGTGATGAGCAGAGCGACGAGCGGGAGTATGAGGCAGAGGTGACTGCCGAGGGAATTCTCGTTTCCTGCAAGGCGTGCGGAGCCTCCCGTCTGATCCCCACCGATTCAAGCCTGAGCGCCCATGCGTTTCTCAACGCGGATGCGCTGTATCTGGAATAATTACATCGGGGAAGGGAAGCGAATATGTTAAAGGAAAGAAACAAGATGCGTCGGATGGCGGCGTGGCTCCTTTCGTGCCTTCTGCTGTTGCTATCCCTGCCCATGACGGGCTGTGGGGATGGCTCGGAGACGGAAAACGGCGGCGCCGAGACAACCGCGGAGAAGATTACCACCGAGGAAGAAACCTTCGATTTCGGAAACGTGGAGGAAAAGGGAATGACGATCTCGGGAAATCCTTTGGAAAACTATCGAATCATTTATCGGAACACGGTGTTCGGCAAGGAATGTGCCTCTAAGGTGCAGAAAATGCTCCATGCCGCCACGGGGGCATTGTTGCCCGCTCTGCCCGATAGTGAAGCGGAAGCTCCCTATGAAATTTTGGTTGGAAAGACCAATCGCGCCGAAAGCAACACCGTGAGAGGGGCGTATGACCGCCCCAACGTCTACTATACCATTCGCACCCTGGGCAGCAAAATGGTGATCATGGGGGAGGGGTATCAAACCCTCAAGCGGGTGGCAACCATCTTTGAAAATCGCCTGACCCGTCTTTTGAAGGACGGCGGCAAGGACCTTTCTGCCATTGATCGGAGCGGGGACGTGAAGGAAGGAATCGATCCCATCGGCCACAGCGTTCTGGAGCGCGCCGAGGGAACGGATTTGAGAGTTTACCATTGGAACATGGCGGCGCCCTACCACAACCCGTCGGTTACACCGCCCCCCGTGGTGTATGGCGATTGCGTGACCAGAGGCGAGGTGATGGCGGACTTTATTCTGCAAATGCTTCCCGATATCATCACCACCAACGAGTTCTACGAAAGTCACAACGGTGACCACACCTTTTTCAACACCGTGATGGGAGAGCTGGGTGAGTACTACACCCACCTGAAGTCTCCTTATGACGTGAACAAGCCCGAGGAGGGCGCCAACGCGATCCAAGGAAAAACGGAAAACTCCAACATCATTTACCGCAAGGATCGGGGCTTGACGGTGGTGTCGTCCTCTTGGCGCTATTCCACCGAAAAAACAACCGTTACCACCGCGAACCCGGGTGGGTGGGTTTATTATCACGGCTCCCACACGGCGGTTTTCTCGCTGAACGGGCGGAAATTTATCGTGTCGGTTTCCCATTATGCCGACAGTCGTTCGGACAGTAAATGGGCGAAGGAGCATCTTGCCGCCATTGCCGACGCGCAAGCGGCGAGCGGAAGCGCGGAGCCCCTTCCCGTTATTCTAACGGGGGATCTTTACACGGGCTATACCTCCAAATCCGCCAACAGCGGGTATAAGTATCTGGTGTCGCAGGGGTACGTTGATTCCCAGCGCACCGCGGCGATGAACGGCAACAACAATATTGCACACGGCACCTTCCATACCGTTGGCGTGAGACAGACCGAGCGGATCTCCGAGGATTTTGTTTGGCATACCGACCAATTTGAAGCGCTGGCGTTCAAGGTTCTTGCCAATCAGGAAACAGACGACACCAGCGACCATTACCCCGTGATGGCGGATCTTCGCCTGAAGGGGTGACGGCAGACGGTAACCAATCAAGTGCAATCAAAACCACCGGTTGAACCGGTGGTTTTGATTCTGATTGATAAATTGGGATTGATATGTGTTACCCTTTGGAGACAAAGTGCTTCATAGGTTCATCCAAATGATAGATTGCGGTCTTTAAAAATTCCGGATAGATGATTACATTCTTAATTTCCTCAATGGGCATCCATCCAAGTACAACATTGCAATTATCCTTATGTGATATAAACTCGCCGGTATCGGGAATAGCAAAATTGTCCTCTATGAGATAGTAGAAAGCAAAATTATGTGCCGCCCTGCCGTTCCATTCCCAAAAACATTCCTCGCTCCACAATAATTTCACACAGGAAACTTCTGCTCCGGTTTCCTCCTTGAATTCTCTAACGAGACCGTTTGCCAATGTTTCGCCAATTCTAACATGACCACCGGGTAAAGCATATTCATGACCATTACGGTCTCGTTGCACAAGAATTTTCCCGTCACGAACGAGGACGCCGACCGTTCGAACATTACAGACGCTGTTATCAACAACAAACATCCAATCTTTATTCATTTACCATTTCCTCCGTCAAATCTCGGTTCACCGTTCTGTTTGTCGCCGGTTTTGCCTTTATATTACAAAGGCACGGGGCAAAGCCCATACCCCTTGTAGGGCAGGGGGTACTCCCGCCGCCTTTTTGATTCAAGACCTTTATCACGGCGGGAGCAAGTCCCCGCCCTACGATATGCCTCATTATAACACAAATCGGCAGAGAAAACAATATCTCTGCCGATTTTTATGTGTATTCGTAGGAGTGGTGTTTCGCCTCCCGCAGGTTGTAAACCAAAGGTGCGCTAACTGTTAGATCTGTTAGATCGCACAAATGCATTTGCCTTTTTTCATGCGCCGCTTGTGCTCAAAGAATCAGCATCGCGTCTCCAAAGCTGAAGAAGCGGTATTTTTCCTCCACGGCAAGCCTGTATGCCCGCATCACGCTGTCCCGATCATAGAAAGCGGACACCAGCATGAGGAGGGTGCTTTCGGGCAGGTGAAAATTGGTGATCAGCGCGTCCACCGCCTTGAAGCGGTAGCCGGGGTAGATAAAGATCCCCGTGTCACTCTGC
>SVSC01000082.1 GCA_015064525.1 Oscillospiraceae bacterium
CTTTTCGGGCGGCGAGGAGGTGAACGGCAAGGGCGCCTCCAACATTGTGGACTACTTTGCGGAGCATGGCATTGAGCCCTCCTTTGTGCTTGACGAGGGCGGTGCCGTGGTGGAGAACGTTTTCCCGGGCGTGAAGCAGCCCTGTGGGCTCATCGGCATCGGCGAGAAGGGCATGATGGACGTGCGCTACACCGTTCGCTCGGCAGGCGGTCACGCCTCCGCTCCCAAGCCGGGCGCTCCCGTGGATCGCTTGAGCAAAGCCTGCGTGAAGCTATTGAATCACCCCTTTCGGTCGCATCTCACCCCGCCCGTGGCGCAAATGTTCAACACGCTGGGGCGCTACTCCTCCTTCGCCTACAAGGTAATCTTTTCCAACGTCCGTCTCTTTTTGCCCGTTTTGGATCTGATCTGCAAAAAAAGCGGCGGCGAGCTGAACGCCCTGATGCGAACCACCGTCGCCTTCACCCAAATGAAGGGCTCCAACGCCACAAACGTGATTCCCCCCGAGGCATCCATGGTCTCCAACATCCGTCTCAATCCCAACGACACCATGGAGAGCGCGCTGGACTATCTGAAAAAAACGGTTGACGACGAACGCGTGGAAATCACCTGTATGCACGGTATGAACCCCAGCCGCGTTTCCCGAACCGACTGCGAGGGCTGGAGCAAGGTGGCTTCCGCCGTGGCATCCACCTGGAGAGGCTGTATCGTTTCCCCCTACCTGATGGTGCAATGCTCGGATTCCCGCCACTACGGAAGAATCTCCGACCGTGTTTACCGCTTTTCCGCCATGGATCTCACAAGCGAGGAGCGGGCAACCATTCACGGCGTGAACGAGAGCATCCGCTTGGAGGGAATTCAAAAAACCGTGGAGTTCTATCTCCGCTTGATGAAATCCTGCTAACCCCAAAACCGCTTCCTTTGCCTCTTGGGCAGGAAGCGGTTTTTTGCGTCAAATCCCCCCGATAAGCATACAGCTATTGACTTTTTAACCAAAATATGATATACTACCCCTAAGCAAACAGATTGGAGGATACACTTCATGCAATTGTCAAGCTGGGATTTTACGTTACAAAATTATGACGCGGTTTGGGGCTTCATGGTACAATTGGGACTGTTACTGCTCTTTCTGATGCTGGGCAACATTCTCCGCCGCAAGATCCCCTTATTCCGCAACTGTCTGATCCCGTCGGCGCTTTTGGGCGGCACCATGCTGTTGCTTTTGAACGTGGTTTGCAAGCAATTTGGCTTCACTCCCGTTGACAAGCGACTGATGCAGGTAATTACCTACCATTGTCTTGCCATCGGCTTTGCGGCAATGTCGCTGAAAACCGAAAGGAGCGCCCACAAAACCAACCGCGCGCAGGTGGTGGAATTCGGAGCCCTTCAGGGCGGCACCTATATGCTGCAGGCGTTCGTTGGCTTGGGGATCACACTCCTCCTCTTTCTGCTCACGCGGCACGGCAGTCAGATCATTTCCTATATTTGCGGTCTGATCCTTCCTCTGGCATTCGGTCAAGGCCCGGGCAACGCGCTCAGCTGGGATATCAACTTCACCAACACCCCCGCCACTCAATTTGCGGGGAACGGCAGCTTTGGCTTGTCCCTTGCCTCCATCGGCTTTGTGGTGGCATCGGTATTCGGCGTGTTTTACATCAACCTGCACAAGAAGCGCGGAGCTCTTTCGGTGCGCCACTCCGCCACCCCCGCCCCCTCCAATGAGCAAGCGGATCCCAACAATGTTGAGCTTCCCGACAACGAATCGGTGGATAAGTTCACCCTGCAGGTTGGCTTTGTTGCCCTTGCCTACGCCATTTCCTTTGGCTTCATGTGTCTGCTCGGCGTGCTTTCCGATTTTACCAACAGCATTGCCTGGGGCTTTAACTTCCTTTGGGCATCCCTTGCCGCCATGCTGATCAAGGTTGTGGTGAAGTACCTTCGCAAGACCCAGCTGATGCACCGCGACTACATCAACAACTACCAGATGGATCGCATTTCCGGCTTCTCCTTCGACCTGATGATCGTTGCGGGCGTTGCCGCCATTGAGATCAACGACATTAAAAACTACGTTCTCCCCATTGTGATCCTTTGTCTGATGGGAACAATCGTCACCTACGCCTACGTTCGCTTGGTTGCCAAGGAGTGCTTCAAGGGCTTTGAGCATGAATTTTTCCTGATGTGCTTCGGAACCCTCACGGGAACCGCCTCCAACGGTATGATTTTGTTGAAGGAGGTTGACCCCAATCTCCGCACCCCCACCTCCAGCCTCTATATTCTTTCCAATTTCCCCGCAATGGTGATGATTGCGCCTCTCCTGCTTTTCCTCAGCTTTGCAAGTCAATCCCTCACAAACGCCGTGATCGCCTGCGCAATCTTCTTTGTGCTGTGGCTGGTCTACACCCTGTTCCTTTTCCGCAGAAGGGTGTTCAAAAAGCATTACAAGGACAAGCCCAATACCCCTTGGGAGGATACCGAACAATAACAAAAGCCTCGCTATGGATTATAAATCCATAGCGAGGCTTTCAGACTGTAGACAAAACTATAGAGTTTCGTCAGTTTGATGAAAGTTTTGATCAAACTTTTTCAAAAGTTTGCGCTGATCCAACGCGCGCGCGTTGGTCGCGCTCCGCAGAGCGCGAAATTCCCCTTTCGGCGTTTCTTTTTGCGAACTTTTTCTTTGCGCCTACGGTGTCAAAGAAAAAGTGGCTAACGAGTTTGTGCAATCTAACGAATTGCGCACCTTTGGTCTACACTCTGAAGCCTCGCTATGGATTATAAATCCATAGCGAGGCTTTTTTATCCCGATTATCCCCTATGGGCTATATCATTTGAACGATTATTCCTCGGTCTGCTCCTTCTTTTTTCGGGCGTTGCTTTGGATCAGCAGGTAGGTCAACCCACCTCCCGCGGCTCCCGAAAGTCCGCCAACCCCTGCGGCGATCGACACCACGGCGCCCGTGGAGAGCGAAGAACCTTCCTTTCCGCTGTCAGCGCGGTTTGCATCCCCCGTTGGCGCATCCTCGGCGGGAGGCGCTTGCTCGGTGGTGGGAGGCTCCGTTGTGGGCGTGCTTGCGGAAGGCTCGTTCGTTGCGGGCTCATCCGTGATGGGCGGGGTGGGCGCCTGCTCCTCCTTTGTGAATTCGATCACCTGAACCGAGGAAACGGCAAACAGACGACTGCCGTAATTCACCTGCGTGTTGTCCTCAAAAATCACAAAGAAGGAATTGAGATCGGCAAGGTGGAAGGCATAACCCAATTCGCGGAAGGAGACCAGCCAGGTATTCCAGCCCGCCTTTACCTCCCCCCAAAGATTTTCGGAGGTGGCACGGTAATCCAGGCGGGAAACAATGCTGTAATCCGAAGAAAACGGACGGTTCTCTCCCGATTTGGACATGGAATTTCCCCAAAAAATGCGATGGATATTGGAGGGAATGGCAGGCAGCGCCTTTTCGCTGTAGAAGGTAATCACAAAGGCAGTGCGGTCCAGATCCACGCCGCTGAGATCCACGTTGAAATGCTTTCTCAGAACTTGATTTTTCTTGGACGCCGTTGTGGCGGCTTGGTAGCGAACCACGGCAGGAACGCCGTCGATCTCCTCGTATCGGATATTCTCTCTGCCCGAGGCGCCGTCGCCGCTCCACCAATCCTCCTTGCCGTCCACCAGCTCACAAAGCAAGCGGTGAGGCGGAAGCTCTATCGCTTGCCCCGCAACCGCAGTCTCATGGCGCGGAAGCTCCTCGTCGGATTCCTCGCGGGGCGTCAGGGATGAGACGGGAATGATCGCCAGCTCACAGTTTTCCTTGTTTTCGGCGTACACCACGTAGAGCTTGCCGTCCTCCTCCACGGCGTAGGGATACGCCCATTGACGGTTGTTGAGGAAGGCGGGCTCGGTAACGTAGCCGTTGCGAATCAGATAGGGGGTAACGAAGCCGTAGGAGCCGTTGGAATTCCCCACCGAAATCATCATGGTGGCGCGGGAGCCGTGGTTATAGATCAGATATTTACTACCCGTGGAAAGGGCTCCGCCGTAAACCTTGGAATTGGCAATTTCAAAGTTCGAAAGAACCAAGGAGGACCAGCTTCTTCCGAAATCAAGACTTTCACTCACCGCCGCGGTTCCCGAATTGGTGCGGATCACGGCAACCAAACGGTCCTTGTAGTCGATGACCGTCGTCTCGCCCCACAGGCTGATGCCCGTGCTGTTCGGGATCTGCACCATCTCCCATTTGGTGGGGTCTCCCCCCTTGGAAACGGCAACGGCGGGGGCGGCATCCTTCAGCGTGCAATCCAAGCCCGCGATCAGCAAATCGCCATTGGAAAGCACCATGGGCTCGCAAAGCGGCCAGAAGGAGGCGTTTAGCACCACGCCCTCAAATTGCCAAGTCATATCCTCCTTGAGGGTGTACGCCTCCATCACCAGCCCCGGATAGGTGCTTCCTCCGTTAAAGCTTGCCCGCGGACAGTATGCCCACAGCTTGCCCTCCAGCTCAAACAGAACGCCGTGGCTGCGGGAGCTGTTCCCCTCCACCCCCGCGATCTCAACCTCCTCGCTCCAGGTTTTGCAGTTATCGTAGGAGTATTTGCAGGCAAAACGGCTGTTGGCATCGTTTTCCTTTTGAAGGCTCTGACCGTAGGCACAGACCCAAACGTCACCGTACTTTATGATGGACGCCCCCAGCAAAAAGTGGTGACCGTTTGCCTTTGCGGTGTGAACCTTCACAAATTCGATCCCCGCGGGATAGGTAATGTTGCTTGACATTTGATTCCTCCTGATATCCAAATCGGTAACAGCGGACGCGGCGCAGGGGATTCCTGCGAGCGTGATCAGCAAAAGCCATACAATTGCCGATGCGAATTTTCTTTTCACGGTTGGTTCTCCTTTTATTTTTGTATGATGTCGGACAATCAAGAACCAAAGAAGATCACTCCAAAAAGAGGATCGGGCTGCAAAGCAAGGAAATTCCGATCGCGCGATCGAATCCGCGCCTTGGTTGCAGTCTCTTTGCGCCGTTGACGCAAAGAGACTCAATCCCACTTCAGGAGTGTGTAATATCGTGCAAATTTTTGAAAATATCGTTGACGTGCGCCAGCATTTCCAGCGAAGCCTCCTCGCCGCGCCCCTCTGCGATCCGCGCAACGATCTCGCGGTGCGGCTGAATGGCGTGAACACCGTTCCCCTTCACCGAGAATAAATTCAATCGGTATTCCATCAATTGCCGATTGAGCATTTCCGCAATGGTGATCAGCACGCGGTTTTGGGAAAGCGCCGCGATCCTGGCATGCAGCTCACCGTCGGCAGATGCCATTTCTCGAGCATCCTCCTGTTGAACACCGATTTCAAAGCGATAAAGCAGCCCCATCAGATAGGTAACGTCTTGGGGAGTTGCTTTGGATGCCGCCAGCTGAGCGCAAACGGGCTCAATGGCTCGCCGCGCCTCCAAAAGATCCTTCAGCTCAAACTCGCGGTGCAGCAGCCAGTTTTTTGCGGCGTCTCCCGAATCGGGCAAACGGTCTGCCACAAAGGTGCCTCTCCCCGCGCGGCGCTCCACCATTCCCGCCGCCTCCAAGGAGCTGAGCCCCTCTCGCAAGCTGGAACGGCTCACCCCCAGCTCCCTGCAAAGCTCTGCCTCGGAGGGGAGCTTCTCTCCCGTGGGATAAACCCCCGCCAACAAGCGCTCCCGCAGCTCGTTCACCACATGATCGGTTCTGGATTGCTTCATATTTCCTCCAAATTGTCTGACATCATACAAATTATACCACCATCTTCCGAAATTGTCAAGGGTATTTGCATTTTTTAGAACGGATTTCTTTCGCGATCGCTTCCCAATTCAGATCATTTCCCGATACACGGTGTTCTTGGGAACGCCGCGATCCTTGGCGGCTTGCTTCACCGCGTCCATTTTGGACATTCCCATGGCAATGTAATGCTCCACGTGAGCAGGAATGTCCATGCCCTCCCAAAAGGCTGCCGTTTGTTGCTTGGCGGCGCCCTCGATCACCAGCACGTATTCTCCCCGGGGCTCGGTTGCGGTATAATATTCCACCGCCTCCGCCAGCGTCAGCCGCAGAACCTCCTCGTTGAGCTTGGTCAGCTCGCGGCAAACGGCGATTCGTCTGCCGTCGCCAAAGGCACGTCTGAGATCCTCCAGCGTGGCGCGGAGCTTGTGGGGCGCTTCATGGAAAAGCATGGTGCGCCCTTCGGTCTTCAATTCCTCCAGCCGCTCACGGCGCTCCGCCTTATTCACCGAGAGAAAGCCCTCAAAGCAGAAGCGCCCCGTGGGAAGCCCCGAAAGGGTGAGCGCGGTAATCGACGCCACAGGCCCCGGGATGGAGGACACGCGAATCCCCTCCGCGCCGCAGAGCGCCACCAGATCCTCCCCCGGATCGCTGATGGCGGGAGTGCCCGCATCGGTAATCAGGGCGCAGGATTCCCCTGCCCTCAACCGCGCGGCGATCTGCTCGCCTCTCTCCCGCTTGTTATGCTCAAAATAGGACACCATCGGTTTATGGATATCCAGATGCGTGAGCAGGCGCATGGAATTACGGGTGTCCTCGGCGGCAATGAAATCCACCTCGGAAAGCACCTTGATCGCGCGCTCGGAAAGGTCGGCAAGATTGCCGATGGGGGTTGCCACCAAATACAATACGCCTTTTTCCACGCGGTTCTTTTCCGCGTCGGCAAAATGCTTCACAGAGCTCATAGGGAACGGCTCCTTTCGGATCAAAAATCACGTCTCAAAGAGAGACTGCATAAACTGAAAACAAAAAGGGAGGAAAGGTATGGCAATTAAAATTTATATTGACCAGGGACACAATCCCGAAAATCCCAACGCGGGCGCCGAGGGCAACGGTCTACGTGAGCAGGATATTACCTACCGCGTTGGCAAGGAGCTGGGAGCGCTTTTGCGCGCCAACGGCAATTTCGAGGTGCGGGAGTCCCGCCCAACGCCAACCTCGGCTCTGGGAACCTCCAACACCACCAGCCTGCAGCTGCGGGTACAGGACGCCAACGCATGGGGCGCCGATGCCTTTGTGAGCATCCACACCAACGCGTCGTCCATTCCCTCGGCAGGCGGAACCGAGGCATTCTCCTATGCCAACGGCACCCCCGCCTTTCGATTGGGCGAGGACATTCTGGAGGGAATTTCGCGGGAAACGGGACTTTCCAACCGCGGCATGAAGGTTCGCCCGGGGCTCTACGTGCTGCGCCGCACCGCAATGCCCGCGGTACTGGTGGAGCTGGGATTCATTACCAACCCGGAGGAGGCGGCGCTGATGAACAACTCTCCCGAGCTGTTCGCAAGGGGAATCTACGAGGGAATCACGGAATATTACGGAGTGTAGTCCCTTGCAGCATATTCCAACACAGCTTCGACCGCCTTTTGTTGATCGGGGCGGCAAAAGCCCACCCCGGAGACTGTAGACAAAACTATAGAGTTTCGTCAGTTTGATGAAAGTTTTGGTCAAGCTTTTTCAAAAGCTTGCGCGGTCAAGGGCGCGGAGCCCTTGTCGCCCGTCGCAACGGGCGAAATCCTCCAAACGGCGTTTTCTTTGTTAGCTTTCTTTTGCGCCTGCGGCATCAAAAGAAAGCGGCTAAGGAGTTTTTGCAATCTAAAGATTTACGCACCTTTGGTCTACAACCTGCGGGGCGGGCAAAAGCCCACCCCGGTGTAAATATACTTTGTTTTAATTTTCGTCGTCCAAGCGAAGCACCGCCATGAACGCCTCGGGAGAGATCTGCACCGAGCCCAGCTGGCGCATCTTCTTTTTCCCCTCCTTCTGCTTTTCCAGCAGCTTCTTCTTTCGGGTAATATCGCCGCCATAGCACTTGGCAAGCACGTCCTTCCGCATCGCCTTCACGGTTTCGCGGGCAATCACCTTGGTTCCGATGGCTGCCTGGATCGGGATCTCAAAGAGCTGACGCGGAATGTTCTCCTTCAGCTTCTCCGCGATCTTGCGCGCTCTGGCGTATGCCTTTTCCTCGTGAACGATAAAGGAAAGCGCGTCCACCTGCTCGCCGTTGAGCAGGAAGTCCAGCTTCACCAGCTTACCCGCAACGTAGCCCTTCATTTCGTAGTCCAAAGAAGCGTAGCCTCTGGAACGGCTCTTGAGAGCATCGAAAAAATCGTAGATGATCTCGTTGAGGGGCAGGTCGTAGTGGAGCTCCACGCGGGTAGGATCCAGATATTTCATGTCGTAGAACACACCCCGACGGTCCTGACACAGATCCATCAGGCCGCCAACGTAGTCCACGGGGGTGATCACGCTCGCCTTTACCATGGGCTCAAAGGCGGTGTCGATCATATCGGGCATGGGATAATTGGAGGGGTTATCAATGCGGATCGTTTCTCCGCTCTTCAGCTTGATCTCATAGATTACGCTGGGGGCTGTTGTGATCAGATCCAGGTTGAATTCCCGCTCCAGGCGCTCCTCAATGATCTCCATGTGAAGAAGCCCCAGAAAGCCGCAACGGAATCCAAAGCCCAGAGCAGCCGAGGTCTCGGGCTCAAAGATCAGCGCAGCGTCGTTGAGCTGCAATTTTTCGAGGGCATCCCGCAGGTCACCGTAGCGCGCGCCGTCGGCGGGGTAAATTCCCGCATACACCATGGGCTGAACCGCCTTAAAGCCCGGGAGAGGCTGTTCGGTAGGCGTTTTTGCCAAGGTGACGGTGTCTCCCACGCGGGTGTCGCTGACGCTCTTGATGGAGGCTGTGAGATATCCAACCTCGCCCGCCGCCAGACAGTCGCTCTTGCGCAGGCCGAAGGGCTCCAGCGTTCCAACCTCAACCACGTCAAATTCGGCGCCCGTGCTCATCAATCGGATACGGTCGCCCGCGCGGATCTTACCGTCCACCACGCGGATATTGACCACCACTCCAAGATAGCTGTCATAGTAGGAGTCAAAAATCAGACATTTCAGGGGCGCGTTCTCATCCCCCTCGGGAGCGGGAATCTGCTCCACAATCGCCTCCAGAACGTCCCCAACGTTTTCGCCCGTTTTAGCGGATACGGCGGGACAACCCTCCGCGGGGATCCCGATCACCTCCTCCACCTCATCGCGGCATTTCTGCACGTTTGCGGAGGGAAGGTCGATCTTATTCACCACGGGAAGAATCTCCAGGTTGGCGTCCACCGCAAGATAAGCGTTGGCAAGGGTTTGCGCCTCAATGCCTTGGGTGGCATCCACCACCAGCAAAGCGCCCTCGCAGGCGTTGAGAGAACGGGAAACCTCATAGTTGAAGTCCACGTGGCCGGGGGTATCAATCAGGTTGAACACGTAATCCTCGCCGTTCTTGGCGGTATAGTTCAAGCGAACGGCGCGCGCCTTGATGGTGATACCGCGTTCCCGCTCCAGATCCATGTTGTCCAGAAGCTGTTCCTCCATGTCCCGCTTTTCAACGGTACGGGTCAGCTCCAGAATACGGTCCGCCAGGGTGGACTTGCCGTGGTCAATATGTGCAATGATGGAAAAATTACGAATGTGCTTTTGTCTTTCGGTGAGCATGAACCTTCTAACCCGACCTTTCCAATAAAAATCAATCTTTCGATCAAACAGTACGCTACTTTTAATATTATAACGGATTTTTCTCGTTCTGACAAGGGCTTTGCAATATTTTTCCGAAGAAACCGCAAGTTTTTTATGGAAAAAGCAAAAAAAGTCCGTTTTTTTTCAACGGATGTCTTGAAAAACCGAACGAAAAGGTATATACTGTATGTAGACTTTTAAAATTCCCCGATAAAGGACGGATTTTTTTATGAAACAGGACAAGATGAAGGTTGCCATTGTTGGCTACGGCGGTATGGGCGGCTGGCATGCGGAACGGCTGCTGAAGAGCGATACCTGCGAGCTGGCGGGCATTTACGATATCCGCAGGGAGCGGTGCGAGCTGGCGGAAAGCCGCGGTATCCGCGTTTACCCCTCCTACCGCG
Organism: Oscillospiraceae bacterium; assembly: GCA_015064525.1. Taxonomy (GTDB): domain Bacteria; phylum Bacillota; class Clostridia; order Oscillospirales; family CAG-272; genus UMGS1865. The sequence continues at coordinate 9,930 of SVSC01000082.1, forward strand.
CGCTGCTGCAGGACGAATCCGTTGACACCGTTACCGTTGCCATTCCCAACGACGTTCACGAGGACGTTGTGATCCGCGCGTTGGAGGCGGGCAAGAACGTGATCTGCGAGAAGCCCGTCACCCTTTCGGTGGCTTCTCTGGAGCGCATGATCGCCGCCGCAAAGAAAAACGGCAAAATCTTCTCCACCCACCAGAACCGTCGGTGGGACGTGGACTATCTGGCAATGAAATCGGTGTACGATTCGGGCGAACTGGGCCGCGTGATGGAGATCGAATCCCGTATTCACGGCAGCCGCGGCATCCCCTCCGACTGGAGAGGCGAAAAGCGCTACGGCGGCGGGATGCTCTACGACTGGGGCATTCACCTCATCGACCAGATTTTGATGATCTTCGGCTTTGAAAACGTGGAAAGCGTGTTCTGCGTCATGGACAACATCACCAACAAGGAGGTTGACGACGGCTTCCGCCTCACCCTCAATTTCAAGAGCGGTCAGCGCGCCTACGTTGAGGTTGGAACCTACAACTTCATTGCAATGCCCCGCTTCTACCTCCGTGCCGAAAAGGGCACGGTGCTTCTCACCGACTGGCGTGAGGAGGCAACCGCCGTGAGATGCAACCATTGGCACGAGAGCGAGGTAATTCCCGTGGAAACCGCCGCAGGGCTCACCAAGACCATGGCGCCCAGAGACGAGATTACCACCTCTACCTACAAGATCCCCCGCCCCGTCTCCGACGTTCACGACTACTACCGTAATTTTGCGGCAGCTGTCAGAGGAGAGGCAGAGCAGCTTGTTACCCATGAGCAAATGCTCATCGACCTGAAGGTGATCGAGGCGGCATTTCGCTCGGCGGAATCCGGAAAAATTGAAAAGCTTTAAGCGTTCCCGCGAGCCTTCGTTTTTCCGAAACTAACGTTTGAGAATTCTATTTTAAAGGGGCGCCCCGTGGCAACACGGGGCGCCTCAGACCACTGACAAACCGTATTGCCAAAATGACAGTTTGTTAAATAGTACTAATTTGTTAGCCACTTTTTCTTTGCAGAAAGAGGCGCAAAGAAAAAGTTATCAAAAAGAAACGCCGATTAGGGGAATTTCGCCCGTT
>SVSC01000083.1 GCA_015064525.1 Oscillospiraceae bacterium
CTTTTCCCCGTCAACGGTCTGCCAGGTGTGATGCTCGATCGTACCCTCGGTGTGTCCACAGCCGTTCTTGCAGGTAGCGGGAGAGGTACAATAAGCGGTTGACATTTCGTGCAGCATACTGTCTCCGCCCGCTGCGTTGCAAATGAGCGAGGGCTTATTTACGGTGAAATAAGTCTCGTCAATGCCCTCATATCCCTCAGGGACATCACCTTCCGTAAAGGAATCCCAGGTTGACGACCACCCCTGTCCGGGAAAATAGAAATAATAGGTGTTTGTTAATACTTCGCAGTACTTTATGTTTCCGTTCATGTCATAAAGGACTTCAACCAGATCCGTGTCCTTTCGGTTTGAAACGCCGTGGGTAACCAGAACACCGCCGAGGTATGTATCCTCATAATTGTAATCTCCCGAGCGATAAAGAACGGTAACGTTTTGATACTCGTTTGCAAAGCTGATGGACATACTCCTTGTGTCATCCTTTAAGTGTATATACGAATCTCTTGTGCCATCGCCGTAATAGGCTATGTTCCAATACCTTGCTTCCTCAAACTCAAAGGGATTGGAGTGATAAAAGTGTATCACCTGAAGCTCACCCTCTATGTCCCCCGTCCAATAACCGTCTATCAGCGCGAGCTCGTAATAATCGGCGGCGAAAACGCTTACGAAACCCGCGCCGATATCCTCAACGTAAACCTTGCCGTTCTCTCTTTTCACCTCGATCTGATGCGGGAAGTGCGCGTCGATGGCATCAAAATCAATACCAAGCTCCTCTATCGTCTGATAGGGCCTGTCGATCGCGGGGATGTCGGGAATGGGAATGACCTCCGCATTTGCTGAAATCGTTGCGCCGAAAAGCATGGTTGTGATCACCAGGATCACCAAAACAGATACTAAAGTTAAACCGATTTTTTTCATAATGATACTCCTTTTCATTTTTCTATCATGAGGTTGCGCCTCAGTACGTTCTGACCATATGCTTGGAAGCTACTCATTCTTTCTCTGCCGCAAACCGCATTTGCATATGCCGATCCAATCCTCGCAGTGCTGAAAGTATTGGCATTCGGCGCAGGTTGTGTTGAGTGTCCGCTTGGTTTCACCTCTGTAGCACTTGCAGGCGTCCTGCACCATTGTTGCGAACGGCTCGCCGCAATCGGTGTAAACGGGTTCCTTTAGAAAGTCGGGATAGAGTACAACCGGATTGCAGAGCGGATTCTGTCGGTCGCATTCCTCATAATAGCCGTACCTTAACTCAAAGACCTTCCCGCAAGTGGATATGAGCTTGTAGAAATCCCCCTCCTTGTGAGCAAGCTCCGTGACCGATAAATCATTCTGAATACGCTCGTCTAACACATTCGGCTCCTTTCTGCATTTTTTCAAAAGAAAAATCTGCCATACTGTTGTTCATAGTATAGCAGACTTTTCCTGTTTGCGGTATTACCTAAAATCTCTTTTTTCGGTCATATTTTTCGGGCTTTTTTTGCGTTTGAGGAAAACCCATATATCTTTTTGGGGACAAAAAGGATATATAAAAAGCGAAACACCTTTAAAGAATCGCGGCAAATTCCGAGCGCGGAAGCCCCGATTTTTCAGACACAATTCGCACCGCTTGCTTAACAACGGAAAGCGAAAGATACAGCTTCTCGGCAATCTCGGAATTGGACATTCCAAAGGCGGCGAGCTTTGCCACCTCGCGCTCCTTATTGGATAAAGTGGTTAAAAGCTTCTTTCCCCGAACCGCGCCCGAAAGCCTCGACCATCCTTCATTATAAATTTTGTAAAGCCGCTTGACCTCACTTCGAGCATCCTCGTTAAAAAGGGACAGTCGCTGCTCCATAAGGCTGTCAAGCGCACGGCAATACTCCGCAAGAACACCGTAGAATTTATCGGGGAGCGCCAGCTCTATTGCTTTGTCGATGTGGCAGATCGCATCACCATCCTTACCGCAGTTGTGGTATATCGCGGCACAGGTAAGGCGCAGGCATATCTCGGACATCACCGAATGATTGGCTCTTGCCAATGAGATCATCGGCTCCACCGTATAGGAAATCACAGACATCATATATAGGCCATGTGTTCCCTCTACCTTATGAAGTCCCATTGCCACAGCATAACCAAAGGCAAATAAATATTTGGCGTAATACACCATTGCCGCAGGATACGCATCCACGTGAAGCGGCTCAAAGCTGCCCTTTTTGAACCATTCCGGAAAATGATCAATATTATATATCATGATATCAACAGCGCTGATCGCAAGCTGCATGGCATCACGGTCAAGATCCCCCTTCGCCGGAGCCTCGGCAATATGTATCTTGGCTTTACGCCACATATGGAGATCCCCCTTCCATATTGCGCACTGTGCAAGAAGCATCCCCGCGGAGAGAACCGCATAAAAACCGGAATGCTTATGGAGGAGATAGCTTGCGATATCGTAAACCTTGTCTATCTCGCCTCGGGAGTATGCCACCTCAGCTTCAAAAAGAATCTGCGCTTCGTGGTTGTGGGAAAGACCTTCACCAACCTCGTCAGCCGTTCCCGGAGTGTGGTACAGATCGCTCATATAGAGAAACGGTGTTTTGCGAGGAAGCGGCATATCCGCATCATAATCGGCTCTCGCCGCCTTCGTTCTGCCGTCGATCGGCTTCTTCGAATTCTTTGGTATCATCCAGGCGCGACCGAATTTTGTCGCTCCCTCTACAGAGCCAAGCATACACAGGTGTTGCACCTGACGCTGCGATAAGCCCCACCTTTCCGATGCTTCGGCTATGGTCATATAATCATTTTTCAACATAAAAGCCTCTTTAATAAGTAGCGCTATTGCGCCATCTAATATATAGCGTTATCCCGCTATATATTATACATCATTTTCACGAAATTTGCAAGAGGTTTTGAAAAATTCAGGCAGTTCCTCGTTTTCAGGACTCCCACAGGAGGAGCCTTCCCTCCCGCAGGGTTCTTGGCAGGTTGATCAGCCGTTGATTGGAGGAGCCGCGGAAGCGCAAAGAGATGTCCTTCAATTCCTTCACGAAGCGACCGTCCACCAAAACGTCGATCATGGAAAGCAGCTCATCGGTCACCTCACAGCGGGGATGAGAGCCCTCCCGCAAAAGCTCCTCTAAGGTGAAGCCTGTGAAGCACCACACGTTTTTTTCGGGATATGTCTCCCGCACTCGTTGAACAAAGCGCACCAGCGCTCTTTGATTGGAGGGCTCAAAGGGCTCTCCGCCAAGAAGGGTAAGCCCATTCACGTAAAAGGGCTTGAGCGACTCCAGAATCCGATCCTCCACCTCAGGGGTGAAGGGCTCGCCGTAGTGAAAGTCCCAGGTTTCGGGCTGAAAGCACTCCTCGCAGCGGTTGGTACAACCGGAAACAAACAGCGTGGTGCGAACCCCCTCGCCGTTGGCAACGTCGCAATACTTGATGTTACAGTAGTTCATACAATTTATAAATGAAGCACCCGCTCACGGATCTCCTGGGTTCTGCCCTGATTCCAATACTGGGTTCCGATATACCCGCAGGTGCGGCGCGCCACGTTCATTTTGCTCTGGTCGGTGTTTCCGCATTTGGGGCATTTCCAAATGAGCTTTCCGTCCTCCTCCTCAATGGCAATCTCGCCATCCCAGCCGCAAACCTGACAGTAGTCGGATTTGGTGTTCAGCTCGGCGTACATAATGTTTTCATAGATAAACTTCATCACCTGCAGAACCGCCTCCAGATTGTTCTGCATATCGGGAACCTCCACGTAGCTGATGGCGCCTCCGGGCGAGAGGGCTTGGAACTGCGCCTCAAACGCCAGCTTGGAGAAGGCGTCGATCTCCTCGGTTACGTGGATATGGTAGCTGTTGGTGATATAGCCCTTATCGGTGATGCCCGGAATGATCCCGAACCGCTTCTGCAGGCACTTAGCAAATTTATAGGTAGTGGACTCCAGCGGAGTGCCGTAGAGACTGAAATCAATTTGATGCTCCGCCTTCCAGCGCTTGCAGGCATCGTTCATATACTGCATGACCTCCAGCGCAAAGGGAGTGGCTTCGGGGTCGGTATGGCTCTTCCCCGTCATGTATTTCACGCACTCATAAAGCCCCGCGTAGCCCAGGGAAATGGTGGAGTAGCCACCGTAGAGCAAGCGATCAATGGTTTCTCCCTTTTTCAGACGCGCCAAAGCGCCGTACTGCCAAAGAATAGGCGCCACGTCCGAAAGGGTTCCCTTCAGTCGCTCATGACGGCAAAGAAGGGCACGATGGCAAAGCTCCAGGCGATCGTGGAAGATCCGCCAGAAGCGCTCAATATTCCCACCCGACGACAGCGCGACGTCCACCAGATTCACGGTGACAACGCCCTGATTAAAGCGACCGTAGTACTTGGGCTTGCCCTCCTCATCCACATAGGGCGTGAGGAAGCTGCGGCAGCCCATGCAGGTATAGCAATGCCCTTCTCCGTTCCGATCCCGCTTCAATTCCAGCATCTTCTTTTCGGAAATGTAGTCGGGCACCATACGGCGGGCGGTGCATTTTGCCGAGAGCTTGGTGAGATAGTAATAGGGGGAATCCTCGCGGATGTTGTCCTCCTCCAGAACGTAAATCAGCTTGGGGAACGCAGGCGTTACAAACACGCCGTCCTCGTTCTTTACTCCCTCATAGCGCTGGAGCAGTGTTTCCTCAATGATGATCGCCAGATCCCGCTTTTCCCGCTCGTCTTTGGCTTCTCCAAGATACATGAATACCGTGACAAAGGGCGCTTGACCGTTGGTGGTGAGCAACGTGACCACCTGATACTGAATGGTTTGCACACCCTTGCGGATCTCCTCACGCAATCGCTTTTCCACCATTTTGGAAAAATGCGACTCGGAAAGAGTGGCACCCGCCTCCTCCAGATCCTCCCGCAGGCTCTTGGCGATCTTCTCCCGGCTCACCTGCACAAAGGGAGCCAAGTGGGTGAGAGAAATGCTCTGACCCCCATACTGATTGCTCGCCACCTGGGCAATGATCTGTGTTGCAATGTTGCAGGCGGTGGAAAAGCTGTGGGGACGCTCGATCATGGTTCCCGAGATCACCGTTCCGTTCTGCAGCATATCCTCCAGATTCACCAGATCGCAGTTGTGCATATGCTGAGCATAGTAGTCGGCGTCATGGAAGTGGATGATGCCCTCCCGATGCGCTTCCACGATTTCAGCAGGCAACAGCAGGCGCTCGGTGAGATCGCGGCTCACCTCTCCCGCCATGTAATCTCTTTGCACACTGTTTACCGTGGGGTTTTTATTGGCGTTCTCCTGCTTGGCTTCCTCATTGCTGCATTCAATGAGACTCAGGATCCGTTCGTCGGTGGTATTGGAGCGGCGAACCAAATCACGTGTATAGCGATAGGTGATATATCGCTTGGCAACCTCGTAGTTGCCGTGCGCCATGATCTGGCTTTCCACAAGATCCTGAATCTCCTCCACGCTCACCGCGCGATTCATACGAATACACTTCAGCTCCACAGCCTCCGCAATCCGCACGATCTGCATCGCGGTCATACGCGCCTCCTCGTCCACCACTCCGTTCGCCTTGGTGATGGCGGTAACAATTTTATCAATATCAAAGCCGACTTCCGATCCGTTTCTTTTGATTACCTTCATTTCGTCCTCCCTTGTCTGAAAATAACACGGTCATATCCTATTTTGCCGAATTCGGAGAGTAAAAAAAACGCGGGTGCGTTTCCTCATCCGACTCTAATCATACAAACAGCGTTCCAAAAAAGCGGAACACCAATATTATACCATATCTTGTGTTTTTGTCAAGAGGTTTTTACAAGATCTTGTATTTTTTTAAAGCAAGTCATTTGTCAAGGAAAAATTCAACGCGATAATTCCTTTAAAAAATTACAATCCAAAAAAAATAAAAACTTTTTTCAAAAAAGGTATTGACAAATCAGGATATTTGTAGTATAATATGCAGGTACGATTGAAGTGCGAATGCGCCGTTAGCTCAGTTGGATAGAGTGTTTGGCTACGAACCAAAAGGTCAGGGGTTCGAATCCCTTACGGCGCGCCAGGAAAACAGAGGATAGCAACCGCTATTCTCTGTTTTCTTTTTGTTCTTAAATGGTGAAGATCCCCTCACGGGAACGATGTAAAATCGGCTTTACAGTTTTCCACAATCCCTTGACAACGCATTTGCCCTATGCTATAATGAACGCAAAGGTTGGCAATGCTTACCGCCTCCTAACATCAAAAAAAGGAGCAATCACGTTGAATACTTGTAGATTTTTTTCACTGCTATTGGTCGTTATTCTGCTGTTTTCCGCAGTCTCCTGCCACCAATCGGAAGCGCCCGTTGGCACCGAACCCCCGAACAGCCCCCCACCCGATACCGATCCTATCAATGACGGTCGATCCTATTCGGATCTGATACCCCGTGAGTTTTCTACCACAAGGAATCAATACTTTGGAAAGAACAGTGACTCCAAGGTGCTTCAGCTTCAAATACCCCAAAATTGGAGCTGTCAGCCTACCTCCAACGGTGGTCAGGCGCTGATAAGAGACGGTGAGGAGATCGGTGAGGTGCGCATGGGTGAGCTTCCGCTGCCCCATGGCTTTTTGCTGGTGAAATCCGACGAAAACACCTATGAAGGCGTACGGTGTGAATGGTCGATTCTGGAGGACGCTTCCCAATATGCCGCAGAGGATCGCTATCACCATCGCTACATCTATTATTACAGTTCGGACGGCGAGACGCGTGCTGTCACCCTAACGGTTCGTTACATGGAGGTTCATGATTTTTTGTCTCGCAAGCTGCGGGTGGGAGCGGCTGTACTTCCCCGCGCCACAGATTCCTCCTTGGGTAGTATTTCCCTCCCCTCCTCCGCGCGGGGAAAGTCTGTTCTGATCCTTGGAAACAGCTTTATCGGCACCTCACAGATCGGCAATGCCTTGCAGGATATGTTTGATGCCGCAGGTGCTTCTTATTCCGTTACCGCGGTTTCGGTTGGCTACGCCACCGTTTCCAAAAGCTGGTCGGGGTATCTGAGCCGAATGAGAAACGGCGAATTTGCCGCCGTGTTTATGTGTGGCTTCTATTCGGGAACCGATGTGAATGCCTTCAGCCCCTACGTGGATGCCTGCAACGTCTCTAACACCCCCATTGTCATCTTCCCCGCTCACAATGAGGGAAGCGGCAATCAAGCCGCGCAAAGCTATCCAAACGTGCATTTTCTGAACTGGAAGGAAGAAATAAACGCGCTGATCGAAAACGGCGTTGACTACTGGGATTTCTGCATGGACGATACCCACAGGCACAGCAAGCCCTTGGCAGGCTACGTTGGCGCCCACATGATCTTCCGCGCTCTGTTCGGCAGGGTTCCTCCCCAAACAGCTCACTACGGCTCGCTTTCTCATCAACAGGTTTCCTCTTTGCTTGGAGAGTACATCTCCACGGGCTTTGTTGTGCTGATCCCCGACAGCAAAATCATTTTCTGGGAATAAACGCAAAACACAAGCAAAATTGATTCCAAAGGAATTTACAAAAAAAGAGACGCTGAGTTCATCACATCTGATGCTTAGCGTCTCTTTTTACGTTTTTTGTTTACTTTTCAAAAGATAAAAGGACTTTCGTGAATTGCACGAGCGTGAATTATTCGGAGGCTTCCCTATGACGGTATCATATATCCCTTTCCCCTCACGGTACGGATCAGCCGACCGCCGGGGAGATCATCGGTCTTGCGTCGAAGATAGCACACGTAAACGTCGGTCTTATTCGTTTCCGAGTACCCAATCAGCTCCGAAAGCTCTTCTCTGGTTACCGCGGCGCCTCTTTTTTTCAGCAAACACTCCATGATGCGATATTCGCAGGGGGAAAGCGCGATGCGTTTGCCGTCGCATATCATGGCTCGCGCACCTTCATCCAGAACAATTCTCCGCTCCACCGCGCTTTTTTGAGGAGGCTCGTTGGTTGCCCAAGTTAGCTCTCCTCCCGTTTCCGCCAACACCTCTCTGCGAAGCAGACTCATGCGAAAGGGGCGGCGCAGGATCATGGAGCAATTGCCCGCATCCTCGGCGGCAGTTGCAGAATGTCGGCTGAAGCCAATCATCTTGCGGTAGCAAGCCGCCATCGGTGCCGACGCGCTGTCCAAATCCAGGATCAGCACGTCTGTCCGATCGCTTGGATCCATGGAGGATGCCGAGCCTGCCTGCAGATGCAGATAGGAAAACTCCAGCTCCAGCATCCGCGCAAACACGGTATCCTCCGAGAGGACCATCACCTGATAATTCATTATTTCACAACGATGTTCACGATCTTATTGGGAACGCTGATCTCCTTGACCACCGTTTTGCCTTCCAAATAAGGCGCCACTCTGGTGTCTGCCTTTGCAGCGGCAATGGCATCCTCCTTGGGGCAGTTCAGGGGAAGCTCCACGGTAGCGCGCACCTTGCCGTTGATCTGAACGGCAACCTCAACGGTGCTGTCCACGGTCTTGCTTTCATCCCAAGCAGGCCACTCTGCCAGCGAGCAAAGCCCCTCGCCGCCGATGGTTTCCCACATCTCCTCCGCCAAATGAGGCGCGAAGGGCGACAACACACGGATCAGCATGGAAAGCTCCTCACGGTTCAGGCTTCCAACCTCATAAACCTCGTTGAGCAGAGCCATCATAGAGGCGATGGCAGTGTTGAACTTCAGCTCCTCGATATCCAGCGATACCTTCTTCACGGTCTTGTGGAATGCCGACTCCAGCTTCGCGTTTCCGCCGTTGGGCTTGACCAAATCCACCAGATCCGCCACTCTTTCCAAAAATCTCTTGCAACCCTTCATGGAGCTTTCGTTCCAGGGAGCCGCGCTGGCGTAATCACCCATAAATAGCACGTAGGTTCTCAGCACGTCGGCGCCGTAAACGTCCACCACGTCGTTGGGGTCAACCACGTTGCCCTTGGATTTGGACATTTTTTCTCCGTCGGGACCGAGGATCAGCCCCTGCGCGGTACGCTTTGCGTAGGGCTCGCTGCACGGAACCACACCGAGATCGTAGAGGAATTTGTGCCAGAAGCGGGAATAAATCATATGACGGGTCACGTGCTCCATACCGCCGTTGTACCAATCCACAGGCATCCAGTACTTCAGCTTTTCGGGATCGGCAAGAGCATCTTCGTTTTTCGGATCAATATAGCGCAGGAAGTACCAGGAGGAGCCTGCCCACTGAGGCATGGTGTCGGTTTCACGCTTTGCGTCCCCTCCACACTTGGGGCACTTGCAGTTCACGAAGCTCTCGATCTTAGCCAGAGGACTTTCGCCGCCCTCGCCCGGCTCAAAGTTATTGACCTTCGGCAGCTTGAGAGGCAGCTCGGCATAGGGCACGGGTACCATACCGCAATGCGCGCAATGCACGATCGGAATCGGCTCGCCCCAATATCTCTGACGGTTGAACGCCCAGTCCTTCATCTTGTACTGCACGCCCATCTCACCGATGCCCTGCTCTGCCAAATGCTCCAGCATACGGGCAATGGAATCCTTTTTGTTGGTGAAGCCGTTGAGGAAATCCGAATTGACCATCTCACCGTCGCCTGTGTACGCGGCAACTGCAATGTCGCCGCCCTTAATAACCTCAACAATGTCAATACCGAACTTTTTGGCAAAGGCATAATCGCGCTCATCGTGGGCGGGAACCGCCATGATCGCGCCGGTTCCGTAGCCCATCATCACGTAGTCGGAAATGTAGATCGGGATTTCCTTTCCCGAAACGGGATTGATGGCGGTGAGACCTTCAATGCGAACGCCGGTCTTTTCCTTCACCAGCTGCGTTCTTTCAAATTCGGTCTTTTTCGCGCACTCCTCCTTATAGGCATCCAGCGCCTCGATGTTGGAAATGCGATCGCGATACTTTTCAATCACGGGATGCTCGGGCGCGATTACCATGAAGGTAACGCCGAAAAGGGTGTCGCAACGGGTGGTATAGATGCGAAGCTTCTCGTCCACTTCCTTCAGGGAGAAGTTCACAAAGGCGCCCGTGGATTTGCCGATCCAGTTCACCTGCTGCTGAGTGACGTTGGGAAGATAATCCACCTCGTCCAACCCCTGCAGAAGCTTATCGGCATACTCAGTGATGCGGAGATACCAAACGGTTTTGGACTTCTGAACGATGTCGCTCTTGCAGATATCGCACTTTCCGCCCTGAGAATCCTCATTGGAAAGCACCACCTTACAGCTGGGGCAATAATTGACCAGCGCGTTGTCGCGGAACACCAAGCCCTTTTCAAACATTTTCAAAAAGATCCATTGCGTCCAGCGGTAGTAGCCCTCCTCGGTGGTGTCCACCACGCGATCCCAATCGAAGGAGAAACCTACGCGGCGGAGCTGAGAGGTAAACTTTTCAATATTGCGGTCGGTTACCTCACGGGGGTGAATTCCCGTTTTGATGGCATAGTTCTCGGTGGGCAAGCCGTAGGCATCGAAGCCGATGGGAAACATCACGTTGTAGCCCTGCATTCTTCTCTTGCGGGACACAACCTCCAAGCCGGAATACGCCTTGATATGTCCCACGTGCATTCCCGCGCCGCTGGGATACGGAAACTCCACCAGCGTGTAGTACTTGGGCTTTTCACTGTTGTCTACCGCGTGGAATGCCTTGGCTTCGTCCCATTTTGCCTGCCATTTTGGCTCGATCTCTCTAAAATCGTATTTCATTGCTTTGCTTCTCCCTCTGCTTCCGCTTTTTCGTCGATGGAAAGGAACTTAACCTCCTCGGCATCGCCGTAGAGCTTTTCCAATTTATAAAAGTCTCTGGATTCCTGACTGAAAATATGAAGGATTACGGTGCCGTAGTCCACCACTACCCAGTTGTTGTTGTCCCGTCCCTCAAAATGGAGAGGATCAACGCCTCTGAGCCCCAGCTTGTATTCCACCTCGCCTCCAAGGGATTTGACGTGGGTGCTGGAGCGTCCCGTGCAGATTACGAAATAGTCGGTGATCACCGTTTGCTCCTTCACGTAA